>JALNWL010000009.1 GCA_023230905.1 Syntrophales bacterium
AAAAACAAAACCCGCTTATGGCAAGTTACTTCCTGATTCAGGTCCGCCTGTGGCGGGCTGGGACGCTATTTTGTCATTTCGACCGAAGGTAAAAATCTTTAAGCAACAACCATCACTAAGATTTCTCGTCGCTTGCGCTCCTCCAAATGACATGATACAAAGGTCTTGATTCGACCCGTTGCTTTGAATGTCGTGTTTTCCGTCCTTCGCCCCGCCGCAAGTCCTTCAGCCCGCGATCAGCCGCTCAGGAATCGTCTCGCCGCTGATCAAGTCTTCGTAGCGCTCGCGCTTCCGGATGACCGAATATTCGCCTCCCCGGACCAGAACCTCGGGGACGCGCGGACGGGAGTTGTAATTCGAGGCCATCGCGAAGCCATACGCCCCCGCGCTCATCACGGCCAGCAGTTCGCCCCGCTTCTGGTCCGGAAGCGACCGTCCCTTTGCCAGATAGTCGCCGGACTCACAGATCGGGCCGACAACATCATAGACGCGCTCTTCGCGATCTTCGTCAACGACGGGCCGGATCTCGTGGTAGGCCTGATAGAGGCTCGGGCGGACGAGATCGTTCATGCCGGCGTCGACGATCAGGAAGCGCTTATCCTCCGTCTCCTTGGTGTAGAGGACACGGGTCACCAGAATGCCCGCATTGCCGACGATCACGCGACCCGGTTCCAAGATAAAGGTGCAGTCGATCTCGCGGGAGGCTTCGAGCAGCGCCCGGGCATACTCCGTCGGATGCGGCGGTGTTTCCCGGTCGTACGTAATGCCTAGGCCGCCGCCCAGATCGAGGTAGCGGATCGCGATCCCCTCTTCCCGGAGCAGAACGATCAGCCGCCTGATCCGCTCCAGGGCTTCGACGAAGGGGGATGTCTTCGTAACCTGGGATCCGATATGGCAGCTTACGCCCATGATGTCAAGGCTGGAGAGACGCTTTGCCCGGCGGTAGGCCTCCAGCGAACGGGAGACATCTATCCCGAACTTGTTCTCCTTGAGCCCCGTCGAAATGTGCGGGTGGGTCTCCGGATCGACGTCCGGGTTGACCCGGAGCGCGATACCGGTCCGCTTCCCCATCCGTGCCGCCGTCTCGTCGATCAATTCGAGTTCTTGCGGGGATTCGACGTTGAACATCAGGATGCCCTCGCGAAGGGCGTACTCAATTTCATCGATCCGCTTTCCCACCCCCGAATAGACGATCTTGGCGGGGGGAACGCCCGCCTTGAGCGCGCGGTACAGCTCGCCGCCCGATACGATGTCCGCCCCTCCCCCGGCCCGGGCAAAAATACCGAGAAGGGCGATATTCGAGTTCGCCTTGACGGCGTAGCAGACCAGATGAGGAACGTCGGCAAACGCCTCGTCGAAGACCTGAAAATGCCGGGTCAGCGTGCGGAAACTGTAGAGGTAAAACGGGGTGCCGACCGCCCCCGCGATCTCCTCCACCGGCGTGTCCTCACAATAGAGGCGATTCTGCCTGAATTTGAAGTCATTCATGCACGGCCCTCAGTCCTTGATTCCGGTCTCCGCGCTCTCGTCGCCGCAGACGCCGTCCGCGCCGCAGGCGATAAGCCGATAGGTATAGTCAGCGCCTTCCTTGACGCTCCGGTCCGTGTAGGTCACAGGCAGCACTCCGTCGTCATCGGGAATCAGTTCCGTGATCAGCCGGGACTCCTTCGGGCAGCCGGGACAGGAGGCGTCTGTGACGTCGCTCCGCAGGATCCTGATCCGGGCCACCCCGGCGCCGGGCGGCGCCCATCCTAGCCGGAATCCCTCGGGGAATCTCTCCACCGTCAAACCACCGATGGCCGCGGGCGCCTCGACCCGTGGCGACAGGGGATCCGCCTTCCTGCCGCAGGCCCACAGGACCGTGACGGCAAGGATGACGATAAGGATCGCAAGAATCCAACGGCTGGCGCCGTTTCGGTCAGGCTTTCGGTTCACGTTGACGTTCGATCTCCTCGATCCGCTTCCTGACCAGCTCCCGGGCGGTGCCTCCGGCCGTCATGCGGGCGTCGACGGAGGTTTCGACCGCCAGGGCGTCCTGGATGTCCTGGGTGAATTTCCGGTCGAACTTCCGCCACTCCTTCAGTGTCAGATCGTCGAAGGATTTGTCGTTCTCCAGGCAGTACCCGACAATCCTCCCGACGATCCGGTGGGCTTCTCGGAAGGGGATACCTTTCCGCGTGAGGTACTCCGCGACGTCGGTCGCGACGGCAAAGCCACGGTCCGCTTCCTTCAGCATCCGTTCCCGGTTGAAACGGGTATGCCTGAGCATGGCGGTGAAGACGTCCAGGCAGGCCTTGACGGTGTCCACCGAGTCGAAGAGCGGCTCCTTGTCCTCCTGGAGGTCTCGATTGTAGCTCATGGGAAGCCCCTTGAGGAGGGTCAGGAGGGTGACCAGATGGCCGTAGACGCGTCCGGTCTTTCCCCGGACGAGTTCCGCGACGTCCGGATTCTTCTTCTGAGGCATGATGCTGCTGCCGGTCGTATAGGCGTCGGCGATTTCGATAAAACCGAACTCCTCCGTGGACCAGAGGATCAGGTCCTCACAGAATCGGCTCAGGTGCATCATGACGACGGAGGCCGTAAAAATGAATTCGGCCACGAAATCGCGATCGCCGACGGTATCCATGCTATTTCTGGAAACGCTTTCGAAACCGAGCAACTCCGCCGTGTATTGTCGGTCCAGGGGCAGGCCCGTCCCGGCCAGGGCCGCGGCGCCCAGAGGCAGAACGTTCACCCGCTTCAGGGAATCGGCGAGTCTCTGTTCGTCCCGGTCGAGCATTTCCCAGTACGCAAGCAGATAATGCGACAGCAGAACCGGCTGGGCTTTCTGTAGGTGCGTATAGCCGGGCATGATCGTGCCGAATTCCTCCTTCGCCAAGTCGACGAGCGTGTCCTTGAGCGCGGCAATCCGGACGAGGACCTCCCGGATCTCGTCCCGGAGGTAGAGCCGGATATCCAGGGCGATCTGGTCGTTGCGGCTGCGCCCCGTATGGACCTTGCCGCCGACGTCGCCGACCGCCCGGATCAGGGCCCGCTCGATGACCATGTGGATGTCCTCGTCCCCGGTGCGGAAGGTGAACGTCTCCTCCTGAATGTCCTTGAGGATCTTCTTCAGCCCCGTGATGATGAGGGTGCCTTCTTTCTTCTTCAGGATCCCCTGCTTGACCAGCATGCGGGTGTGGGCGATACTCCCCTCGATGTCGTAGCGGTACAGCCGCCGGTCATACTGAACTGAGGCGGTAAAGGCCTCGACCAGCCGGTCGGTGGGCTCCTTGAACCGGCCTCCCCAGAGTTTTTTCGTCTTGTTTATCGGTATCATGATCTGCCGCTCTTTCTGACGGATGACGAATGCATCAGGCGCTCCGGCCCTTGATCAGCGATCGGATCCTCAGTCTCAGGGCATTGAGACGGATGAAACCGGTGGCGTCCATCTGGTTGTAAACCTGGTCTTGGTCGAAGGTGGCGAAATCCTCCCGGTAGGTGGAGTGGGGAGACTTGCGGCCGACCACGATGCAGTTGCCCTTGTACAGCTTCACGCGCACCGTGCCGGTCACGTTCTCCTGTGTCGCGTCGATGTACCGCTGCAGTGTTTCCATCTCGGGCGCGTACCAGAAGCCGTTGTACGCGAGCTGCGCGTACTTGGGCGTCAGGGAGTCTCGCATCAGCATGACCTCGCGGTCCATCGTGATGGATTCGAGGGCGCGGTGTGCCGCCCAGAGGAGGGTGCCGCCGGGGGTCTCGTAGACGCCCCGGGATTTCATCCCGACAAAGCGATTTTCGACCATGTCCACGCGGCCGACCCCGTTCGCGCCGGCCAGGTCGTTCAGCCGATCGAGGAGCGCCGCGGGCGTCATCGCCACGCCGTCCACGGCGACCGGATTCCCCCGCTCGAACCCGATTTCCACGTAGGTCGGCCGGTCCGGCGCATCCTCCGGCGACACCGTCAGGACGAAGACGTCCTCCGGCGGCTCCGCCCAGGGATCCTCCAGAATGCCCCCCTCATGCGACATGTGCAGGAGATTGCGATCGGCACTGTAGGGTTTTTCCTTCGACAGGGGCAGCGGAATTCCATATTTCTCCGCATAATCGATCATGTCGGGGCGTGACCTGAACGTCCAGTGGGGATCCTTCCAGGAGGAAATGATGCGGATGGCCGGATCCAGGGCGATATAGGTGAGCTCGAACCGGACCTGGTCGTTCCCTTTCCCGGTTGCGCCGTGACAGACGGCGTCGGCGCCTTCCGCGTGGGCGATTTCGATCTGACGTTTGGCGATGAGTGGACGGGCGAGCGAGGTCCCCAGGAGATAGGTCCCCTCGTAGATGGCGTTGGCCCGCAGGGCGGGGAACACGAAATCCCGGACGAATTCCTCCCGGAGATCCTCGATGTAGCACTTGCTCGCCCCGGTGTTGATCGCCTTGGCCTCGAGCCCGTCGAGTTCCTCCTTTTGACCGACGTCCGCGGCGAAGCAGACGACCTCGCATCCATAGGTCTCGATCAGCCACCGGACGATGACGGACGTATCCAGCCCCCCGGAATAGGCAAGAACGACTTTCTTAATATTATCAGACATTACCAAACCTCCCCTAAAGTAGTATCTCAAGAATGGCTTTCTGGACGTGTAGCCGGTTTTCCGCCTGATCGACGACGATGGACTGGGGTCCGTCGAGGACCTCCGCCGTGATCTCTTCGCCGCGATGGGCAGGCAGGCAGTGCATGACGAGGGCGTCCTTCCGGGCGTGTTTGAGCAGCCTTTCGTTGACCTGAAACCTCTGAAAACGACCGGCCCGCTCCTCCTGCTCGTGTTCCTGCCCCATGCTCGCCCAGACGTCGGTGTAGACGATGTCGGCGCCCTTGACCGCCTCCTCGGGACGGTCCGTCAGAAGGATGTCGGCGCCGTTGTTTTTCAGCGCTCGGGCCAGGATCCTCCTATCCGGACGATAGCCCTCCGGACAGGCCAGGGCCAGGCGAATCGGGAGCCGGGCCGCCGCATTGATCCAGGAGTTGGCGATGTTGTTCCCGTCGCCGATGTAGGCGATCGTCTTTCCCTCATAGGCGCCCTTTTTCTCCATGATCGTGAACAGATCGCTCAGGATCTGACAGGGGTGGAGGAGGTCGGTCAGACCGTTGATGACGGGAATGGACGCATGGCGCGCGAACTCCTCGACGGCTTTCTGGGAAAAGGTCCGGATCATGATCCCGTCGAGATAGCGGGACATGATGCGGGCCGAATCCATGATATTCTCGCCCCGCCCAAGCTGCGTATCGCGGCTGTTCAGAAACAGGGCGATCCCGCCCAGTTGGTACATCCCGACCTCGAATGAGATCCGCGTCCGGGTCGACGATTTGTCGAAGATCATCCCCAGCGTTTTCCCCCGGAGGGGCTGGTAGAATCTCCCCTCTTCGTGAATGCGCTTCTGACGTTTAGCCTTCTCGAAAATGCACTCAAAGTCGTCTTTGGCCAGATCAAACTCGCTCAAAAGATCCTTTTTCATGATGCCCCCAATGCGGCGTCGAGAATGTCCGCCGCTCGATCGATGTCCCCGGCCGTCACGACGAGCGGCGGGGCGAAGCGCAGTACGTTGGCGTTCGTGCAGTTGATGAGCAAGCCTTCCTGCATGCATCGCGAGACGTATGGCGCACCTTCGCAGCCGAGTTCGCACCCGATCAGAAGCCCTCTTCCCCGGATGTCCCGGATCAGGGAATGCTTCCTCTTTAGAACGCTCAGTTTCTGAAGGAAATATTCGCCCATCTCCTGGCAATTCTTAAGAAGACCCTCTTCATCGATCGCTTCGAGAACCGACAGGACGGCGGCCATCGCCAGGGGATTCCCGCCGAAGGTCGAGGCATGGGTTCCCGGCTCGAACACCCGGGCGACCTCCTCCGTCGACAGCATTGCCCCGACGGGAAACCCGTTGCCCAGGGCCTTGGCCAGGGTCATGACGTCCGGCTTAATCCCCGCCTGCTCGTAGGCGAAGAGCGTCCCCGTGCGGCCGATCCCCGTCTGAACCTCGTCAAGCATCAGGAGAATGCCGCGCGCGTCGCACAGAGCGCGAACCTCCTGAAGATAGGTGGGTGCCGGAAGCCGGATCCCGCCCTCCCCCTGGATCGGTTCGACGAGAATTGCGCATGTCCTGTCCGTGACCGCATCCGCGAGCGCCTTCGGGTCGTCGTAGGGTGCATAACGGAAGCCGGCCGGCAGCGGTTCAAACCCCGCCTGAAACTTCGTCTGGCCTGTCGCCGTGATCGTGGCCAGGGTCCTTCCGTGAAAGGAATTGATCATGGTGACGATTTCATACCGCCCGCCCAGGCGTTCGTGACCGAACTTCCGGGCGAGCTTGATCGCCGCCTCGTTCGCCTCCGCGCCGCTGTTGCAGAAAAAGACTTTTTCGGCGAAGGACCGTTCGCACAGGGCCTGCGCCGCGAGGATCTGCGGCTCGATCTGGTAGAGATTGGAGACATGCATCAGGCGGCCCGCCTGGCGCCGGATGGCCTCGACGACGCGTGGATGGGCATGTCCGAGGCTGCAGACGGCGATGCCCGCCAGAAAGTCTAGGTACTCCCGACCGTCGCAGTCCCACAGTCGTACGCCTTCACCCCGTTCGAAAACAAGTGGCGCGCGCCGGTAGGTGTTCATCAGGTACCGCTCGCCCAGCCCCATCCACTCCGTTTTATTCACGCTTGTTCCTCCCCTCCAGCCCGCTCAACGACCTTCGAGAACCGCATCCCGGAAACGCACCCGGGAAATTTGTCATGAAAACATGTCAGGTTCGGCTAGGGATCCCGATTTTGAAGGATCCCTAAGCGACGATCTCGGTTCCGATCCCGGAATCGGTAAATATCTCCAGCAGGATCGCGTGCCGCAACCGCCCGTCGACGATGTGGGTCTTGTGCACCCCGCCACGCAAAGCCTTCAGGCAGCATTTGACCTTCGGGAACATGCCGCCCTCGATAATCCCGGTCTCGATCATCCGCTGGGCCGCCCGGTTGTTCATCGTGTTGACCAGCTTCTTCTCGGCGTCCAGCACGCCGGCGACATCCGTAAGCAGGACGAGCTTTTCCGCCTTCAGGGCCGAGGCCACCGCCCCGGCGACGATGTCGGCATTGATGTTGTAGGTCTCTCCGCTCTCGCCGGCGCCGGTCGGCGCGATGACGGGGATAAAGCCGTCCTTTACGAGAACGGAAATCAGGCTGCCGTCGATCTCCCTCACCTTCCCGACCAGCCCCAGATCGATGATCTCCGGCGGGGTGTCCTTCGCCTTCTCGGCGCTGAGCAGGTATTTTTCCGCCCGGATGAGCCCGCCGTCCTTTCCGCTCAAGCCAACCGCCCGCCCGCCGTGCTGGTTGATGAGTCCCACGATTTCCTTGTTGACCTTCCCCACAAGGACCATTTCGACAATGTCCATGGTCTCCTCGTCGGTCACCCGCATGCCCTGGATGAAGGTGGAATCCTTTCCGAGCTTCTTCAGGAACGAGCCGATCTGCGGCCCACCGCCGTGAACGACCACCGGATTGATCCCGATATATTTCATCATCACGATGTCGCGGGCAAAGGCATTCTTCAGGGCGTCGTCGGCCATGGCGTGACCGCCGTACTTGATCACGATGGTCTTGTTGTAGAACCGCCGGATATACGGGAGGGCTTCAAGAAGGACATCCGCCCGCGCCATGGACTGCTGTATCGGATCGACCACTGGTCAACCTCCTAAAGAATGTATCGGCTCAGATCCTCGTCTTCGACGATGTCGTCGAGCCGCTCGCGGACGTAGTCGGCGTCGATAACGACCTGCTTTTCCTCCATGTCGGGGGCATCGAAGGACACCTCGTCCAGGAGCGTTTCCATAATCGTGTACAGCCGGCGCGCGCCGATGTTCTCCGTCCGCTCGTTGACGGTCTCCGCCACTTCGGCGATTTCGGCCACGGCGTCGTCGGTGAAGACCATATCGATCCCCTCCGTCGCCATCATTTCCCGGTACTGCTTGATCAGGGCGTTGTGCGGTTCCGTCAGGATGCGGATGAACTCCTCCTTCCCCAGGGAATCCAACTCGACCCGGATGGGGAAACGTCCCTGAAGCTCCGGGATGAGATCGGACGGCTTGGTGCTGCTGAAGGCCCCGGCGGCGATAAACAGGATATGATCCGTCTTGACCATCCCGTAGCGCGTGTTGACCGTGGAGCCCTCGACAATCGGCAGGAGATCCCGCTGAACGCCTTCGCGAGACACGTCCGGTCCGTGCGCGCCGTCTCCACCCACGATCTTGTCGATCTCGTCGAGAAAGATGATGCCGGATTGCTCCACGCGCTCCACCGCGGCGCGGGTAACCTTGTCCATGTCGACGAGACGCTGGGCCTCCTCGTCGGTCAGAATCTCGATGGCCTCCGGCACCTTGACGCGCCGCTGCTTCTTCTTTTGAGGAAAGATATTTCCGAAGACCTCCTTGATGTTGAGGCCGAGGTCTTCTATGCCCGTTGAAGAAAACACCTCGATCATGGGGCTCGTGCGCGCTTCCGAAACCTCCAGGTCCACCGGTCGCTGATCCAGTTTCCCTTCGCGGAGCAGACGCCGCAGTTTCTCCCGCGTCGTGTCCACGGCGGGTGCCGCGTCCGGACTCGTCCCCGGGTGTCCCGCGATGAGGTCTTCCGCGCGCCTCTCCTCGGGCCTTGCGGGCAGCAGAACGTCCAGCAGACGCTCCTCAGCGAGCTCGGACGCCCTGGCGCGAACTTTTTCCCGCTCTTCACCCTTGATCATGTTGACGGCCAGTTCGACCAGATCCCGCACCATCGACTCGACGTCGCGGCCGACATAGCCGACCTCCGTGAACTTCGAGGCCTCCACCTTGATGAAGGGTGAATTGTCCAACTTCGCGAGCCGCCTGGCGATCTCCGTCTTGCCCACGCCCGTCGGACCGATCATGATGATATTCTTCGGCGAAATCTCGTCAGCCAGTTCCTTGACGACATTCTGGCGCCGCCAGCGGTTGCGCAAGGCGATCGCGACGGCCCGCTTGGCCTCGCCCTGACCGATGATGTACCGGTCGAGTTTTTCGACAATCCGTTTGGGGGTCAATCCGTTCTCCGACATGTATTCCTCTAGCTCCCTGACCGGCTTCGGCTCGTCCCTTCCGGAACCTCCGCCGTATCCAATTCTTCTAGCGTGATGTTGTCGTTCGTGTAGATGCAGATCTCCGAGGCGATGGAGACGGCCTCACGGGCAATCTCGGCGGCCGTGAGGTCGGTATGCCGGATGAGCGCACGGGCCGCCGCCAGGGCGTAAGGGCCTCCGGACCCGATGGCCATGACGTTGTCATCCGATTCGATGACGTCGCCGATGCCCGAGATCATGAGAAAACTTTCCCGGTTGACGGCGATCATCAACGCCTCCAGGTGCCGGAGGACGCGATCCGTCCGCCAGTCCTTCGTCAGTTCCACCGCGGCGCGCAGGAGATTGCCGTTGTACTGCTCCAGTTTCTGGTCGAAGCGGTCGAACAGCGTGAAGGCGTCCGCCGTTGCTCCGGCGAATCCCACAATGACCTCGTTGTGGTAGAGGCGCCGGACCTTCCGGGCGCCGTGCTTCATAACCGTCACGTCGATGGTGACCTGCCCGTCCCCGGCCACCGTGACCTTTCCCTTGTGTCGTACGGCGACGATGGTCGTTCCATGCATAATCATGGTTTCTTGTGTCCTCCTCCGGCCTTCGGATGGGCCTTGTCGTAGACCTCCATCAGCCGTGCGACGCTCACGGCCGTGTATTTCTGCGTCGTCGACAGGCTCTCGTGGCCCAGACATTCCTGGATCGCCCGCAGATCGGCGCCGGCGTCGAGCATGTGCGTGGCAAACGTGTGCCGGAACGTGTGGGGGCTGATCTTGCGGCGCAACCCGCCCTGGACGGTCGACCGGTCGACGATCCGGGCGATGGAGCGCGTGCTGATGCGTCCTCCCCGCCGGTTCACGAAGATCGGCTGCTGGCCGACCCCGTCCGGCTCCGGAAACAGGGCATCCCGCGCCTCCAGATAGACGCGCAGGGCATTTAGCGCCGGGCCTCCGACCGGAACGATCCGGTCCTTTTTCCCCTTCCCGCGGACCCTGACCAGCCCAGCCGCGAAATCGACATCCCCGACGTTGAGTCCCGTCAGTTCGCTCAGACGGATGCCCGACGAGTACAGCAGTTCCAGGACTGCCCGATCCCGCGCACCAGAAAACCGGGCATCTTGCGGTGCCTTGAGAAGGTCCTCCATCTCGTCGGCGGACAGGACGGAGGGGACATACGTCTCGATGCGCGGCGTCTGGATCAATTCCGCCGGATTGCCCTTGAGCACCCCGTCGCGCTGGAGGTAGCGGAAAAAGCTCTTCAGGGCGGATATCTTCCGGGCGATCGAAACCTTCCGAATCCGGCGCTGATAAAGCCCGGCCAGGAAAGTTCGGATCATCAGGGCATCGATGGATTCCAGTCCCTGCCCCTTCGCCGCATCGATCAGGGCTTCGGCCTCGAGATACGCGACGAACTGCCGAACGTCGTGCAGGTAGTTCGATCGGGTATGGGGGGAAAGATCCCGCTCCATTTCCATGTGTCGCGAGAAACGACGCAGGGCCTGCTCCACGTCCTCGATCATGTCGTCATCCCGCCGTTCCGGCCTTCCCCTAAAGATGCCGTGCGATCCGGGACCATCAGGGGTCCGATAAAAACAATAGCCACGAAAGTCCGCTTCGACCCGTCTTTCGTGGCACCGCGCACAGAGGCCTACATCTTGTACTTGCCGAACTCCTCCGGAGACATATTCTCCAGAAATTCCTTCAATTTTTCTTCCTGCAACTGATCCTGGTCCGTTCCCTTGGATCCGAAATCCACGTTTCGGGACTTGTCGATCACCTTCTGCTCGACAAAGATCGGGGCGCGTGCGCGCAGGGCGAGGGCCAGCGCGTCGCTCGGGCGGGAATCGATGACGTAGTCCCTCCCCTCCCTGACCACGAAAATGTTGGCGAAGAAGGTGTTGTTCCTCAGGTCGTTGATCTCCACCCGCGTGACCTGGACATCGAGCGTTTTCAGAATCTCGTTGAGCAGGTCGTGCGTCATGGGACGGGCGAAGCTGATTTTTTCCATCTCAGTGGCAATCGCACTCGCTTCAAACAAGCCGATCCAGATCGGGATCGCCTTCTTCTCTTCCAGGTCCTTAAGGATAACGATCGGCGTGTTGGTGAGGGGATCGATCGTCAGCCCGGATATCTTCATTTCGATCAGCATGATCAGGCCTCCGGAAGTTGAAGCTCGCCCCGGAGGGAATGGAGAAAGGCCTCCGTGATGCGACAGCGCACCGTCCGGCCGATCAGCCGTTCTTCTCCGGCAAAGTTAACGATCTTGTTGCCGCGGGTTCGCCCCGTTAGATGCCGGGACGATGCCCGACTGACGCCTTCCACGAGGATCTCCTCTACCCTTCCGATCGAAAGCCGGTTTCTCTCCTGGGTATGTTCGTCCTGAAGGGCCTGCAGGATCTTCAGCCTCTCCGACTTGACCTCCTCCGCAACCGGCTCCGTCATCTTCATGGCCGCCGTTCCTTCGCGTCGAGAATATTTAAAAGAGAACAAATTGTCAAATCTGATTTTTCCCATCAGATCCAGCGTCTCACGAAAATCGGCCTCGGTTTCCCCCGGGAAACCGACGATGATGTCCGAGGTGATGCTGATGTTCGGACAGGCGTCCCGGAGTCGTTGGACCTTGTCCAGATATCCCTCCCGGGTATACCCCCGGTTCATCCGGGCGAGAACTCGGTTCGAACCGGCCTGAACCGGAAGGTGAATGTGTCCGCAGAGTGACTCGACCTCTCGGAAGCACTGCATCAAGTCCGCCGACAGGTCCTTCGGATGCGAGGTCGTGAAGCGGATGCGCTCGATACCGGAGACGGCGCCGATTTCCCGAATCAGGCCCGGGAAATCCATCCCTTCCGGCGTCCCCACTCCGTAGGAGTTCACGTTCTGACCGAGCAGCGTCACCTCGCGTATGCCGAGATCCGCCAAGGAGCGGATCTCGGCTATGATCTCCCGACCGGAACGGCTTTGTTCCCGCCCCCTCAGATAGGGGACGACACAGTATGCACAGAAATTATTGCACCCCTGCATGATGGTCACGTAAGCGCTCACCGTTCCGTGTGGGGGCGGGGCGAAGATCGCCAACGATTCGACCCGGTCGCAAAACGCCGTTTCCACGACGCCTGCCCCACCGTGACCGCAGAGGTTCAAGAGCCTGGGAACGCTCGCCAGTTGGTGCGTTCCGAAAACCAGATCCACATGGGGCGCCGCCACCAGAAGCGCCCGCCCCCGCTGCTGTGCAACACAGCCGCCGACCGCGATCCGCAGCCCGGGCTTCAGGGATTTCAGGCTCCGGAGCCGCCCGAGTTCGCTGTAAACCTTCTGGGCGGCCTTCTCGCGGATGCTGCACGTGTTGACGACGATCAGATCGGCCTCCTCGGGCCGATCGGCGCGCTCATAGCCTTCGTAAGCAAGGAGCGCGGCAAGCTGCTCGGAATCATGCACGTTCATCTGGCATCCGAAGGTCCGGATATAGAGGCGTTTTTTTTCCATGCTTCGGGGTCCAAAGAAAAAAAGGGGCTCGGCATACTGCCTAACCCCTTGAAATCTGGTGAGCCCTGTCGGGATCGAACCGACAACCTACTGATTAAGAGTCAGTTGCTCTACCGGCTGAGCTAAGGGCCCACATGGACGGGTTTGTCTTATCCCTCTCCAATCTGGCGCGCCCGGTACGACTCGAACGTACGACCAACAGATTCGAAGTCTGCGACTCTATCCAACTGAGCTACGGGCGCATTATATCTCATTCTGTCCCAACTGGCAAGTGTGGGGTGAGTGAAGGGACTTGAACCCTCAACCTCCGGGGCCACAACCCGGCACTCTAACCATTTGAGCTACACCCACCATGCATTCCTGGTACGCCAGGAGGGATTCGAACCCGCGACCTACGGATTAGAAGTCCGTTGCTCTATCCAGCTGAGCTACTGGCGCCTGTTGTTCCAAAAAGGAAACGCCTCTTAACGCCTTTGCCGGCTTTTGTCAAGTGTAAAAGCGGTGTTTGTCAGCGTACATAACCGACGATTCCTTCGAAGCGGAAACCCTTCCTGTCCCGACCTTCCCCGCTCTGATCGGTTGTGAAGAAATGATGACCGGTCCGGGGGTTTCGCCAGCGATAGAGCGGGCGTGTGTTGTTCATCCGCGAGGTCGCGATATGGCCGATGACTCCCTCCAGGACGTATCCGGACTGTGGATTGACGGCCAACCGGTTGATTGCGTAATAGTGGTCCCGCTTCTTCGGGTTGAACCAGCGATAGAGCTCCGTTGTCCCCGGTATTCCGGGAATGAAAAGCCGGAATGCAACCCCCTGGCGCTGATATCCGCCCGAATGGAGACGCTGCACTTCGGCCTCGGGATTGACGGTGAACAGACAATCGTTGTCCCGAAAATACCGGTAGACGTCGATGATTTTCGTGGGTGCGTCTGCCCTGACCTCCACGGAGAGGTCGACGACCTGATCCCCACCCGTGGAGCGGATCAGAAGGTGATCCCGATAGGTTCCGGGTGGGACGTTCTGAGCGCGGAGAGCGATGTTGACGAAATCCGTCTCACGCGTGATGACGCCGGAATCGGGAAAAAGGTTGATCCAGTCGGCAGGTCCGCGCCGGACATCCTGGTCGTAAACCGTCATCCCCTCCAGTTTCAGACGTCCGCTCTTGACGACCACGCTCAGCTCGTGAGGTCCTTCGTTGAGACCCGAAACGCCGTTCGAGGTGAACCTCTCGACCGGATCGGATATCGCGTTGACGGTTTCAACGAGCCGATTGTCGATATAAATCGACAGGCTTCCGCCGTCGGATGATTTCCAGAGATGCAATACGACACCCGTCCCCTTGAAGCGGCATTTCATGTTTGATCCCTGCGGATGGGAAACAGGATACCCCCCCTCTTCGGACCATCCCGGGGGAAATTCCACCGCCTCCGCGATCCTCACTGGCGGTTGATACGTTCCCTGTCCGCGAAGCTCCGGATTCTGAAAGGAGTGGTAGCGTCCCCTGCTGACGGGGACGACCTCCTTCTCCGGCGCGGGCCCGACGGCCTTCCAGTGCAGGCGCTCGCGCCCGACATTGTTGAGGCGGATGATTCGTGTCGAGGTTTCTCCGGGGCCCAGGCTCCCAAAATCGAGACGGGGGGGATCGACGGTAAGGAACGTTTCGAGCTCCGGATAGGGCAGACTGAAGCGAATATGGAGATTCCGGACGCCACCCGGCAGCGAAACGGGAATCGCCACCCTGTGCGGTCCGGCGGAGAATTCCCTGCGCGCCGTGATTGCCTTTCCCCCGCTCTCCAGCGACAGCCGTACGCTTCTGATCGCCGCGTCCTGGGCATCAACGTCCCGTTCCTCTCCGTCGTCGAATCGGGAGAGCCTCACCTCCAGGACGCACGGCTCCTCGGCGACTGTTCCGGACAGCCGATCCTGGTCCAGGAAGGTCCAGCCCGACAGGGTCTGCGTATTCCACGCCTGGGAAGCGGGCCCGGGATAACTCAGGATGAATTTCCCTTTCAGGGTCTGTCCCGACGTGAGACCTCCGAGATCGATTTCGTGGGGAGCGACGTTGATCACCGGCGCCGGTGCCGGCGTCGTCTGGGCCGACAGGATCAAGGGCCGGTATGTCAACGGGACGGCCAGAATCGTCGCAACGAGGATCCTCGCGACAAGGCCGGATGATCGCTTCATGTTCACCTCATCATCTTGAAATAGCCTTTCCTTAAACCAAAGCCTCTCCGGAGGCAATGGTTATTTCGCGATTGAGAGGTTTCCGGGGAAAAGACTTGACACCCCGTGCGGGTCCGATATATGTTTGCCGCCTTTCAGAATTCAGGAACGTTTCCCATGCAAAAAGAATCGCTGCCGGATTGGCTGGCTCTGAAAAAAGTCGAAGGGGTGGGGAATCTCGCCTTCAAAACCCTCGTGGAGGCGCTCGGTTCGCCGGCCAAGGTGTTCGCGGCGTCATACGAAACGCTGAAACGCATCCCCGGCATCGGAGACAAGACCGCCGCACAGATCAAGTCGTTCGACGACTGGAAGGCCTGCGAGAAGGAACTGGAGCGCGTTCGACAAGGGAGCATGACCCTGCTCACCTTTCAGGACGCCGACTATCCCCGGCGTCTGCTTAACATCTACGATTTCCCGCCTCTGCTCTACGTGAGGGGAACCTTGTCCAACGAGGATATCCCCATCGCCGTGGTCGGATCGCGCCAGGCGAGTCCTTACGGCCGCTTCACGACGGAACGCCTCTGTCGCGAGCTCGCCCTGAGGGGAATCACGGTCGTCAGCGGCATGGCGCGTGGAATCGACTCCGCCGCCCATAGCGGGGCGCTGGCCGGACGCGGACGAACCATCGCGGTCCTGGGGAGCGGTCCGGACGTCATCTATCCACCGGAGAACGAATCCCTCTACCGTAAGATCGCCGCGAGCGGCGCCGTCATCAGCGAGTATCCTTTCGGAACCCCACCGAACGCCGCCAATTTCCCGGCCCGCAACCGCATCATCAGCGGCCTCTCCCTGGGCGTGGTCGTGGTGGAAGCCGGCATGAAGAGCGGATCGCTCATCACGGCCCGCATCGCCCTGGAACAGGGTCGTGAGGTCTTTGCCGTCCCCGGGGCCATCGACTCGTCCGGCTCCCGTGGCACCCACCGGCTCCTGAAGGAAGGGGCCAAGCTCATCGAAGGCGTCGATGACATCCTGGAAGAGATCCTGCCGCAACTCCAGCGGGCGGGCATTGTGCCTCCCGCCGCCCAACCTTCCCCGGATGCCATCCCCGACGCCGCGACGTCGGACGGCGCCGCGATGGAATCTCTGTCGGAACGGGAACGGATTGTCTTCTCCGCCCTTTCCGCCATTCCCGTCGATGCGAACGCTCTCGTCCATGCGACGGGGCTGACGGTCCAGGAAATTATCACGGCGCTCCTGCAACTGGAACTGAACGGTCTCGTCCGGCAAATGCCCGGAAACCGATATCTGCGCGAGGAATCATTATGTCGGAATCGCTGATCATTGTCGAATCTCCCACCAAGGTCAAAACCCTACGAAAATATCTGGGCCCGGAATACGACGTCCGGGCCTCCGTCGGCCACGTGAAGGATCTTCCCAAGAACCGTCTGGGGATCGATCCCGACAAGGACTTCGAGCCGACCTACCTCGTCATGGACGCCAAAAAGAAGGTGATCGCCGAACTCAAAAAAGCGGCGGCCAAGGCACACCAGATCCTTCTGGCACCCGACCCGGACCGCGAGGGAGAGGCCATCGCCTGGCACATCGCCGAAGAGATCGGTGGTCGCGGGAAAACGGTCCGGCGCGTCCTGTTCAACGACCTGACCCGGGCGACCATCCTCGAAGCCCTCCGCAACCCCCGCGAACTCGATTTCGACCGCTACGAGGCGCAGCAGACCCGCCGCATCCTCGACCGCCTCGTGGGTTACCAAATCAGCCCCATTCTCTGGGACAAGGTCAAACGCGGACTATCCGCCGGTCGCGTCCAGTCCGTCGCCGTCCGCATCATCTGTGACCGCGAGGCGGAGATCAAGGCGTTTGTGGCCGAGGAATACTGGACCCTGACCGCTTTGGTCCAGGGAACGAATCCGCCGCCCTTCGAAGCCAAGCTGATCAAGATCGACGGGAAAAAGGCCAAGGTCGTCAACGCCGAAGGATCCGACGAGATCGTCCGCAGCCTACGGGAGGCCCCGTTCACCGTTTCCTCCGTGGAGAAGAAGGAGGTCCGGCGCCAGCCGCCCCCGCCCTTCACGACGAGCAAACTCCAGCAGGAGGCCTCGCGCTGGTTCCGCTTTTCGGCCAAGAAAACCATGTCCACGGCCCAGAAACTCTACGAGGGGATCGAACTCGGCGCGGAGGGTCCGGTGGGGCTGATCACCTACATGAGAACCGATTCGGTCCGCATCGCCGCCGACGCGCTGACCGATGCGCGGGAATTCATCCGACGAAGCTATGATCCGACCTTTCTCCCGCCCAAGGCACGGACGTTCAAAGTCTCCGGAAAGGCCCAGGATGCCCACGAGGCCATCCGCCCGGCGTCGATGTCCCATCCGCCCCAGACCGTCAAGCCCTTCCTCAGCAACGATCAATTCCGTCTCTACCAGCTCATCTGGAACCGCTTCCTGGCCTCCCAGATGAACCCCGCCGTCCTCGATCAGACCACCGTGGACATCACGGCCGCCGCGTGCCTCTTTCGCGCGCAGGGGGCCGTGATGAAATTTCCGGGCTTCACGATCGTGTACACCGAGGGCAAGGAAGACAACGGCGATGAAAACGGCATCGGCAAGCTTCTTCCTGAGGTCCGCAAAGGGGAAGTCCTGGCCCTCCTCGATCTCAAGCCTGAGCAGAAATTCACCCAGCCGCCGCCCCGTTTCTCAGAGGCCTCGCTCGTCCGGGAACTCGAGGAAAACGGCATCGGCCGTCCCAGCACGTACGCAACCATCCTGAGCACCATCCAGGAACGCGAGTACGTCCGCCTCGAGAAGGGACGGTTCATCCCGACAGAACTCGGCATTCTCGTGACCGACCTTCTCGTGAAGAACTTTCCGCGTATCCTGGACGTCACCTTCACCGCAGGGATGGAGACGGAGCTCGACCGCGTCGAGGATGGACAGGCCAGGCGGCTGGACATCCTGAACAATTTCTATCGACCGTTCACAGAGGAACTCATGAAAGCGAAAGCCAACATGACCAACGTCAAGCGCGAGGAGATTCCGACCGACCTCGTCTGCGAAAAATGCGGCAAGCCGATGGTGATCAAATGGGGAAAGAACGGACGCTTTCTCGCCTGCACGAACTATCCCGACTGCAGGAATACGAAAAACTTCACGCAGGACGACAACGGCGACATCCAGCCGGCGCGGGACGCCGTGACGGACATCGCCTGTCCGCTGTGCGGCAAACCGATGCTTGCCCGCGAGGGGCGTTTCGGAAAATTTCTGGGGTGCTCAGGCTATCCCGAATGCCGTCACACGATGAATGTCGGCCCGGACGGAAACCCGATCACCTCCCCGACCGAGGCGCCGGAGGGTGCCGATCTCTGTGAAAAATGCGGCAAACCGATGGTCGTCAAGCGGGGTCGCTACGGAAACTTTTTGGGGTGTTCCGGCTATCCGGAATGCAAGCACATCGTCCGGATTCCCCGGGGCGGAAAGGCCGGCGCTCCCGCGGCCGAAGCCGTCATTACCGACACCCTCTGCGACACGTGCGGCAAGCCGATGGCGCTCAAAACCGGCCGTTTCGGAAAATTTCTGGGTTGCACCGGTTATCCGGAATGCAGGACCATCCGCAAATACAAACCGTCGAACCCATAGGAACCGGAGTCGGGGAGCCTAAAGCCTTGCCGTCAGCCGGAACGCCCATCACCATCATCGGCGGAGGACTCGCGGGCTGCGAAGCGGCCTGGCAGCTTCTGGCGGCGGGCCACCGTGTCACCCTCGTCGAGATGAAGCCCGAACGCTTCTCCCCGGCACACACGTCCCCTCTCCTCGCTGAACTCGTTTGCAGCAACTCCCTCCGTTCCGACCGGATCCAGAACGCCGTGGGTCTCCTCAAGGCGGAGATGCGCGCGCTTAACTCCCTCATCCTGGCTGCCGCGGATGCCTCCGCCGTTCCCGCCGGCCGGGCGCTCGCCGTCGACCGGGAGGCCTTCTCGCGACAGGTAGAGGACGGCCTGCAGCGAAAACCGGGGTTCACCCTTGTCCGCCGTGAAGTTCAGGAGATCCCTTCCGAGGGTTTTGTTCTGATTGCCACCGGCCCGCTGACCTCCGACGCTCTCGCCGCCAACCTGGCTGAACGGACGGGCGCCAAGCATCTGGCCTTCTATGATGCCATCGCGCCGATCGTGACGGGGGAGTCCATCGACAGAACCCGGGTTTTCCGCGCCTCCCGCTACGACCCCGAGGGCGGCGGCGACTATCTGAACTGCCCGCTCAATCTTGAGGAATATGAAAGGTTCCTGAATGCCCTGCTGACCGGCGAGAAGGTCCCCCTGCATACCTTCGAGGAGACGAAATGCTTCGAGGGTTGCCTGCCAATCGAAGTCCTGGCCGAGAGGGGACCGCGCACCCTGACCTTCGGCCCCCTGAAGCCGGTCGGCCTCACCGATCCGCGCACCGGCCGGCAGCCCTACGCCGTGGTTCAGCTTCGCCACGAAAACCTTGCGGCGACCCTCTTCAACATGGTCGGCTTCCAGACAAAACTGACCTGGCCGGAGCAGCGTCGGATCTTCAGGATGATCACGGGGCTTGAACAGGCGGAGTTTACGCGCTATGGCAGCATCCACCGCAACACGTTTCTCAATGCGCCCGCCGTGCTGAGAGAGACCCTGCAGCTGAAAACAGACGACAGGATTTTTTTCGCGGGTCAGATCACCGGCGTCGAGGGTTATGTCGAGTCCGCGGCCATGGGGCTGATCGCCGGGTTGAGCCTTTCCCGTCACGCGGATGGGAAGACGTTTCTTCCCCCGCCGCCGACGACCGCCCTGGGATCTCTGATCCGCTTTCTGACGGCATCCGACCCGACCGCCTTCCAGCCGATGAACGTTAATTTCGGTCTCTTGACCCCTCTGGGCGGGCGAGTCCGCAAACCGGACCGAGGCGACCGCTACGCGGCGCGCGCACTGACCGATCTTGCGGCATGGGTCCGTTCCCTCCGTCTCTAATGGGCAGGCCTACTTCGTTTTGACCTTCAGGAGGTTGATGTCCGCGGCGGTCAGCCTGTCCCCCCACCCCACCAGTTTCCCGTTCGTGAACACCACGGGGGTGCATTCATCCTTCGCGGACAAGACGGTCGTTTCCTTCCTCTCCGTACGGTAATAGAGGATAGACACCTGATTTCCGTCAGCCGCTTCATACAGCTCGCTCAAGGTCGGCGTGCCCATGATCGTCATGGCCTCGTCCTGGGCCATCCCGGTTTTCAGCCTCAACAGGTTCTCGTTGGTTTTGAGGATGGCCGACGAGGCACAGGAACAGAACAAAACACACATTGCAACCAATACGGTAACCTTTTTCATTTCTTCTCCCCTTTTCTTTGAGTGGGTTCCCTGCGGGAACGCCCTGGTTTGTCCTCGACGGCTCACCGGATCCGGCGCGGCGGATCGCTACGGGAGAAATCGAACCGTGCAATTCAGCCCCGCGTTGACCCGGTGATCCGGATTCGGCAGCTCCGCCCTGACCCCGAAGGTCCCGCTGGCCGCGTCGATGACTTCATCGACCACTGCGACTTTGGCCCGATAGACGCCACTGAGGGGCGCTTCAGGCCTCACCTCCACCTGCATCCCCTTTCGGATTCTCCTGTGCCAGGACGCGGGGACGAAGACCTCTACGTTGATGGGATCGACACTGGCGAGCGTCATGATGGGTTCTTCCCCGACGTATTCTCCCGGCGAGCGCAGCCGTTTCACAACCACGCCGTCGATGGGACTCGTGATGGTTCGCAGCCTGAGCTTCTCCATGGCTTCCCTGAGCTGCAATTCAGCGATCTTGACTTCCGTTTCCATTTCGTCTTTTTCGTGAATGGAAATGAGCTGTTTTTGATACAGCTCTTCATTCCGTTGAACCTTCCGTTTCCCGAATTCGAGACGGGCGACGGCCAAATCCACCGTGGCCTTTTCCACCGCCGCCTGCAGCCGAACAAGGACCTGACCCTTCTTGACGCGGTCCCCCCGGTCTGCCAGAAATTCCTCGATGATGCCGGGCGTCTGACTCCCCAGCTCCACGATCTCGCTGGGTTCGAGGAGACCCTTCAGGGACTCGGTCGGCGCGGCGCCCAGACAGAACAGGCCCGACAGGCAGATGAGCAGAACAGGGATGATGCTATGGGTCGGCTTCATGCGATTCAATCCGTCCTTCCTGAAAAAGACAGGGCGTCCCCCAACTGCTCGTCATACTTCAGCAGTCTTTTCCGAACCCCCGCGTGGGCCTTTTCCACCTTCTTCTGTGCTCGAATCATCATCCGCCGTCCCGCGATCCGTCTTATATCATAGCCCGATCTTCGGAACAACCTTTCCACCTGCCCCCAGCCACCCGTGAATGCGTTTTCCATCAGTGGGTCGCGGAGAGACAGAAAGGCCTCATAACTGCCCGGATCCCCTTGTCTTCCGCACCTTCCGGCCAGCTGCCGATCGATTCGCCCCGCTTCGTGACGCTCCGTGATCAGAACGTGGAGCCCCCCCTTTTCGGCAACCCCTGGAGCCAGTTTGATGTCCGTGCCCCGTCCGGCCATGTTGGTGGCAATGGTGATCCGGCCCGCCTCACCCGCCCGTTCCACGATGCCTGCCTCCTCCCCATCCTGTTTTGCATTCAGAATCTGAAATGAAAGCCCCTCCTCCACCAGCAGGGCGCCAAGGTGCTCGGAGGCGGCCACGGTCCTTGTCCCCACGAGAACGGGGCGTCCCTTATCGTGGATTTCACGGACCCGCCGCACCACCGCCTGCCATTTCTCATCGTCTGAAGCGAACAGGCGATCCGGTCCGGAACGACGCCGGACCGGTTTATTCGTCGGAACCCGGATGAACGGGAGGGCGTAGACCGACCATAGCTCCCGGCGGACCTCTTCGGCCGTACCGGTCATCCCGCACAACCCGAGATATTTCATGAAGAAACGTTGATAGCTGATGCGGGCCGCCGTTTCCTGCAGTCCGGTGATTTCACACCCCTCCTTCACTTCGATCAACTGGTGCAGTCCCCCCTCCCAAGACCGGTCCGGCATGACCCGACCGGTGAATTCGTCGACGATCTGGACCTTACCGTCCCGCACCAGATAATGCTCGTCGCGCTTGAACAACCGGGTCGCCGCGAGCGCCTTCTTCACCAGTTCCTCCCGCCGGACGGCACCCCGCCACTGGATGCCGAAAGGTCCAGTGATCCGGCGGATCGTCTCCCGGCCGCCTTCCGTGATGACGACCTTTCTCAGTCCCTGATCCGTCTCGTACTCCAGGCGATAGTCGTCGCCCTCCACCAGTTTCGCGGCCGCGGTCAAGGCCTGTTGCGCGACTTCCTCTTCACGACCGGCGTTCTCTTTCTTTGAGAGGATGAGCGGCGTCCGGGCCTCGTCAACGAGGACACTGTCGGCCTCGTCGACAATACCGTAATGGAGCCCACGCAGGAGCAGCCGGTCGCTCTTTCCCTTCGTATCGTAGAGATGCTCACCGTAGAGCCGAAGGGGGTCTGAGGCTTCACCGAGCAGGAGCCTGTCCCGAAGGTAATCGAAAACGAGTTCCTTGTTGGTGCAGTAGGTGATATCGGCGCGGTAGGCCTGTCGGCGCTGGACCGGCGTCTTCTCATGGGTGATGCAACCCACGGAATGACCGAGAAACCGGTAGATCTCTCCCATCCATTCCGCATCCCTGGCCGTGAGGTAATCGTTGACCGTGATCACATGAACCGGTAAACCGGCCATGGCTGCCGTCGCCGCGGGCAGCGTTGCCACGAGCGTTTTCCCTTCGCCCGTGTCCATTTCCACCAGGAAGCCTTTCAACAGGGCCGCGCCGCCGATCAACTGGCAGTCGAAATGTCTCATCCCCACCGTTCGGCCTGCAACCTCCCGGATCAATGCAAAGGCTTCCGTCACAACGGGGTCTTTGAATCCTTCCGAACGGAGCCGCCGCCTCATGGAATCGGCCAAATCCTTGAGTTCGCCGTCTGTTTTGACGCGAAGCGCCTCCTCAAGGCGCCTGATTCCCGCGACGATCCGATCCGGGTTGAGAAGGCGGACCCTTGCGGGTCGGATCACATAACCCGCTAGTTCTCTGGCCATGCGGTCGAGAAGCGTTCTCCTGTGTCCCCGTCGCTCCGGCCGAACGAAATAATCCGCGGGCGGCCAGGTCCCGACATCCCGCATCATGGATCAGCCTTTTCCGGGGGGGTGTCCTGCTTTGCCGAACCTGTCATCCATCTTTCACCCTGCCGCTTTCGCAATTCCGCATCAAAGGTCGAAGGTTCTCAGAAAGAGATGCCGCATCGTTCTGTACCCCCTGCGTGCGAGCGATTCCGGGGCATGTTCGAATCTCACGTAGACCCGCTCACCGATCCGCACCTGACTTCTCTCCGGCATTCGGAGGTCGAAATGAAAATAATTTTCGAACGATTTCGATCCTTCATCGGCCGTGGGATCGAGCGCAATGGCGCCCCCGCCCTCCAGTGAAAGAGCCAGGCTGGGAAGATGGCTCGATGCGGCCGGGACTTCCCGGATGATCTCTGATGTCAGTTCGACGGACGGTGTCTCGGCCAACCGCAACTGGACCGAACGGACATTGTTTCTGACACGATCGACATCGGTCTGGGGGATGACCACGCGGACATTGATCTTGTTGTAATCGACCACATAACCCAAGGCCTCACCGCGTTTGATGAATCGTCCGGGCAGATCTTCCGCCTGAGGCAGAATCAGGATGCCCTCCGCGGGACTGCGAACATCAAGCGCCGACAGTTCTTCCCTCGCCTTGTAGATCGCCTCGTCAATACGGGCGATTTCCTCCCGCATGATCCTCTCCTCGTTGCGGTCCCTGGCGAATGCATTCCTGTAACGCGCTTCGTATTCCCGACGTTCCGCCTCAAGGATCTTCACCTGGAACACCAGCTCGGAATTCTCGCATCGGATCAGGATTTGCCCCGTTTTTACGTGCGTTCCGGGCACCGCGGCGATTTCGCGGACCAGGCCCTCGGCACCGGTGCGAATCTGGGCCTCGTCTCCGGGCCAGAGGATGCCTTCGGCCGTCGTGAAAGACGGGAAGGAAAGGACAGCCATGAACAACAGAAGCCCCACGGCCGCGACGATCCCCAGCGTCAGAATTCGTGCGCGCAGCTGATAGAGGTCGTGCTGGGACATCACCGTGCGGATCACCCGGACCAGTGGGACGACCAGCAGGCCGATCAGCGCCCACAGGGCGATCAGCACCCCGATAAAGAAGAACTTTCCGGCAACGAACAAGGCGATCTTCAGGGTGATATAGATCCGGTAACAAAAGGAGCTGACGCCATAGAAGAACAGCCAGAGCGCTTCTCCCTTGTCGGAGAGCGGATACTCCGCTTCCTCACTCCGGATCAGATAGCGCTGCGCCAGATATCCGAGATAGCGATTGGCGCGCGTTCCCAGATTCGGGATCTCGATCAGATCGCAAAGGACGTAATAAGCGTCGAATTTCAGCAGTGGGTTCCCGTTGAAGAACAGGGTCGAAACACCGGTGATGATCATCGTATTGTAAGCAATGGCCCTTGCGGCGCCCGCTTCGAGGTTCAGCCACAGGATCATCGCCAAGGACGCGATGAGCAGCTCGACGGCGATGCCCGAAGCGCCGACGACGATGCGCTTCCGCCGGTCCCGGAACGCCGTCGAGGACGAGGCGTCGACGTAAGGGATAGGCATGAAGACAATGAACATCACGCCCATTTCGTGAACTTCTCCCCCCCATCGTTTCACGGCATAGGCATGGCCGAATTCATGAAACACCTTGATGATGGGATAAATCATCCAGAAGACGAGGATGTTTTCCAGAAGCAGAACGCGATCCGCAAGGTTCGAGGTCAGTTCCTGCCAATGGGTCACGGCCAGCACGACGGCCGACGTGACGATGACGAGCCAGACGAATGCCGCCGGCAGGCTGTAGAAGGGGCGCACCAGGCCTACGGTTTTTTCGAGAAACCGGTCCGGATCCAGGATGGGGAGTCGCAGAGCCAGCGGCGATCGGACGGCATTCCAGAAGCGAGTCTTTCGGTCCTTCTGCTGCCTGCGGTGAAGATTCTCGATATCTGGGGCAATATCGGCCTGGAGCACATCCGCCTGGTGCAGTTGGGAAACCAGCAGGATCATCTCGTCCTGGGTCGGCATGTCCTCACCCAGCTTGTTGCAGGCGGCCTCCCATATTTCCTGGAGCGTCCGCTCGCCGTTCATCAGGCCGATGATGAAGTACGTCTCTTCCGTAAACCTGTGAAATCGACCGCTGGCGTGGTCCTCAAGGACATACCATGCCTGCCCCCGGTAATCTTGACGGTGGATCTCCGCATGATTTCTGACGAAAGGCTTGAGATCCGCAACGCGATACCAGGAATTGCTGTACAGGGTCTTTTCCGACATGAACACCCTCTAAGGGAGCCAGGACCAGAGCTCGAGTCGGAACCAGTCGATCAAGTCTCGCGTCCAGATGGAGATGATCCGCCTTCGGTCCACGTCGATCTTTCCAACCCCCTCCATCCCAGGTCTAAGCCGTGGAGACGCCTGTTCGAGGTCCGCCTCCACGCGAAAATAGTTACGGCCTTCGGCAGCGGTGGTGATCGGCGTAATCTTTCGGACGGTGAATCCGAAGGGATGGCCGGCCATGGAGGAGAGAACCAGGACGCCCTTCTTCCCCTCGCTGACGTCCGTGATGCGCTGTTCGTCCACCTTCAGGATCAAACGGTAGGCGTCGAGGGGGGCCATTTGGAAGATCTCCTCCCCCTTCGCTACGGTGCCGCCCAGCCGCTGACTGAGATCGCCCCTGATAACGATCCCCGTGAAGGGCGCGCGGATTACGATCTGTGACCGCTTTTTGTCCACCAGCGCGATCTGGGCCTCCGCCTGGTCGAGCTGAGCGCTGATGATGCTGGCCTCGGCCCGGTTATGTTTTGCAACGGCTTCCTGATATTGACGTTCGTACTGCCGCTTGCGGCCAAGCCAGTTTTGTCTCTCCAGTTCGAGGTCTCGCCCGTCCATTCTGCACATCACGGCGTCTTTCGGGATCGTGTGGCCCGCCTTGACGAAGCTCTCCTGGATATAGCCGTCCATCGGAACGACGATGGAGCGGGTGACCGATCCCTCGAGAACGGCATCCGCGGTCAGGCGGTAGTCCTGCCTGGCCAAGGAAAAGAAGACGATCAGCAGCACGGCTGCCAGGATCGCGACCTTCCGGCCCACATATCCGGCTCCGAAGATCTTTTCGGCCTGCCGCTTGAGCGAGGCGAGGATGACGAAGACGATCGCACGGTCGTTCTGGAATTTGTTCTCCAGGGCCGGACCGGTCAGGGCCGCCACGCTCTTGATGTACGACTGTTCGTCCTTCGTGAAGGGTCGGTCGTCCTGTCTTTCCAGCGTCAGGGCGGCGTAGTACCGGTCATGCGCATACAGGGGAAGAGTCAGCATCGAACGGTCGCCATGGACCTGGATCATGCGCTCATGATCGCGGACGACCGCCGGCTCCGCATCCGGGGGCGGAGGATACACAATCTCCGTCCGTTGCATAACGGCCTCCTCCATGACGGCCCCGATGGAGCGCACGAGGTTCATCTTCTTGCCGACGATTGCGGTATGGGAAATGGCCTTGACGCGAACCGAACTCCCCTTGACCAGTCCGAAACTGACCCGGTCGCAGGACAGTCTCGTGGCCACCTCCGTGACAAACGCCGTGGCGGCCTCCTGGAAGCTTCCCTCCGCCAGCACAACGGCGAGAATGTCCACCGCCGCCTTCAGGCGTTTCAGTGTATCCCGGTCTTCGATGCCCTGCTCGCGGCGATTCAGGTTCTCAAGCCATACCGCGCCCCACTGAAGCTCCTCCATGGCCCTGCGCAGAGACGCGTCCGAAGACGCCGCTACCTCGACGGCAACCGATCCGATGAGAAGCTCGTCAACAACGATCGGATAGGCCAAGGCGTACCGCCGGTCGTCCTCGTCGGGTATTGCGTCGGAGGGGTTCAGCTCGACAAGCATTCCCTCTTTTTCGGAAAGCGTCCGGTTCAGGATATCCGAGAGCCGCTCGAAGGAGCCCTTCTCCGGCCATGAAGCGACGGGCATGTACGTCCCCGCCGCTGAGTCCATGAGAACGAGCACGCCTTGAATGCACCCCCGGATCATGGAACACTGAACCGTCAGCCATGCCGCGACGAATTCATCGCGATCCTGAACGGACTGCAAACCTTCCCACGCCTTGGCGATGTCCATCTCTTCCGTCTCTTAAAGGGGTCCGCCGTTCGCGGACCGAATCGGATCTTTTCTCACTTGGGCAAGGATTCGATCGGTGAATCGTCTCCGCGCTTGACGGATCGGTACCCTACCTGACGGCATTCCCGCAAAAACCATGTCGGAGGGGCCGCGCCGCAGATGCGCTCGGTGGGTCGGGTAATCAGCCCGAGGTTGAAGGACGCGCCGGATCGCGAGATTTCCGCATGCGCCGCATCCGCGAAAAACAGAATAGCGGAATCCGGGCGCATTGAGAACCGAACCGCCGTTCTTCCGATCGAGTGGGGGAAACACGCCAACGGCCCCCTTCTCCAAGGGAAGGGGTTTCAACGCCCCTTTGTGAAATTTCTTGATCGTTTTCGAAATTCCGCGCCGCCGTCCGCGCCGCATCTGCATAAATTCAGATACGGCGCGGTGTTGCACGATCATCGGACGCGCTGAATCATTTCTCTTCGGCGACGTCCAGGTGGATCTCACCGAAACGGTCTTCGTACTGGCGGATGACGTTGCCGAGGAGCAGGTAGAGCCGTTTCGCGGCGTACGGGTTGACGATGACGCGATCCGTCATGTCAACCGTCAGCTTTCGCTGGCCGGCATCCCAGGTCTTGTTCATCCCGAACAGAAGGGTGAATTCTTCGCGCGTGCAGGATACATTGCACACGTTGGCATATGACGACTCCATCTTTGAAACATCCCACTGGATGGTCGCTTTGGCGTTATCCTGATCGTCCTCCGCCCCCTCACCCAGGGCCTTCTTCTCGATGTCGGCGTCTTTCCTCTGGACCATGTTTCCTCCTTCCGGGCGCCTGCCCTTTTCCTGATAATTTAAGCGTTTGCGTGCTGATATATACCATTGAACTGGGCCTGTCAACGGAATGCTGATTCATCCGACCGACCGCTCCCCAGGCACGCTGGAAGCGTCGACTCGACGCCGGATGCCGTCGCCGTGTGGACGGCACCGCCGAAAGTATTTGAACTCAGTCAAGAATTGCCTTATAATCGGTTCGACCCGCGAGGAAACTCTTGCGGCGAACCGAATCTTAGGAATCGAGGCGGTCCATGGTCAGCACGGAAAGACACGTTATCGGCATCGCGGGACCGGCCGGAGCGGGGAAGACCTCTCTGGTCCGGGCGTTGGCGGAACGGCTGGATGACGCCGTCGTCATCCACTACGATCACTACGAACGGGCGACACAGGAACCGATGGACCGTCTCGCTCAATGGATCCGTGCCGGAGCGGACGTCAACGATATCCGCCTACCCGAACTGGCCCGCGATTTGGGCGCACTCAAGCGCGGCGAACCCGTCATCAATCCCGTTACCCGCATGGAGCTGACCCCCCGCAGGCACATCATTTTCGAAACGCCCCTCGGGAGGGAGCATCGCGAAACGGGACGGCATATCGACCTGCTGCTCTGGGTCGACGTGCCGCTGGATGTCGCCCTGGCCCGGAAGATCCGGGAGTTCGCCTCGGTGGTCCTCGCAAGAGGAGACCCCCGAAACATCCAGG
This sequence comes from Syntrophales bacterium, assembly GCA_023230905.1. Taxonomy (GTDB): domain Bacteria; phylum Desulfobacterota; class Syntrophia; order Syntrophales; family UBA2251; genus UBA2251. The sequence continues at coordinate 28,507 of JALNWL010000009.1, forward strand.
ATTTCCTCGCCTGGCTCCACACCTATCTGGAAAATTACCTCGGGGGCATTCACGACCTGATGGACCTCCAGCGGGAACGGATCCGTGCAAACGCCGACCGGATCATCGACGGAAACCGGATGTTCGAGACGGTGCTCCAGGAGATCCTGAAGACCGTCAGAAGCGACCCGTCTAGCGGTCGCTTCTGATCCGGGATTACCCGACGGCCCGCCCCGGGTCGCCTGTGGAGTCGGGATCGACGCCCGCGGGTCCTAGGCGTTTTCCTCCGGTTTCGCGACAGGTTTCAGTTGGATCTCTCCGAAGCGGAGCTCGTGCTGTCGAACGATGTTTCGAAGCAGGAGAGAGAGGCGTTTTGCCGCATAGGGATTCAGGATGACCCGGTCGCTGATGTCCACGGTCAGTTCGCGCTGCTCGGGGTTCCAGGCCTTGTTGATGCCGAACAGGAACGTGAATTCTTCCCGAGTGCTGGACACGTTGCACACGTTTGCGTAGGTTGTCTGCATCTTTCCAACATCCCAACGGATCTTCGCCTTCACGTTTCCGGCGTCGGTCTCCGGAATGACGGCCTGGACGGTCTTATCGCTTTTCTGAGCCATGCTATCCTCCTCTTGGATGAATTGATAGGTTGGGATGGGTCGCCCCACTTGACGTTCTATCCGATTGAGCGCCTCCTGTCAACATGACGGCCCCGCAGAAAAGGCTCTCCGCGTCGGATTACCGCACACCCGTCACCAGTAAAAAGGGCGTCCCAAGGTCGAGGATCCGGACTCCGATATTCCGGAAGCCCAGCGCTTGCATGCGCTGCGTATAGAAGCGGGGTGAACGGAAACTGTGCTGAAAGAGAAAGAACGGGATATGGGCGTACGCAACCGGCGTTCCCGACGTTTCCAGCGGCCCCCTTTCGAAGACCAGCAGCGTTCCGCCCGGCCGCAGGGCCTCGGCCGCGGACGTCATCAGTCGACCGGCCGCTTCCTCCGGCCAGTCGTGAAGCGTGGACTTGAAAGACACGAGGTCGAAATCCGACGGCCAGGGGTCCCCCAGGGCATTCCCCTTCACGAAGGAGATACGTTTCGCCTCCGGCTCCCTCTGGACGTGGGCGGCCCCGATCTCACACACGAGGGGCAGATCGAACACCGTGACCTCAGCACGCGGATGGCTCCGGCAGATGCGGAGGGCGAACTCGCCGCTGTTTCCCCCGACGTCGAGAATGCGCCTGTAACCGCCGAAATCGTGGTATTTCAGGCAGGCCTGGGCCTCGTACTTCGTCAGCACCGTGGTGATGCGCATCCAGCGACGGGTCAGCCGAACGGACTCCTCGCTCTTCTCGAAACAGCGGTCGTAGGCAAAAAGCCCGCAGAAGTCGGATTTGCGCGCAAATTCCCCGGGACGAAACACGAGATCCGGGAAAAATCGGAGCAGGTCGAAGACCCCCAGGTTCGACATCTCCAGCTTCAGTTCCATCAGGTCGCGGTACGACAGCGCCTTCAGAAAGTCTTCCGAGAGCGCAAAACGCCCGTGATCATCCGTTAACACCCGATTGGCGAGGAGCTGGTCGAGCAGGAGCCGCATGCCCTTCGCATCCGCCGCGAACCGGTCCGCCAGCGTCTCCGCGGCGGCGGGCCCGTTTTGCACAAGAAAATCGATCAGTCCGGACTGGAGGGCGACGCCCAGGGCACAGGACGGCAGAAGACTCCGCAGAAATTCATCCACGCGCAGGAAATCGAATTCCCGCTCCCGGGGAGCGTCCGGTCCCGCTTCATGTCCGTTCATGGCCGATGCACCGCTTCATTTGCACAGAAACGCCCGCGCCTTCGCTTCGATCCGATTCTACTCGGCACCATGAACCGAGCGTCAGAAGATGCCATAGTAGCCGCTTTTCTCGATGCGCAGCCGGTCCGATTCCATGCGGTAGTCGAATCCGACATCGTACAGCAGATGATCCAGCCGGGACCGGTTCCGCTCCACGAGGGAACATAGCGATCGCGGGTAGTCCAGCCAGTTCAAAAAGAAAATAAGCTGATCCACGGTGATGCCGGAGAAGTAGATGCAGTCGGTCCGCTGTTTGTTCGCCAGGCAGATCGTCCGGCAGTCCCGGAGTTCCGGCCGGTAGATCTCGCCGAGTTCGACGGCCCCCTGATCGATCTGGGCGGAGCAGGCGATCTTGTTCAGGATGTCCTCCCGGTGTCTTCGGGCGTCGAAGAAGAAGTAAAAATTTTCCAGCCGGGATCCGGCCGGGGTGACGGCGTAGCAAATGCCGGAGGAAACGTCGCTGCCCGGATTGCCGATGTACATGTGGATCTCGTCCACGCTCCGCGCCCCGGTGACCAGGGCGTCATCGATGTCGAGGGAAAACATGAAGTAATGATGGTTTTCGTTGAGCCTCACGGTGGATCGGGCGAGCGGCGCCATCCCCCGGAGAACCTTCGCCGCGGACCGTTCCCGCTCCCGCCGCCGGTAATCGTAGAAGTAGTACTCCCATCCGATCTTCCCGCCCGCCCACTTCACGCCCCAGACGGTCATCGACGGGCCGACGGTCCCCCGGAGGCGCTCCACCAGGTCGAACATCCGATCGTCGGCTCCCGCACGCTCGAAGGAATGGAACAGCAGATTGGCTGAACGCCACTTGTCCTGCCACGGGGCGACCGGCTCATACGCCCACAGGCAGTAGTTGAAGAAAAGATCGCGGTCCGTCATCCGTTCCCGCCTCGTCATGGAATCGCCTCCGGGAAGCTGTCGGTAACCGGGTGATCTTTTGTCCTGACAGGCGCCAGGATGTCCCGCTCGTCCCCATACTTCCGGAGATAGGCGCGGGAAAGCCCCCAGCAGGTCTCGGCGGCGGCGCACCGATCCCGGTAGATGCAGGTTCCGAAACCGCTCCGCTGGAATTCCTCCCAGAACCGGTTGGGGAGAACCGTCACGGGGAACCAGTCGTCGAAGACGGCGGGCGAACCGGCCGCGAGGCACTCGGGAAAGCTTTTCAAGACGAGCGGCTTCTCCGCCGGCCTCAGGCGTGCGAGGAGGTCCGGCAGGAGACGCGCAAACTCC
>JALNWL010000010.1 GCA_023230905.1 Syntrophales bacterium
GAAATACCAATACGGTCCTGGGGCTCTTCGACGGGGACAAACTGATTCACGACTGGCGGATCCGAACGGAGGTGGATCACACCGTCGATGAATACGGGATGCTGATCTACAACCTCTACAAGAGCGGCCGGGTCGGGCAGCGGGAGATCTGCGCGATCATCATTTCCTGCGTCGTTCCCCCCATGCTGAACATCCTGGAACCGCTGTGCCTGAAGTACTTCAACCTGAAGCCGATCATCGTCGGGCCTGGGATCAAGACGGGGATGCCGATTTATTACGACAATCCGAAGGAGGTCGGGGCCGACCGGATCGTGAACGCCGTGGCGGCCTTCGAGAAATACAAACGGGAACTGATCATCGTCGATTTCGGGACGGCGACGACCTTCGATCACGTCACGGTCAAGGGCGAGTACATGGGGGGCTGCATCGCCCCGGGGATCATGATCTCGAGTGAGGCCCTGTTCCTGCGCGCCGCGAAGCTTCCCCGCGTGGAACTCTCCAGGCCGAAGGCCATCATCGCCAAGGATACGGTCAGCAGCATGCAGGCGGGGATCATGTTCGGCTATGCCGGGCTCGTGGACGGCATCGTCGGGCGCATGAAAGCCGAGGCCAAGTCCAAGCCCTATGTGGTGGCCACGGGCGGGCTTGCCAAGATCGTCGCCGCGGAAACGAAGACCATCGACACCGTCGACGAAATGTTGACCCTGGAGGGCTTGAGGATCATCTACCTCCGCAACGCCGCTCCCTGAACCGGTTCCGCGCCACGACCGGTCGAATACCCTCCTCATGACAACAGGATAGGACGGAATGCTGAATGTCGGATTGACGGGCGGGATCGCCTGCGGAAAGACCACCGTGGCGGAGATGCTGGTGGCACGGGGGGCGCACCTCATCGATTTTGATGCGCTGGCCCATGAGGTCGAGGCGCCGGACCGGCCGGCGTGGCGGGGGATCGTGTCCGCCTTCGGCGAAGGCGTTCTCAACGCGGACCGGACGATCGACCGCCCGAAGCTCGGGGCGATCGTCTTCGAGGACAAGGCCAAACTTGAGACGCTGAACGGGATCGTCCATCCGGCGGTCTTCGACGAATGGCGGCAGCGGATGGACGCGATCATGCACAACGACCCGCGGTCCATCATCCTCTCGGACGTTCCCTTGCTCTTCGAGGTGGGGATGGCGCCCCTCTTCGACCTGGTCGCGCTCGTTTATGTCTCCCCCGCCCAGCAGGTCGAGCGCCTGATGAAACGGAACGGCTTTACCGCCGAAGAGGCCCGGGCGAGGCTGGCGGCCCAGATGTCGATCGACGAGAAGGTCCGGCTGGCCGACGTCGTGATCGACAACCAGGGAACCGTGGAGGAGACGCGGCGGGGGATCGCGGCGGTCTGGGCGGATTTCGTGCGCCGCGAGGAGGCGAAGCGCATGTCCTGAGCCGCGGCGGACCGCACGCGCCGACGCCGGGGAAGCCCCGGTCGCGCCCGCGGCCCGAATGCGGCGGATACACTCATATCAAGAAAGAGGAGGTTCCAGCGTGATCCACAAGAATGTCAAAACCGATTTTTCGCCGGCGGCCTTGACGCCGCAGATCGATCCGGCGACGTACGTCCACCCCCTGGCCGCCGTCATCGGGAATGTCATCCTGGGGAAGGGCATCATGGTGTCCCCCTTTGCCTCGATCCGCGGCGACGAAGGGCAGCCGCTCCATGTGGGGGACGAGTCGAACGTCCAGGACGGCGTCGTGATCCACGCCCTGGAGACGGAGTTGAACGGTGCGCCCGTGGAGAAGAACCTGCGGGAGGTGGACGGCGGGAAATACGCCGTCTACGTCGGGCGGCGGGTATCCCTCGCGCACCAGGTGCAGGTCCACGGTCCCGCGGTGATCCTGGACGACACGTTCGTCGGGATGAAATCGCTCGTTTTCAAGTCCGTGGTCGGTAAGCAGTGCGTGGTCGAGCCCGGCTGCATCCTGATGGGGGTCACGGTCGCGGAAAAGCGCTACGTTCCCGCCGGATCGGTCGTGAAGACCCAGGCGCAGGCGGATCAGCTCCCCGCGATTACGGACGATTACCCGATGAAGGACATGAACAAGGGCGTTGTTCACGTCAATACGGCCCTGGCGCGCGGCTATCTCGCCGCCAGCGAGTAGAAGAATCGATCGGGGCGCCGGCCTGAGCGCCGGCGCCCCGCGAGACGGGCGAGAGGGGATACCGGCTCTTATTTGAAGATCGAGAAGACGGCCTTGCGGACCTTCTCGATGCTGTCCCGATCCCTCAGGATCGCTTCCAGTTCCCCGGGATCTAGGTGGACGGCGCCGCATTCTTCATTGATGCACACGTCTGTCTTGACCGACCCGTGGCTGATTTCCGCCAAGCTCGGCGTGCCGCAGCGGAAGCAGTGATTCTTGTGCTCCTCACGGTACTTCTGGTCCGATTCCCGGGCCGCCTTTTCGCGCAGCTTCCGGATCTTCTCCTGTTCCTGTCCCTTGAAGAACAAGTCTTCGTGATCTCCCGTACTGATTGTGATGAACGTCTTTTCCTGAGCCATGGCATCCTCCTTGATGAAACGGCGGCGCTTGCGGTCCGCTCTATCCGTGACGCGCACTTAGCATAATTCATCCACGGATTCAACCTCTCCGATCGCCGGGCGCGTTTCACGATTGCCGCCGGCCGGCCCTCCCCGGATTGCACGCGGACGTCCCTGGCGGGAGCGTTCATCAAGGCGTCAAATCCTTCACGGATCCGTGCGCCCGATCCACCGATAGACGGTGGCGCCGAGAATTGCGCCCACGATGGGGGCCACCCAGAACAGCCACAACTGCGCTACCGCCCACCCGCCGACGTAGAGGGCGACGCCGGTGCTGCGCGCCGGGTTCACGGAGGTGTTCGTGACCGGGATGCTGATCAGATGGATCAGGGTCAGGCACAGGCCGATCGCGATCGGGGCCAGACCCTGCGGCGCGCGCTTGTCCGTCGCGCCGAGGATCACGATCAGAAACATCATCGTCATCACGACCTCGGTGACCAGGGCGGCGAGCAGGGAATAGCCGCCGGGGGAATGCTCCCCGTAGCCGTTGGACGCGAAGCCCGCGGCCACGTCGAACCCCGCCTTGCCGGTGGCGATCAGGTAGAGGACGCCTCCGGCGACGATGCCTCCCAGGACCTGGGCGATGATGTAAGGCACGAGCCCCTTCGCCGGGAAGCGGCCGCCGGCCCACAGACCGATGGACACGGCCGGGTTGAGGTGGCAGCCGGAGATGTGTCCGATCGCGAAGGCCATGGTCAGGACGGTCAAACCGAAGGCCAGCGCGACGCCCAGCAGGCCGATGCCCACGTCCGGGAACGTCGCGGCCAGGACGGCGCTGCCGCACCCGCCCAGTACGAGCCAGAAGGTTCCAAAAAACTCCGCACCGAATGCTTTCATGTCTTTTCCCTCCTCCGTCTTGGGGTGAGTCCGACGTCTTGCGGACGATTCCGTTCGACCCTCATCCGCCCGGTAGCCGCCGCCGGGCGGAACCCGGCGACCCGCTGCTCATAAACCCTCGTAGCGGAGCGTGTTCTTCGTGAACACGTTCTCCTCGTAGATCAGGGCATGCGCATCGAAAAAGCTTTTCCACGTGTTCTTCTCGGTTATCGAATCGCCAGCCTACTTGACTTTCCGCAAGGCCCGGTTCATGGCCTCGATGTCGAACGCCTTTGGGTCGAATTCCCCTCCCACCCACTCCAGATAGGAATCGTGTTCCTCGTGGTTGGGGTCGCGGATGGCTTGCAGAAATCTTTGATAGCCCCAGATACCCCCGACATCTTCCGGCGGACAAGCGCCTTTCCCCTGTATGCATTTCGGATAGACTTCACCCGCATCAGGCGGGATGATCTTTTCCACCAGGATGACGTGCTCCCAACCGTCGCCGAAATCATATTCGTAGATGAACCTGGAGTTCAAGGAGGGGGCGAGTTTTTCCAACTTGACGCGGCGCTCATCGATCCCAGGCTCCCAGTCGTCCGGGTGGGGAATGTTGTAGTACCTGCCATCCACAATGAATTGGTGCAAGTGGCCATCTTCCCATCCCATCGCGAGTTGAATCACCCGATGAAATTTATACAGGCTGAAATGGTCGGGCACCCACACCCGCCGCCAGATGGGGGGACGGGACCCTTTGAGCGTGATCTTGAATTGATAGACGGCAGCGGGAATCTTTGGCGACTTTGGCGGCATGGCGGGACTCCTGGGTTTGATTTGCGGCCTACACGGGGAATCGATCGACAGCCCGTTAAACGAACGGACCTCGTACAGTTGTGTGTCAACGGGGATATCATATGTGCTCGCGTCCAAAATTCAAAGAATTTTTTTGGACCCTGGACCATCGCGTCACCGCCCGTTCGTAAATGATCGGGTGGTCATGCCATCACACCATGCGACTGTCGTGCCTTGAATTTCCGGTTGAAAAAACCTTTGACATGAGATAGGGTGTCCGTCAAGTAGAAACCATATAGTGTTCTCTAATACAACAGCGGATGGCGCCGGCCGGAGAACGCAGCAACGATCCCGGTTGTCTTGACCGATGGAAAAAGGGGGGGGCGATGAAGACGGGAGCGGGGCAGGGACGGTACGCGGACCAAAACGTGTTCATCACCGGCGGCTCCAGCGGGATCGGCCTGGCCACGGCCGAGGCCTTTGCCGGTGAGGGCGCCCACGTCGCGATTTTTGCACGCAACCCGGGGCGGATCGAGGAGGCCGTGGCGCGAATCCGCCGGGCCCGGCGCCGGGGAGATGAAAGGGTCGCGGGCTTTCCCCTCGACGTGGCCGACCCCACACGGGTCCGGGAGGTCATGACGCAGGCCATCCGGGAATTCGGCGCCCCGCACGTCCTGGTCAACGACGCCGGCGTCACCTACACGGATTACTTCGAAAACATTACCTACGAACAGTTCGACGAGATCCTCCACACCAATCTCTACGGGATGTGGAACACCATCACGACCCTGCTTCCCGCCATGAAGGCGCACGGCGGCCTGATCGTCAACGTCTCCTCGATCGTGGGGTTCCTCGGCGTTTTCGGCTATGCCGCCTACGCGGCGTCGAAGTTCGGGATCGTCGGGCTCTCCGAGACGCTGCGCATGGAACTGAAGCGCTACGGCATCCGGGTTTGCGTGCTGTGCCCCCCGGACACCGACACGCCCCAGTGGCACGGGGAGAACCGCACGAAGCCCAGGGAGACCTGGGCCCTGGCGGGGAACGCCAAGGTGATGAAGCCCGAGGCCGTGGCGCAGGTGCTGCTGGCCGGCATCGGGAAGGGGCGATTCATGATCATCCCCGGCACGGAAGGAAAATTCATCTACATCATGAAACGGCATTTCCCCGCCCTCGTTGCCTGGATCATGGACCGGGACGTCCGAAAGGCCGCGGCAAAGGGAGTCTGAAAGGCACGGAAAGGATGGGGACATGGCGAGGGTTCTGATCACCGGCGGAACGGGGTTCATCGGTACGCATCTGACGCGGCGCTGCATCGCCCAGGGGCATCGGGTAACCGTCATGGCGCTGCCCGGTGACCCGGGGATTCCCAATGTGGCGACCTGGCCGTGCGACGTCGTTACGGGGGACATCGGTGACGGCGCCCTGATGGAGACGCTCTGCCAGGGCCATGAAATCGTCTTTCACTGCGCCGCCGTCGTGAGCGACTGGGCGCCCCGTGCGCTCTTCAACCGGGTCAACGTCACGGGGATGGAGAACGTCTGCCGCGCGGCCCTGAGGGCCGGCGTTCGCCGTCTGGTCGAGATCAGCACCAACGACATCTTCGGCCTGCGCGAGGACGTCGTGATGGACGAAAGCTTCCCGCTCGAACCCTGGGGCGAGCCCTACCCGGATACGAAGATCGCGGCCACCCGGATCGCCTGGCGCTATCACCGGGAGCACGGCCTGCCGGTGACGATGGTATTCCCCTGCTGGGTCTACGGTCCCGGGGACAAGACGTTCGTGCCGCTGACGGCCGACGCCATCGTCAAGGGCGAAATGCTCTTCTGGCGGCGGGACGTGCTCGTCTGGCCGACGTTTGTCGGCAATCTGGTCGATCTACTGATCCTCATCTCCGAGCGGGATGAGGCCGTGGGGCAGGGCTACCTGGTCCATGACGGCGAGGCGACGACCTTCCAGGAATTCTGCCGGGGCATCGCCGCGGCCCTTGACGTGGCGCCGCCCAAGCTGCACATCCCCTACGGAGCGGCCTATGCGGCCGCCTGGCTGATGGAGGCGGCCTGGCGCATCCTGGGGATCGAGGTGCGCCCGTTGCTCACGACCTACTCGGTGAAGAACCTCGGTTCGCGGCTGCAATTTTCGATCGCGAAGGCCCGGCGTGAACTCGGCTGGGAACCGGCGGTGTCCTACGCGCAAGGGTTCGCCGAGACGATGGCGTGGCTCAAGCGGCAGGACCTGACGTCCCTGAAGGGGAAATGACCCCCTCCAGCAGCACCTGAGCGGGGACCACCTTCTCGTGCGCATACCGCGCCCGCCTGACCAGCTCGCGGGTCTTGCCGCGGCAGACCCGCACGCACTGCCCACATCCGTAACACTTCCTCCCGTCCACGTGGACGACCTGATCCCGAACCGAGTTTGCACCGAACAGGCAGATCTTCACGCACTGACCGCACGCGTCGGGGCCGAGGCAGCGCTCGCGGTCCTGTTTGACGATGAACGGGCCGGGGTAGATCATCTTCCCCGTGAGCAGGAAGGTCCGCACCAGGACGCAGATCTCGCGATCGCAGTTGCAGATCACGAAATGCCAGCGGCCCGACTGCATGCAAAAGTCCAGGGAGTGGACGAGCCCGGCGTCCCGGCACTGTTCGAGGATCGCCGCGGCCTCGTCGGCGGTGATGATGCGGTAGCCCAGATCCAGGTGCAGGTAGATCTCGGCCCCGTAAAGCACGACGATGTCCTTGCAGGACGGCTCCTGCCAGCGGTCCAGCGCCATCTGACACACGCACGGCCCCACCGCCAGTTTGGGTGCATTTTCTTCTCCCCGCAGACTCTCGATGAACCGGACGAGATGGACGGCCGACGCCGTGGGCACAACGATGCCGTGCGGCAGGAAGTGGGAGGCGGTTGCCAGAAGCGTCAGAAAGTCTCGCCCCGGTCTCGTCTCCGTGATGAATCGTTTGCGGAGAAACCAGTCCACCAGGCGCAGGATCCAGGGTTCGTATTTCCCGTAAAGCCAGTGCAGGACGTAATGAAGCCGACCGATCGGTACCAGTTTATCTCCGCCGAAGGCGACGTGCCCCGCCAGCAGAAGCGTGAAACCGTCGAGAACCGCCCCCTGGAAAACGGCTGGAACATTCATGAGATCCGGTGTCATCGCGCTCTATCCCTCCTTTCACGAACGGAATCCGGCGCCTAAACGGGACTCATGACCGATTTCCTGAACCGGCCGCAGCGCCCGGTTCACACGACGAAATCCGTCGCCTGCACCTGATCGCGCAGCTCCCGCCGGAGGATTTTCCCTGCCATGTTGGCGGGAAGCTGGTCGGCAATCACCAGCCTGCGGATCTTCTTGTAAAAGGCGATGTTTTCATTGGCGTACGCCAGGAGCTCCGCCTCCGTCGCCGTCGCGCCGGGCTTGAGCTGGACGAAGGCCACCGGCGCCTCCCCGTAGCGTTCGTCCTTCTTCCCGACCACGGCCGACTGCATCACGTCCGGATGGGCGTTCAGGACCTCCTCCAGATCCCGGGGGTAGACGTTATGGCCCTTGCACAGGAGCATGTCCTTCTTGCGGTCCACGATGAACAGGTAGCCGTCTTGATCCATATACCCGATATCGCCGGTCAGGAGCCAGCCGTCCTTCAGGACCTCTGCCGTTTCCTCGGGGCGCTTCCAGTAGCCCGCCATGATCTGCGGCCCCTTGATGCAGATCTCGCCGGTCTTTCCCAAGGGCAGTTCGATCCGGTCGTCATCCGGGTCCACGATCCGGATCTCCGTGTCCTGAACGGGCAGTCCCGCGGAGCCCAGGCGCAGGCCGTCGCGCGTCGCCGGACTGATCGTGGCGACGCTGGTGGCCTCCGACAGGCCGTAGGCCTCGCAGATGATGCCGGGGATCTTGGCCCGCAGCTTTTCCAGCAGCGCGAGGGAGATCGGCGCCGCGCCCGAAACGACGAGCTTGACGATGGACAGGTCCGTTTCCTCAAAGAGGGGATGGGCCACCATCGGGACGAACAACTGCGGCGCCCCGCCGAAAACGGCCGGGCGGTATTTGGGAATGGCTTTCATAAACTCCTCGAGATCGAAGCGGGGAAAGACCACGAGCGTGCTGCCCTTCATGAACGGCTGGTTCAGATAGCCGTAGATGCCCATCACGTGGAACCAGGGCGCGACGACGAGCGACGTTTCCAGCCCGATGGCGAACGCATGGTCCTCGTCGCTGTCCCCTTCCATCCGCTTGAGGCCGAGCATGCCGTTTTCGTAGGCCACGTCGCCGCCCACGAACCAATGATTCATCTGGCAGCAGGACACGATGCCCTTGTAATGCGTGATCATCACGCCCTTCGGCGTGCCCGTTGTGCCCCCCGTGTAGGCGATGTGGGCGAGATCAGCCTTCGGTTCGATGGCGACGTCCGGCGCCTGCGCCGGATAGCGGGCAATGAGCTCCGTAAAATCGAGGACGCCCTCGGGAATGGGAAAACGCGGCAGGGGTTTGACGGGGGCGGAGAGCGGCGGGTAGCAGTCCGTCATGTCCGTCAGGATGACCCTTTTCACCGGCGTCTCCGGCAGGACCTTCTGGGGCGCGGCGTAGAGCAGGTTCAACCCGATGAAGGTCTCCGTCCCGGCGTCGTTCATCTGCATCTTGAGCTCGCGCTCCGAAAAGAGCGGGCTCAACGGGACGAAGACCGCGCCGCACTTCAGAAGCCCGTAATAGGCGATGGCGAACTGCGGGCAGTTCGGCAGATGGATCGCTACCCGATCGCCCTTCGCGACCCCCAGGTCGGTCAAGGCCGCGGCGAAACGGTCGGACAGCTGGTCCAGTTCGAGGAAGGTGATCTCCATGCCCCCGAAGATCAGCGCGTTGCGCGTCGGCCAGCGGCGCGCCCCGGAACGGAGGATCTCAAAGAGGGGAATCTCGGGGTAGGTCAGGTTCTTGAAAACGCCTTTCGGCCAGCGGGTGTAGATTTTCTCCATGTCTTCTCTCCTTTTGTCACGTCAATCGTTTCCTGATGAACGCAGCCGCATGGCGATCCAGAGGCCGAAGACGACGCACCAAAGATTGATGAAGGCGTTAAGGACGAGGTCGAGGGTCGAGATGGCATACAGGCCGTTCTGGAGGTTGAAGCTGAAGTCGAGAACCCCGAGAAAAATGAGGGCGCCGGCGCAGACGAGCGACAGGGTCCTGCCCGCAGCCTTGCCCTGATAAAGAAGCTGGGCCGCGACGAGGAGCGCCGCCGCGAGGATCAGGTCGGGTAAGGGGAAAGAGTGCTCGTAGACGAAATACCCCGGCGGGGGCGTCTCCGGGGCCAGTCCGATCGTGAAGAACCCGATCCAGAAGAGGATCAGACCCAGCGCCGTCAGCGCCTCGAAGATGACAATAGGCTTCGTCCCGCGTTCCATCTCCACCTCCTCAGTCAGAAATCATTTCCCTCGGACGGTTCTCGATTGCCGGCCTTTTCCGTTTTCCCCCGCTATCGAAACACTTTCGGGATCAGCATGGGTGTTTTTCGTTTATATTCACGGTAGGATTCGCCGAGTCGCTTTTCGAGTTCGGGTTCTTCGATGAATTTGAATTCGAGGATACTGCCGACCATGAAAATCGGGGTAAAAACACACAAGAGGGCCGGAGATCCCGCCATAAACCCGATCCCGAAGAGCATCAGAAAGACGCCCGAGAGCATCGGGTTTCTGGCGTAGGCATAGGGACCGGTATCGACCAGCTTGGGGGGTGGGCTGATCGGGACGGGGGTTCCCTTCGCCTTGGCAAAATGCAGGACGGACCAGATCCACAGAAAAGCGCCGATCGCGACGAGCGGCAGGGAAAGAAAGTAGTTCAAGGGATATCCGACCGGTCCGGAAAGATTGAAATAATCATCGAGCTTCAATGCGAGAAAGATCGTCAGCAACAAGATGCAAAGGAAGAAGACAGCAAAGATCGGCATGAAGATGATCCGGATATGCCGCGCCCCCGTGACAACCCGATAAATGAAATCGACCATGGCCTTCATTTATCGCTTCCCGCCTTCGTTTTTCACGATTCTGGCGCCCTTAGTTGCCGTCATCGCCGCGCACCCCTGCCCGTGAAAGTATACTTTGTATTTCCTGCGGAGAATAGCTTTCTTTTGCCTTGACATGAACGACGGGGATGCCGGCGGCCCCGAGGGCATCGTCGGCAAAGCGGTCCCGACCCTGTCTTTTGGCCTGGTTGCGGGTGCTCTCGCCAAGCTCTATGACAAATCGAATGCCCAGGGTTGCCGGGTCACAGGCAACGATGTCGACATGTCTGCTCTGGATTTCGTTGAATGCCTTTTGCCACGCGCTCCTGCCGAGACCGTTTTGAACCGTCACGATGTCCGCCAGGCGGACCTTTCCCATGAAGCGATATCGATCATTAGTGGCCTGTTCGAGTACGCCCAGTAAAGATCGTTCGGCGGGAGAGAAGAACTCTTGTTTCGCCAAGTACGGGTAGGTCTGATCCAGCAGCGCTTTTTGTTTCAGAATAACGATCACAAAGGCGATGATGACCACCAGAACGACCAGATAAAAGGCTTGTGGCAGAAAAATGTCGGACATCTGAAAGGATTCCTTCCCTGTTTGGAACAAAAAGCGCCGCAACGCCCCTGCGCACCGCCATCGGCCGGAGCGGCGGGTCTGAGGTCATCGGACATACCGATGCCGCCGTCGCCGCAGCGGAATTGCCGTCCGCGGGCGGGGCATGATCCGCTCAGTGTAATTGCCGCTCAACAATATTGCCCCGGATGCACGGTATCCGTGGCATGCCGCCCGCTGAGGCTGTTATCAGGCGCCGGTACGCATGAAGCAGCGAAGCACGTTCTCCATGAGCGTGTTGATCTCAGAGTTACAGCGGGATTGAACTGAACGGAGCGCCTGCCCGTTTTGCCGGGCGGATGGGCACGCCCGACCCGAACCCATCCGGTTTTCGGGAAGGGGCGCACGGTAAGGGTTTGCTTCATTCCCTCATTGCAAAGGGATGAGGTTCTCCGTGGCCGTGCCGTTGTTCCACGTTCCGATGAGACGGCCGTCCGGCTGGACCGCGTAGATGACCGGGTATGGTGCTCCCCATTCGACGGTCAGAATATTTCCGTCCAGTGAACCGGTACCGCTGTAAGTGGTGCTTCCAATTTTCCAGACGAACAGGTAGGCTTCGCTTCTTTTCGTTATGGTGACAATTCCACTGTAGGTCGTGCCATTGGGATTTCGCCCCATCGCACTGTACTGGCCCTCGAGCTTTACGGATACCGCCTGTCCGGCCGAGGGTTTCGTCTTTTCCCCCTTTTCCCCCGTGTTGAGCAAATCGGCGATCGCCGCCGTCTTGGCGATATCCCCCTTGGCCACCCCGATGACCTTGGCCGTAAACATGTCGATGGCCTTGCAGGAGATTCGGATGCTGTCCCCAAAGGGGGTGAGCGAGCCCGTAATCAGGGCGTCGGCCCCGGCAATCTTGCCCAGTTTCCTCACGGAATCCGGATCGACGATGCCGGACATCGACAGTTTGTTTTCCGCGAGAATGCTCTTGAGGTGATTGCGGTCAACGACATCGAACCCCATGTTGGTGTTGATCAGGTCGCCCGCCAGTTCTTCCGCGACAAACCGCCCCAACTCGTTCGGGTTGCCTTCCAGGTCCGTGAAATCGACAACCGCGACGACCTTCTTCCCGTGATCCTTGACGGCCGCGGCCAGTGTGGCGGCGAGGGAGCGCATTTCCCGTTCGTAGGCCGCAAGCGGGCCTGCCTGAACAAGGACCACCAGTAGCGAGAGCAAAAGCACGATGGCGTTCTTTGGCAATAATTTCATTGCTGACGTATCGCGACCTCCTCCGACTCAAAATGAGCGCAATTTAGTTACCACTTCCTTGCGAGAATGCAAAATCATTTATTGCCGTCCGCGAACCGTCGCATCGGACGCGCCTTTCATGTTTTCGGCATCGACCCCTGCTCGCATGGTGGTCGTAGTACGACTCAACGACAGGCATCAGCGGCGACCGGAGGCCGTCCGCCGGGACCGGTTATCATGCGTCCGGTTCTTAGTGGTACAAAGTCAGTCCACAGTTTTGACACTTCTTCTGCGGGGGAAAACTAATGCTGCTGGACGGGGTATAATTGTCTTTGGAAACCGTCTGAACGAAAAAGAAGGCATTGCATTTAGGACATTTCATTTTATGTAATCTGTTCTGGATAAACATCCCAAGGATGAACAAGAACGATGGAAGAAGGATTGGGAGCCAATTCTTGGACCGCTCGATGTATGCCATGATCAGTGCCAGAATCGGGAGAAAGGAAAAGAGGATGAATAGAAATATCCGCCTCATTTTCCTAATATCAGCCAAACCTCTGCTTATTTCATGGATTGATGGTGTCATCGAAGGTCCTTTGCCTAACGCCAAGGGTCAGGTTCGCTGTAAAACGTTGCCGGCACCCTCTTATTATTGGCCGTCCGCTTTGAATCTTTCGGCGAGCCACCAGCTGTTGTGGGGCAAAGCCATTGTCAATCCGCCGGATGCGCCAAGTCGTCACCGCGGCATCAGCGCGAACACCCCCCAGCCCAGGTATTCGCGCGTGTAAGCGGCGTAACGCTCGGGTTCCGAGGTCAGTTGGGCCCGAACCTCTTGGGCGAGCTCGTCGCCGGGATTGGCTTCAAGCCATCGGCGCATGGTGAGCCATTTGGCCGCCTCGTATCGGTCCCAGCCGTCCTGGTCCGCCAGAACCATTTCCACGACGTCGTAGCCAAGGCGGCCGAAAGACGCAAGCAGATCCGGAAGCATGAGGAAGTCCGAGAGGGAGTGGGCAAGACACCCTTTGGCAACCGCTTCCGTCGGCGGCAACTGCCGCCAGTAGGGCTCGCCGATGAGGATGATCCCTCCGGGGCGCAGGCTCCGCGCCAGAAGCTCGATCGTGCCGGCGACTCTCCCGCCGATCCAGGTGGCGCCGACACAGGCTGCCACATCGACCTTCTCGTCGGCGACGTAGCCGGCGGCATCGCCGTGGATGAACTGGACTCGATCGGCGACGCCGAGTTCCACGGCACGGAGTTTCGCTTGCTCGGTGAACAACCGGCTCATGTCGATGCCGGTGCCGTTGACGCCGTGATCGCGCGCCCAGGTGCACAGCATCTCCCCCGAACCGCTGCCGAGGTCGAGCATTCGGGCCCCCGATTCCAGACGCAGCGCCGCCCCGAGCGTGGCGAGCTTCTCGGGCGTGATCGGGTTATGGATGCGGTGAGCGCTTTCGGTGATGTTGAAGATCCGCGGGATGTCCATGGTGGAAAATTTCCTTACGGGTGTGAATCGATTCGGTTACGGCCTAACGCTGCGCTTCAGCCGCGCGAGGTACGAGCGTCGGCCGGACACGATTGTTCGGCAACGCCGTCATTCTGCTACACAAAACTCGGTCTCCCCCAAAAATCTGACAAGGTCGCCAAAATAAAGGCAAAAAAGTTCGTGGCTTTCAGCCAGATAGATCTTTTCAAGCTCATGTTTTGGGAGACCTTCAAATTCCTCCAGCGATATCAATGGCGGCAAAACAATAGCCACATTATCCGTCATGTCGAGCATATTCCTTAAAACCAAATCCGCCGGGGGTTGGGTGTTGGATTGTTGAAATCGATATCGATGATCGGGTCCCGTGACTGCCCAGTCCGGATCAATAAAAACCGCGTCAACCTTCGGTATTTTCTTTATGGTCTCCGTTTCAAGGATGCTACCGAGTAAAAAGGATACCTTCGCTGAAAGTCCCGCTTTCTTGATATTGCTGATCGCCTTTTTCTGGATGGACTCGTCAATTTCAACCGTGATGACATGCTTAGCCGTTCTTGCCAGCGATATCGTCGTGAATCCCGCTCCCGTGCAAGTTTCTAAAGTATTAAGACCGATAAATCGTTCTGCGAAATGTCTGGTGATACGCCGGTCGATGCCCATGATAAAGGTGCGCTCGTCGGCAAGGTAGTCGTCACCAAATTTTTCCCGGATCGCATTTGGATTAAGATCCATCTTCGTCACATGCCGAACGTGACCATCACCGGCTGGGATGGACCACAGCGGAATTCCCGTCCGGGTGAATGGCATTGTTCCGTGCCGGTCTACGCCTTCTTGGCGATGACTGCAAATTCATTGGAGTTCCGATCATACGGGGTTCCCGCGACGTCCGAATAAACCCCCTCGATGGAAAATCCTGCCTCAACGAGCTCCCTGTCCAAGTCCTCCAGGGCAAAATATTGCAGCCAGTTGTATACCGTCCTGGTGCGCTGCGCCTCGACAATCGTGTATTTGTCAAGTGCTACCTTCTCTTTGTAATATTTGAAGGTATTTAGAAAACCATGGTACTTGTTTGGCGACCAGAATCCATTGAGCAGGTTTACTTCGTATGTCGCTGCCTCTTCCCTTTGTTCGAATGCCGCCATGGAATAGACGTCAAAAAGAACTGAGCCACCGGGCTTTAGAAACCTGCGGAATTTTCTCAGAATCCCTCTTCTTTGTGTTGGACTGAGGGCGCAGAAGTCGCACATGATCATCAGCGCAAGGTTGAAGCGGTCTTCCGTTTCAAAGTCAAGGTAATAAATAACATAAAGAACTGAATATTTGGCTAATGGCTACTGAGGAATAGTTCATGCTGCCTTCTCTCTTTGTTTATATAACATGGTGTAGACCGATCAGGGTGGACGGCCTTCATTGACAGCCATTTTTTGTTTCTGGATGAGGCAGACTTTGGCACAAGTCGGGTTAGGTGTCAAATGGAAATCATATCTAAAATGATAGGTACTTCAAGATGACATAGCAGATGATGAAAGCTCATGGATCATGTCCATGATGGTCCTCGGAAACGGCTTTAGGGGAAATCTCGCCGGAGGGTGTTCGCAAGGCTGGGTTTGGTGACTTGGCGGCCTGACAAAGAAAAGGGGGCAATCTCGCGATTGCCCCTCGGTGAAGCTGATCCAATAACTCTTTGACGCCTATCCCTTGACTGGCGGTTTCAACATCCAGACGATTCCGATCGAGACGAGGCACAGGACGCCGGAGATGATGAACGGGGTCGTGTAACTGGCCGCCGTGAACTCCTTGACGACGACGGCGCCCTTGTCCAGGGCCTCGTAGGGGATCTTGCCGACGACGGTCATCAGCTTCGGGGCCAGCCAGGGGCCGAACAACCCGCCGACACCGTAGGCCGCGAACATCAGGCCGTAGTTGGCGCCCACGTTCTTCGTCCCGAAGTAGTCCGCCGTCACCGCCGGGTACAGACCGAGGAACCCGCCGAAGCAGAACCCGATCGAGCAGACGCCGAAGAGGAAGAGCGGATAGGAGGTGAAGGTGTTCAGGAAGAGCATGACCACGCCGGCATAGGCGAAGATGATGATGAGCGTGACCTTTCGCCCCAGGACGTCGGAGATCTGCCCCCAGACGAGCCGACCGGCGGCGTTCAGGATGGCGACGATCATGACGGCGGCCGCCCCCTGATCCGCGATGGTCTTGAAGATATCCTGGGGGATTGTTGCCATGGTCTTCGCGCCTTCGATCATCGGCGGCGACTGCCAGATATTGGTGATGTTCATGATGATCATGAGTCCCGCCATGCAGCCGGCGAAGTAGGTGATCCACAGGAGGTAGAACTGGACGGTCTTGAGCATCTCCATCGTGCCGAAGTCCGCGCCGGCCGAGGCGGCCGCGCCGGGGGCGGGGGCGGGAGGATTCCAGCCCGCGGGCTTGAAGCCGGCCGGGGGATTGATCATGAGCTGGGCGCCCAGGACGACGGCGACGAGGAAGATGATGCCGAGGTACATGAAGGTCGCCATGATGCCGGAGGAGGCGATGAAGTATTTCGCCACGGGGGTGAAGACGAGCGCGCCCGCGCCGAAGCCGGCCACGGCGAGCCCCGTGATCATCCCGCGCTTGTCGGGGAACCACTTGACGCAGGTGGCGATCGGACAGACGTAGGCCGTGCCGATGCCGAGTCCGCCGAGGACGCTGAAGGCCAGGGTGAAGGCCATGAGGCTGGGGGCATAGGCCGCGATGATGAGGCCCGCGCCCAGCATGATGCCGCCCACGGTCGCGACGATGCGCGGGCCGATCTTGTCCTGGATCTTGCCGGCGAAGATCACGCCCAGGGCGAAGAAGGCCAGGATGAGCTGGGAGGGAAGGGCGAGGTCGGTCGGGGACCAGTCGGGGAATTTTGCACTCAGGGCCGGCTTGAAGACGCTGTAGATGTAGACCGCGCCGAGACTGACCTGGATCAGCAGGGCGCCGACGACGACCAGCCACCGGTTCATGGTTTTCTCTCCTGCCATAGACGTTCCTCCTTGAATGGAAAAAGAATTGTAAAAAGATAGCCCGGCGTTAACCACATCCCGATTGACATGTCAATCAATAATTCAGGCCGGGGCCTTGAAGAATTCCCCGTACAGCAGGGCTTGGTTGCGGTTCTCCACGCCGAGGGCCTGCTCGAGCCCGCCGATGTCCAGGTTGACGTTGATGGCCTCCTTGGTCAGGCGCAGTCCGGCCGGGTTCTTGCCGTTCATGGTGCGGGCGAGTTCGAGCGCGGTATCCGTCAGGCGGTCCCGCTCGACCATGCGGCTGACCAAGCCGAGGCTCACGGCCTCCGCGGCGGACATGTAGTTCCCGGTCAGCATGAACTCGTACGCCCGCCCGGCTCCGATGGCGCGGGGCAGGAGATAGCTGCACGCCATGTCGGCGCCCCCCAGGCCGATGTTGATGTAGGCGGCCGAGAAACGGGCGTCGGGGCTGATGACGCGCAGGTCCGACGCGAGGGCGAAGCTCAGGCCGATGCCCGCCGCCGCCCCGTGCACGATGCAGACGACGATCTGGGGAACCTGGCGCATCTTCAGCATCAGCCTGCCCATGCGGGCCTGGGACTGGTAGAACTGGAGGGAGTTCATGGTCTTCTGAAGCTCCAGGCCCTCCTCCATGTCGAGCCCGGCGCAGAAGCCCTTCTCGCCGTTGCCCTTGAGCAGGACGATGCGCGTGTCAGGGTCGTTCTCGCGCTCGGCCCAGAAGTGTTCCAGCTCCTTCATCATGGCCTGGTTGACCGCGTTGTACTTCCGCGGCCGGTTGAGGGTCAGAACGCCGATGCCGGGCTCCGCCGTTTCATACTGAATCGTCTCGTATTGCATGCAAAAATCTCCCTCCTTTTCAAGGTTATGAAACCTTCACATCATGTCCCTTCGACCGTCCTTCTTGTCATTTCGACCGAGGGGAGAAATCTTTAAGAAACGGCCATCGTGAAGATGTCTCGTCACTCGTGCTCCTCGAAATGACATGATGCAAGGTCTCGTTATTTCGATCTTCGGGCAATCAGACGGAGGCCTTGATCGGGGTCCCCGTTTGTCAGCCTGGGTTTGGCGAAGGGTGAACGCGTCGACGCACGCGCCGGTCGACGGGCGCAGGCAACGCCCGGACGAACACGTCACGAGGCGATCTTTTTCAGATCCGCTGGCGAATTGATGTTCAGGAACATCCAGCCGGCGGGATCGAAGGAGCGGACCTCCTCTTCCGATAGGGTATGGATCTTCATCCCGGTGTAGAATCCGGTGACCTTCAGGCGGTTTTCGTCCATCAGGCGCTTCATGGGGGCGGCGCAACGCTTACTGTAAATGGCGTGGAGCGGCTGGTAGCCTTCGGGCTGGAAGGGGACGACGATATCGTTGCCCGGGGCCTGTTCCATCATGTGCCGGATGAAGTCTTTCCGGAGGAAGGGCATGTCGCAGGCGGCGACGAAGACGTAGTCGTGGGTGGCATAGAAGAGCCCCGTGTAGATCCCGCCCAGCGCCCCCTTGCCCTTGTAGACGTCCGTGACGATGGCGACGTCCTGGTCGAGGTATTCTCGCGGGGCGTTGGTGACGATGATGACCTCGGCGAAGAGGTCCTTGAACAGGTTTACCGTCCGGTCGATGAGCCGTTCGCCGTCGAGGGTGAGCAGGGCCTTGTTGCGGCCCATACGCGTATTTTTGCCGCCGGAAAGGATGATGCCCGTCACGTGCTGCTCCTTCTTCGGAGCTGTCCGCGCCCGCTTCGACTCCCGTGGGGCGCCGGTCGGCCCGGTGCGGGAAAGCTAACCGATCTCCGCGGAAAGATAAAGCGAAAAATGCCGGGCCGCCGGAGGAGGATCGCCTCTCACGGCGGGAAGCATAGGCAACCCACCGGGTTGTGTCAATGAAAATGACGGCGGGATATTTTAATGGAAAAAAGCCCCTGATTGTGCATAGTGACATCCCTGAAAACGGCGATGTCCCCGTGCGCTGGACGCTTCGCAACGGGCGCATCCCCGCAATCGAAAGGAGACGAACGGATGAAGATTCTGGCGCTCCAGGGGAGCCCCCGCCCGGCGGGCTATACCCAAATGGTGTTGGACCCGTTCCTGGAAGGCGCCCGGAGCCGCGGCGCCGAAACGGAAACGATCTTCCTGGCCAAGCAGAAGATCCGTCCCTGCATCGGCTGTTACACCTGCTGGTACAAGACCCCCGGAATCTGCATCCATAAAAACGACGACATGCCGGCGCTGCTGGAGAAGCTGAAGGCCTGCGACGTCGCGGTGTACGCCACGCCCCTGTACTACTTCGCCATGATCTCCTACATGAAGGTGTTCTCGGAGCGGATGATGCCGCTGATCCTGCCGCAACTGGTCGAGCGGAACGGCGAAACCGGCCATCCCCACCGCGACCCGGATGCCGGACCGGACCGGATCGTGCTGCTGTCGGTCTGCGGGTTTCCGGAGATCAGCCACTTCGATGCCCTCGTGGCGCAGTTCCGTCTGTTGACGCGCTACGGGAAGCCCTCCCTGGCGGGCGTGCTCCTGCGGCCCGGATCGGAGAGCATGCTGTTCATGGACAAGCTGGGCAAGAAGGGGAAGGCGGTCATGGAGGGGTTCTTCCGGGCCGGTCGGGAAATCGTGGATCTTGAGCGGATCTCGCCGGAAACCGAGGCGGTCTGCAGCCAGCCCTGGACGACCAACCTGCGGAGCTTCCGCGATCAGGCGAACCTGTTCTGGGACATCCGCGCCGAGCACCACGAACGCACCCGGCGCGGCGAAGAGACGCGTCCGTTCGAGGAGGCCGTCCGGAAGGACATCCGGATGCTCCTGGGCGGGATGGCGGGGCGTTTCAGCCCCAAGTTTCGGGAAATCAAGGCCAAGATGCAATTCGACGTGACGGGCGAGCAGCCGGGGCAATGGCACCTGGTCATGGCCGACGGGTACTGCGGGTTTTGCACGGGGCCGGCCGACCGTCCGGATCTGATCATCCGCACGCCCTCGGAGGTTTGGATCGCGATCATGGAGGGGCGCTTGAACGGCGCCGAGGCCTTCGCCGAGGGGAAGTACACGGCCGAGGGGGACCTGAACCTGCTCATGGGCCTGCAGAAGCTCTTCGGCGGGGGATGACCGGTCCCCGTCCGCGGGAACCGGTCCGCCGCGAGAAAATGTCTTGACAGGCCGGCAAAGGTGTGAGATAGGCGCAGCCATACTCTGAAAGGTCGCGTTCCGAAGATGAACAGGATGGGCAACGGGAACAGCTATTACTTTAGCTATTATTATTTTGACGCACCGGTCTGCCCAGCGCTTAGGATGACTTGAAGGGAATAAAATAAAACAAGCTAAGCCATGGGGAGATCAACGCTGCCCATGGCTTTTTTGTTTTGGGGCCGGGGCGGCGGTGTTCGTCCCGGCCCTTGTTTTTGGAGGTCAAGTGCCATGATCGTTGTCATGAAGAAGAAGGCCACGGATGCCCAGATCGATCAGGTCATCGAGTGGATCGAGTCCGTCGGGTACCGGACCCACCCTTCCCGGGGCGTGGAGCGGAGCATCATCGGCGCCGTCGGGGACGAGCGCGGCAAGGGCCAGCTAAAATCCGTCGAGAACCTGCCCGGGGTGGAAAAGGTGGTCCCGATCCTCAAACCCTACAAGCTCGCCAGTCGCGAGTTTTCCGAGGCCGATACCGTCATCCCGGTCGGAGATATGAAGATCGGCGGGACGTCCTTCGTCGTCATGGCCGGTCCCTGTTCCGTGGAAAGCGAGGAACAGTTGATGGAGAGCGCCTACATCGTCCGCAAGGGCCACGCGCAGATCCTGCGTGGCGGGGCCTTCAAGCCTCGGACGTCGCCCTACAGCTTCCAGGGCATGGAGGAAGAGGGCCTGAAGCTCCTGAAAAAGGCCAGCGAGCGGACCGGGCTGCCGGTGGTCACGGAGGTCATGAATACGACGGAGGTGGACCTGGTGGCGTCGTACGCCGACATCGTCCAGATCGGCGCCCGCAACGTCCAGAATTTCGCGCTGCTGAAGCGGGTCGGCCAGATCCGCAAGCCGGTCCTTCTCAAGCGGGGCATGATGACGACGATCGAGGAGCTCCTCATGTCGGCGGAGTACATCCTGGATTCGGGGAACGACCAGGTCATCCTCTGCGAACGGGGGATCCGCACCTTCGAGACGGCGACGCGCAACACCCTGGATCTGAGCGCCGTGCCGGTGCTCAAGGGATTGACGCACCTGCCCGTCATCGTCGATCCTAGCCATGCCGCCGGCCACTGGCGGTACGTCATCCCGCTGGCGCGGGCGGCCGTCGCCGTGGGGGCCGATGGGATCATCATCGAGGTGCACCCGGAGCCGGAAAAGGCCGTCTCCGACGGCGCCCAGTCCCTGAAACCGGAGAAGTTCTACCGGATGATGGAAGAGCTGCGCGTCATCGCCGGGGTGATGGGGAAGGAGATGGGGGTGCCGGCATGAAGAAGATCCGCGTCAATCTCGACCGGAAATCGGCGGATGCCCACGAGATCTTCATCGGCCGGGGCATCATCGACCGCATGGGGCTCCTCATGGCCAAGAACAACTGGGCGTCGCGCTATGTCCTCGTGACCGACAGCCGCGTGGCCGAGCTGCACGGCGACAGGGTCCTGGCGACCCTCCGGGGCATGAACCTCGCGGTGGACATGATCCAGTTCCCGGCGGGGGAGGCGTCCAAGACGGTTCGGACCTGCCTCGATCTCGTCGAGCGGCTGCTGGCCCTCGGGGCGGACCGGAAGTCCGCGCTGATCGCCCTGGGCGGCGGGGTGGTCGGCGATCTGACGGGGCTTGCGGCCTCCCTGTTCATGCGGGGCATTCCGTACCTGCAGGCGCCGACGACGCTGCTAGCGCAGGTGGACAGCGCCATCGGGGGAAAGACCGGGGTCAATCTGCCGGCGGCGAAGAACATGCTGGGCACCTTCTACCAGCCCAGGGGCGTCTTCATCGACCTCGCCTTTCTGGACACGCTGCCGAAGCGGGAGTTTGCCAACGGCCTGGCGGAGATCGTCAAGTACGGCGTCATCGAGGATCCGGAGCTTCTGAAGCACCTGGCCGACGAGGCCGAGGCGATCCGGGGGCGCGACGGGGCGGTCCTGGAGCGCCTGGTCGCCCGGTCCTGCCGGATCAAGAAGGGCATCGTGGAGCTCGACGAGACGGAGAAGGGGCTCCGCCGTATCCTGAACTTCGGCCACACGATGGGGCACGCCGTGGAAGCCGCGACGGACTACGGAATGGCGCACGGGGAGGCCGTGGCGGTAGGCATGGTGGCCGCCGCGAGGCTTTCGGTCGCCCTCGACCATCTGTCCTCCGACGAGGGCGAACGCATCGAGGCCGTTCTGCGGGCCATCGGCCTTCCCGTCCGGATTCCCGGTAACGTGAGCGCCGAGCGTCTGCTGGACGGATTGCGGATGGACAAGAAAAAGGAAGGCGTGGACGTTCACTTCGTCCTGTTGAAGAAGATCGGGATTCCGTTCGTGAACGGCGGGGTCCCGGAGGCGCTCCTGCGCAAAACGATCGAGGATTTGCAGTCATGAAGAAGACCCCCCTGGACGATTTGCGGGCGGCCGTGAAGGAACGGGACCGGGAACTGGTCCGTCTGCTGAACGAGCGGGCGAAACTGTCCGTCGAAATCGGCCGGGTCAAGGCCGTTCAGAACCGGCCCGTTTACGATCCGGCCCAGGAGGCGGAGGTTTACGCACGGCTGGAGGCCCTGAACGAAGGCCCCCTGACCGGCCCGGCCCTGCGGGACGTGTTCCGGGAGATTCTCTCCCAATCCCGGGCCCTGCAGACCCCCATGACCGTGGCCTATCTGGGGCCGGAGGCGTCTTTTTCCCACTTGGCGGCCCTTTCCCATTTCGGGCGGCAGGCGCGGTACGTCCACGCGGCGACCATCGCCGAGGTGTTCGACGCCGCGGAGAAGGACAAGGGCGTCTGGGGCATCGTCCCGGTGGAAAATTCCACCGAGGGTGCCGTAAAGCGGACGCTCGACCGCCTGATGACGACCCCTCTGACCATCCGGGCGGAGCGCTTTCTCAGGATCACGCTCTGCCTGATGGCGCAACGGTCCGGACGGAAGGGAATCCGCAGGATTTATTCCCACCCGCAGGCGCTCGCGCAGTGCCGGGGGTGGCTCGACCGGAACGTCCCCCGCGCCGAACGCCTGGAGGTCGCCAGCACGGCGGCGGCGGTCCGGAAGGCGCAGGAGGAGAAGGACGCCGCCGCCGTCGGCAGTCCCATGGCCGCCGAGGCCTACGGCCTGAAGGTGGTCGCGGCGGGCATCGAGGACAGCCCGTGGAACACCACGCGGTTTTTCGTGATCGGCCGGGGCGAGGGCGAGCCCACGGGGCGGGACAAGACCTCTATCCTCTTCGGGACCCCTCACGTTCCCGGAACGCTCCTGAATGCCCTGGAGCCGCTCGCAAGGGAGGGCGTCAACATGACGCGGATCGAATCGTACCCCCTCCGCGACCGGATGTGGGAATACCTCTTCTTCGTCGATTTCCTCGGCCATCGCCGGGACGAGAAGGTCCGCCGCTGCCTCGCAGAAATGGCGGCCAAGACGACCCTGATCAAGATCCTCGGGTCCTATCCCCAGGGGGAGGAGGCATGAATCGGTGCGCTCCCGTTCACACCGGCGTCCGCCCCCGCCCGGTTTCGGGGGCGGGGACCTCCGGATCAGGCATGAGGATTTGCGTTCCCGTTACGGCCGCCACGAACGAAGCCGCGCTCGCGCTCATGGACAGGGTGCTGGCCGAGGCCGATCTCGTGGAGATCCGCCTGGATGCCATCCGCAAACCGGACCTCGCACGTCTGCTGCGGGGGAGGCGGGGTCGGGTTCTCGTCACGAACCGGTCCGCGGCGGAGGGGGGCGCCTTTGACGGCTCCGAGGTCCGGCGGGTCGCGCTCCTGCGGGAGGCGGTCGCCCTGGGGGCCGCCTACGTGGATGTCGAGGCGGCGACCGACGGGGGGCTGATCCGGTCGCTCCGCGAAACCCTGCGGGACCAGGATGGCGCCACGAAGCTCGTCGTCTCCTGGCACGACGTGACGGGGACGCCTTCGGCGCGGGCGCTCAGGAAGAAGCTGCGGGAGCTGATGGCGTTTAAGGCCGATGTCGTGAAGCTGGTGACGCGGGCGGAGACCGTCGCGGACGCGTTCCGGGTGCTCGAACTCATACCCGCGGCCGGGCGGCGGGGCCAGGAAATCGTTGCCTTCGCCATGGGGCCCAGGGGCCGTGCCAGCCGCCTGCTGTCCGTACTGATGGGCGCCAGCTGGACGTTCGCCGCGCTCGCGGCGGGGGCGGAATCGGCGCCGGGGCAGATGACGGTCGGAGAAACCCGGCAATCGATGTCCGTCTTGACCCGGGGCTCTCAAAACGGACGCCCGTGAAACGGAGCCCGATTTCCCGCTTCTGACGGGGAGGGATCGCATGTCGATTCCCCTGCAGACGGCGGGGAGAAATGAAGGAGTGTGCATCGCGTCATGGATGTCTACGGCGTTATCGGCAATCCCGTCGGCCACAGCCTCTCGCCCCTCATGCACCAGGCGGCCCTGGACGCCCTCGGGATCCCGGCGCGGTATCTCGCCTTTGCCGTGCGGGATCTGCCCGCCGCGGTGCAGGGGATCCTGGGGCTGAACCTCCGTGGTGTCAGCGTCACCCTGCCGTTCAAAACGGAGGTCATGACCCTGCTCGACGAGGTCGAGGCCGATGCCAGCGCCATCGGCGCCGTCAACACGATCGTCAACGACCACGGGCGGCTGACCGGCTTCAACACCGACGGAACCGGGCTGATCCGGGATCTTCGGGAGGTCATGGATATCGAGGGACGGCGTTTCGCCGTCCTGGGGGCCGGCGGCGCCGCACGCGCCGCCGTGTTCGGCCTCCTGCAGGCCGGGGGGATTCCGGTCGTGCTCAACCGGACCGCGCAGAAAGCAGAGGCGCTGGCGGCGGCCTTCGGCTGCGATTTCCGTCCGCTGGCGGAAGCGGCCGGCGTGGAGGCGGACTGCCTGATCAACACGACGCCGGTGGGGATGGCGCCCGGGGTCGAACGCTCGCCGCTGACGGCGGACGTTCTCGGAAGGTTCCGCTGGGTGGTGGACATCATCTACACCCCCCTGCGGACCCGTCTCCTGAGGGAGGCGGCCGCCGTGGGCTGCCGGACCCGCTCCGGCCTCGGCATGTTCATCCACCAGGGGGCGGAGCAGCTCCGGATCTGGACGGGCCGGACCCCGCCCGTGGACCTGATGCGCCGGGTGGTGGAGGCGCGGCTGATCGAAGCCGGCTGAAGGGGAAGGGAAAGACCGCACGCGATGGAAGACCTGACCGAAATCAGACCGCTCCGCGACCTGGACGCCCGGGTGACCCTGCCCGGCTCCAAGAGCTACACGCAGCGGGCGCTCGTCATCGCCGGTTTGGCGGAGGGGACGTCCGTCCTGCGGGACCCCCTGCTTTCGGAGGATACGGGGGTCATGATCGACGCCCTCCGCGCCCTGGGCGCCGGGATCGCCCGGGAGGACGGGGACCTCGTCGTCGCGGGAACGGCCGGGAAGATCGCCCGGCCGGAAGGGGAGATCCGGCTCGGCAACAACGGGACGGCCCTGCGCTTCCTGACGGCGGTGGTTTCCCTCGGGCGGGGCGTTTTCACCCTGACCGGCGATCCCCGCCTGTGCGAGCGCCCGATCGGGCCCCTCCTGGAGGCCCTCGATGCCCTCGGCGTCGACGCCCGCAGCCGCGGGGACAACGGGCACCCTCCCGTCGTCGTCGTCGCGGACGGCCTGAAGGGTGGGCAAGTGGTTTTCCGGGACATCGAGAGCAGCCAGTACGTTTCCGCACTCCTGCTCTCGGCCCCCTATGCGTCGGGGGACACGCGCCTCGACCTCGCGGGTTGCATCCCGTCGCTCCCGTACGTGGCGATGACGATCGAGGCGATGGCGACCTTCGGTCAGGACATCGCCCGCCCGGCCGCCCACGCGTTTGCCGTCCGCGGGAACGGCGGGTACCGGGGGCGGGAGTACCGCGTCGAGGGAGATGCCTCCAGCGCGTCCTATTTCTTCCTGGCCGCGGCCCTCACGGGGGGGCGGGTCCGGGTGGACAACGTCCGCCCCCGGACCTTGCAGGGGGACATCGGGCTGCTCGCCATTCTCGAAGAACTCGGTTGCCACGTTCGGAGGGGCGAGGACTGGGTCGAGGTGGAAGGCGGCCGCCTGGCTCCGGGCGACGTCGCCCTGGGCCTCGGCGACATGCCGGACATGGTTCCGACCGTCGCCGTCCTGGCGGCCCTGCGTCCCGGCCGGACGATCATCCGGAATGCGGCCCATCTGCGGCTGAAGGAGAGTGACCGTCTCGCGGCCCTGGCGTCGGAACTGGTCCGGGTCGGCATCGGGGCCCGCGAGACGGAAGACGGTCTCGTCATCGACGGGGGGACGCCGCACGGCGCCGTCATCGAGACGTACAACGACCATCGGATCGCCATGAGCTTTGCCATCCTGGGGCTCGTGGTTCCCGGCGTCCGGATCGTCAACGGCGCATGTGTGGGGAAATCCTTTCCCGGATTCTGGCAGGCGCTGGAGGGGCTTTACGCATGAAGAACGTAGTGCTCGCGGGATATCGCTGCACGGGAAAAACCAGCGTCGGAAGGGGACTGGCGGCCCGCCTGCACCGTCCCTTTTACGACACGGACGATCTGGTCCGGGAGCGGACGGGGATGTCGGTCCGGCGGATCGTTGCGGAACAGGGATGGGCGTCCTTCCGTTCGGCTGAAAGGGCGGTGATCGCGGACCTCGCGTTCTTGAAGGGCGCGGTTGTCGCGCTGGGGGGCGGCGTCGTGCTGGACCCCGAGAACGTGGCCGCCGTGAAGGCGAACGGCCGGGTGATCTGGCTCGTCGCCGATGCGCGGACGATCGTCGCCCGGATGGGGGAGGACCCTGTCAGCGCGACTCAGCGCCCGTCCCTCCGGGGGGTGGACCGGCTGAAGGAAACGGTGCAGATACTCGCCGAGCGGACGCCGGTCTATCGGGCGGCCGCCGATTTTACGGTTGACACGACGGGGAAAACGGTGGATGAAATCGCAGCGGAGATCGGCGGATTTCTGGCGCGCAGCCCTGACGCAACTCCACCCGACGGAACGGATCCATGCGGATCGTGATCCCGCCGCACGCGGGGCATATTCCGGCCCTGTGCGCTTCTCGCGCGGTGGGGCAGGGGCCTCCGGAAAATCTCCCCGGCGCGTTTCCGGGATGCGCTGCGCCGGGGTCCGATGAAGAGGAGTTATCCTGATGTCCGGCAATACGACAGGCATTGTTTTTCGGGTGACCACCTGGGGAGAGTCCCACGGGGAGGCCGTGGGGGCGGTGGTGGACGGCTGCCCTCCCGGCATCGCGCTCGCGGCCGAAGCAATCCAGCGGGAACTCGACCGCCGCAGGCCGGGGAGCGACGCCCTGGCCTCCCCCCGCCGGGAGGAAGACTGGGTGGAGATCCTCTCCGGCGTGTTCGAGGGGAGAACAACCGGCACGCCCATCGCGCTGACCATCCGGAACAGCGACGCCGCGAGCGCCGCGTATGACGACCTGAGGGACGTCTTCCGGCCGGGTCATGGGGATTTCACCTACTGGAAGAAATACGGCCTCCGGGACCACCGGGGCGGGGGACGCGCTTCGGGACGAGAGACGGCGGCCCGCGTGGCGGCCGGGGCCGTCGCCCGTCGGGTCATCGCACCGGCCGGCATTACCGTCGCGGCGTTCACGCGGGCCCTGGGCGGCATCGTCGCGAAGAGCGACCCGCCCGGCGACGCGGACCGGAACCGGCTCCGCTGCCCCGACGCCGCGGCGGCGGAGCGGATGGAGCGGCGGCTGGCCGGCGCGAAGCGGCAGGGGGACACCCTGGGCGGTGTCGCGGAAATTTGCATTCACGGATGTCCGCCGGGTCTGGGCGAGCCGGTCTTCGACAAGCTCGACGCCGATCTGGCCCGCGCCCTTATGGGGATCGGGACGGTCAAGGGCGTGGAGATAGGCGCCGGCTTCGCGGCCGCCGCGATGAAGGGCTCCCGCTGCAACGATCCCATCGGGCCGGCGGGGTTTGCCTCCAACCACGCCGGGGGCGTCCTGGCCGGCATTTCCAACGGAGAGGCCATCCTTCTCCGCGCGGCGTGCAAACCGATCCCCTCCATCGGGCGGGCGCAGGAGACGGTCGACGTCCGGGGGAACCCGGCGACACTCGCCGTCCGGGGACGCCACGATGTGTGTGTCATCCCGAGGATCCTTCCGGTCTGCGAGGCGATGGTCTGCCTCGTCCTGGCGGATCATCTCCTGCGGCAGAAAGCGATCCGTCCATGAACCCTTTCGAAATCGGCATCGTCGGGGGGACGGGCGGGATCGGCCGCTGGTTTGCGGCGTTCTTTGAGTCGGAGGGCTATCCCGTTCACGTGGTCGGACGTAGGACGGACTTGACCTTCCGGGATCTGGCGGAGCGGTGTCGGGTCGTCATCGTGGCGGTGCCCATCGGCGTGACGCAAGAGGTCATCCACCGGGTGGGACCGCTCCTCGATCCGGGCGCGCTCCTGATGGACCTGACCTCCTTCAAGGCCGCACCGGTCCGCGCGATGCTCGACGCGTCGGCCGCGGAGGTGATCGGGTGCCATCCCCTCTTCGGGCCGGACGTCCCCTCGCTCGAGGGACAGAACGTCGCGATCTGTCCCGCGCGGGGAGAGCGCTGGCTCCCCTGGCTGCGCGACCGTCTCGGGAAGAACGGCGCCCGGATCGTCGAGACGACGCCGGAGCGCCATGACCGCATGATGGCCCTGGTTCAGGCCCTGAATCACCTGGATACGATTGCCCTCGGGTTGACCCTGAGGGAGGCGGGCGTTTCCCCGGCGGACCTGGAACCCTTTACCACCCCCATTTTCCGGATGAAGGCGGCGATCGTCGAAAAGGTCTTCGGCGCCAGCCCCCGCCTCTACGCGGAACTGATCGCCGGCAATCCACACACGGACGAGCTTCTGGCAATCTATGAGACGCAACTCGCGCGCCTCAAGGACCTGCTGGCGCGAAAGGACATCGACGGTTTCGCGGCCGCCCTGAATCCGGGGAAGGGGTCGCCATGAAGGGACTGGCCCTGTTTCTCCTCGCCTTCCTGATCCTCTACGGCGGTCTCCACGCTTACGCCTTCCTCAAGGTCCGGGCGGCCTTTCCGATCCCGCCGCCGCTCCATGTCGGCCTGATCCTTCTCCTGGGGCTGCTGTTTCTGGCGCCGCTGCTGATCCGCTATTCCGAAGGGGCCGGGTTCGAAACGCTGGCCCGGGGACTGTCCCACGTGGGCTATGGCTGGATGGGGTTCCTGTTCCTGTTCTGCGCCGCCGCCCTCTGCGTCGATCTCTTCCGGGTTTTGATCTCCGCGGGGGGAGTGGCGTTCAAACAGACGTTGGCCCCGCTGCTGCCTTCGCCCCGGCTGGTCTTTCTCATTCCCCTGATCGTGGCCGCTGTCGCGATGGCGTACGGGTACGGGGAGGCCCTGAGCATCCGCACGGAGCGGCTCGTGATCCGGACCGCCAAACTCCCCGCCGGGGTGGATCGCCTGCGGATCGTCCAGATCTCCGACATCCATATCGGCCTGATCGTCCGGGAGGACCGGCTCGATAAGATCGTGGCGGCGGTGCAGGCGGCCGGGCCGGACATCGTGGTGTCCACGGGAGACCTGGTGGACAGTCAGCTCGACCATATCCGCACCGCCATGGAGCGCTTGAGGGCGCTCCCGGCGCGGTACGGAAAATACGCCATCACGGGCAATCACGAGTTTTACGCCGGTCTCGACGATGCCCTCGCCTTTACGGAGGGGGCGGGATTCACGATGCTCCGGGACGAGGGCGTCCTGGCGGCCGGAGCGGTTCAGATCGTCGGC
>JALNWL010000011.1 GCA_023230905.1 Syntrophales bacterium
CTCCTGTCCCGTATACCCGCTGGCCCCATAAATCCCGACCTTCATCATCCTTCGACTCCAAAAAAAAGGGGGCCGAGGCCCCCATGGTTTCTAACGCTTGGAGAATTGGAACCTCTTGCGCGCGCCGGGCTGGCCGTACTTCTTTCTTTCCTTCATCCGCGAATCACGGGTCAGGAAACCCGCCTTCTTGAGCAGGGAACGCATCTCCGGATCGTACTCGATCAGGGCCTTGGCAATCCCGTGCTTGACGGCGCCCGCCTGGCCGGCAACCCCGCCCCCGCAGACATTCACGAAGAAGTCCAGTTTGCCCTTCTGGCCCGTCATCTCGAGCGGCTGCATGATCAGCATCTTGAGGCTGTCCCGCGTGAAGTAGTCGTCGAAATTCCGCTTGTTCACCGTCAGGACGCCGCTGCCTTCCTTCATATACACCCGTGCCACGGATGATTTCCTTCTGCCCGTTGCATAGAACCGTTTGTCCGTCATCGCCTTCTCCAACCCGTTCTCTCCTGTTGCGGGCAGGACGCCCGCACCGTCGCCCCCGCCTACAGAACCACCGTCTGCGGACACTGGGCCTGATGGGGATGGTCATTCCCCTTGTATATCTTGAGCTTCCGCAGCATCTGCCGCCCCAGGGAGTTCTTCGGCAACATCCCGCGCACGGCGGTGTGGAGCACCTTCTCGGGCGCCGTTTCCAGCAATTTCCCGGCCGTCACCTGCTTGATCCCCCCCGGATAGCCGGAATGGCGCGAATAGACCTTGTCGGTCAGTTTCCTGCCCGTCAGGAGGATCTTTTCGCAATTCACGACAATGATGAAATCGCCCGTATCCGTGTGCGGGGTATAAACGGGCTTGTGCTTACCCCGCAGTCGCCGCGCAACCTCGCTCGCCAGCCGGCCCAGCACCTGCCCTTCGGCATCCACCAGATACCACGCCTCCGCGCGTTCTTCCTTCTTCGCCTGATAAGTCTTCATAAAACCACCGAACCTCGAGAATTAGAAAGGGGACGCTACGAAATTTAACGCGGTTTGTCAAGGGAAAACCTGCATGCAAATATGCGTGCCGGCAAGGGGTCAATGGACGCCGGCCTGTCCCAGGCCGTAAAGGGAGAGCAGCAGCGTGACCCGCTGGTCGTCCTCCTTCTTCTCGTACCCGAGGCCGATGCTCCAGCATTGACGGTGGTAGGTCACTTGCACGTAATTCTCCACCTTCACGTTGTCCCGGAGGTTGTTCCGGAGCGTGTAGTCCAAGCGGATCGTCCGCGTCAGATCGGCCTTCACGGCCAGATTGATCTCTTCGAGAATATCCCGCGTATTGTGATAGCCGAGCCCCAAGTTGACCCGGCCGACCCGCGCGTTCAGGTCGTAGTTGGTTCGGGTCCAGGCGTGTTCATGCACGTCATAAAGGTTGCGGACGACCAGGCTGATCTCCGGAATCGGTGCCATGACGAGGTCAAGGGCCAGCACGCCAAAGGGTCGCCGGCCGGGGTCGCCGGGACCGTCCCGATCCCGGCGGGCTTCACGGATGTCGAACTGCTGGGCCAATTTCAGCCGCAAGAGTTCCCGATAGGCGATCTGGTCGTCGTTCCCCCGCACCTTGGCCGTGAGCACATTGGTGATGCCGTAGGAAACGAGATTCTGGGCATTCACGCGGGCCACGTAATCGGGAAGCGCCACCTGGCGTTCCAGCGTGGCATCCGCATAGGCATAGGCGATCTCCGGCTTGATCGTGTGCTGGAGCCGCTCCAAGGACTTTCCGGGACGATCGAAGACCCGGGAAAGCTCCGTATTCAGAGAAAAGCCGGCGTGAAAAACCTCCCGGTCGCCGTGCCGGTCTCCCCGTGCCACCCCGTCGTCGTCCCGATCCCACAGGGTGGCCCGCACACCGACCTCCGGCGTGAACTGGGCATATCGGCCCAGCTTTATCGGCAGCGTGAAGACGGGCGCAACGTCGTACAAATGCCCCCGCTGCCCCTCCCCCCGGTACAGATAATCGTACGTGGCCTTGAGGCCGTAGTAGACCGGCTGACCGAAAAGGGGAAGCGTCGCCCGGTTCAGGATGATCTCGGGGTACCGCTGGAGGGTGACGTCGTTGGAGGGAACCGTGAAATCATCGGTGTAACGCGCCAGCGCCGTCAGATTGTAGCGGGACCAATCCTTGACCAGCCGCACGGTCGAATCGAGGGAGCGGAGCGACGCGTCACCGTCGAAGGAAACCTTCTCGAAGCGTTCCCGCCCCCCCCGGTCGCGATGGTCCCGGTAGTAGTTGCGGTCATCGAAATCCTTGAAATACCAGGCGTCAGACACCCGGGCGATATCCGCCCTCAGATAAAATCCCTCGGTAAAAACGGTCTCGTGGTTGAGGAAGAGCGACCAGCGCAACCGGTCGGACCGCCAGTCCCGGCTGACGGGGCCCGATGTCTCCGTCACGCGCTTCCGATCGTTGAGAAGATCCCCGTAGAGGACGCCGGACGAACGCTCCCCGGCGAAATACCGGAATTCGGTCCCCTCCTTGAAGCCCCGTTTGTCCATGTAGCGCGAATAGAAGGTGGCGTCGAGCGACCGGGAGATGGCCCAGTAAAAGGGGACTTCGGCATCCCAGCCGTGATCGTCGGAGTGGGCCAGATAGGGCAGGAGAAACCCCGACTGGCGGGTCGTCTTCGCCGGAAAGATGAAATACGGGGCATAGAGGACCGGAATGTTCCGGATCAGGAGTTTCCCGTGTTTCATGGTCCCGTAACCGTCGACCGTGACGTTTATTTCCCGGCTGGTCAGCCGCCAGTCCGGCCGGGGCCCGTCGCAGGTCGTCGCCTCGGCCCCCTCGACCCGATAGGTCGCTTCGGCCGTCTTGGCAATCTTGTCCCCCCGCAGATAGAAATGGTTCTGGGCGACGAATACCTTGCCGGCGTGAACAACCCCGGTCTTGTCCGTCAGATGGAAGGTCATCCGGTCGCCTTCGAGGACATCCCGCCCGGACGTCAGGCGGACGTTACCCTCGGCATGGGCCGTGTCGGTCCGGTGGTCGAGCAGGACCGACTGTGCAGTCAGGCGGCCGCCGCTGTAAATGATGACGACATTGCCTTGGGCGTGATAGGTATCGGTGTCCCGATCGTAGGACAGGCTGTCCGCCTCAATGTCGACCGGTCCCTCCCGCGGGGCCAGTTCCATCGCCAGGCCTTGCCCCCCCATGCCGTTCAAAACGAACGATAAAAGGGCCATGAGGACAAAGCGGATGGTTTTCCCCGTGATGCCGTACATGCTTGGATCGTGGCCTTTCCAAACCGGGTGAGGGTGAGCCTGCCTGTTAGCACACCGGAGGAGATTTTTCAAAGGGAGACCCGCCCGAAGCAGGCTTTTATTTCTCCGATCAGATAGAGGGAGCCGGCGACGCAAACGAGGTCGCGCGGACCGGCGATCAGCAGCGCCCTCCGCAGGGCCTCCCGGGGTTCTTCGACCGCCTCCACACGGGAATGCCACCGCGCGGCCGCCGCGGCCAGGTGCGCAGCCGGAAGGCCCCGTTCATTACGGGGCCGGGTCGCGATGATCGTGGCGTCGAGGGACGCCGCCTGTCGGATCATCCGGGCATAATCCTTATCCTTGAGGACTCCCAGGATCAGGATCAGGCGCGCATAGGAGAACTCCGTCCGGAGCGACCGGACCAGTGCGGCCATGCCGGCGGGATTGTGGGCCCCGTCGACGACGACGCGGGGGCGCTCCCGCAGGGTTTCGAGCCGGCCCTCCCAGCGGACGTTCAGCAGGCCTCGTCGGATCGCCGCTTCGTCCAGAGGCACCCCCCGCTCGGAGAGGATTTCGGCCGCGCCGACCGCCAGGGCGGCATTGGCCTGCTGGTGCCGACCGGCAAGGGCCAGGTGCAGATGGCGCAAGACCGTCTTGACGCCGAAATAGCTGAACGACCCG
The DNA here is from genome assembly GCA_023230905.1 of Syntrophales bacterium. Lineage (GTDB taxonomy): Bacteria > Desulfobacterota > Syntrophia > Syntrophales > UBA2251 > UBA2251. The sequence continues at coordinate 3,915 of JALNWL010000011.1, forward strand.
TCGTCATGACGCCGGATGCGGATCTCCCCGCCCAGCCGGAGCAGACGAACCCGGCGCCGCCGGCAGGTCTCCGCCAAGGTGTCCCGGACCGCCGCCTGCGTTGCCGCCGTCAGACAAACCCCGCCGGTCTTGACGATCCCCGCCTTCTCCCGGGCAATGTCGCGCAGGGACCGGCCCAGATAATCCCGGTGCTCCAGGGAGATGTTCGAGATGATGCTGACCGCCGGCCTCACGACATTGGTGGCATCCAGACGCCCTCCCATCCCCACTTCCAGAACGGCCCAGGGAACGGCTTCACGGGCAAAATGGGTGAAGGCCAGGGCCGTCAGAAATTCGAAATAGGTCACCTCTTCGGTCAGGGCCGCCCGCACCTCCCGGATCAGGGTCCGGGCCTGCGCCCGGGAGATGGGCCGGCCGCCGACCCGGATCCGCTCGCGGAAATCGATCAGATGGGGCGACGTGTACAGACCGGCCCGGACGCCGCCCTGCTTCAGAATCTCCGCGAGCATCGCCGATACCGACCCCTTTCCGTTCGTCCCCGCCACCAGAACGGTCCTGTACCGTTCCTGGGGATCGCCCAGACGGGCGAGCAGCCGTTTGATCGGCCCCAGCCCAAACCGGATCTGCGCCGGACCGAAGGACGGGGGAAAAGTCGGGGGGGGGAGAGACGTCATGGGCATGCCCGGTGGCCGGAGGCCTCAGCAGGGATCGATCCGGATACGCTGACCGTCCTTCAGAAAATGGATCCGGTGGTTCCCGATCACCGCGATCTGTTCGCGGATGACGTCGTGGCAGTCCCACTTCATGTGGTAGAGGTAGACTTCGGGGTGGGGATGGCAAAGCTTTTTCAGTTCTTCCTTAAGCAGGGCGGGCGTGAGATGACCCGTCTGCGACGCCATCTCCTTCATACCGTCCGGCAGGGAGGTTTCGATGAAGATGGCCCGGAGATCGTCCACACCGTTCGCCCGCTCCCAGAGGGGTTCCGTGACGCCCGTATCTCCGAAAAAGATGACCGTGCCCTCCGCCGAGCGAACGACATATCCCACCGTTTCGACCGTGTGGTCGACCTTGATCGCCTCGATCTGGAGGTCTCCCACCCATTCCGTTTTACCGGGCACCAGGGCCTTGAACCTAATGACCGGTTTCTCCCGGCTGGGGAGGATGCTGAAGTCGGGCCAGATGACGCCGTTGAAGACGTGCGCGTGGATCATCTGCAGGACGAAGGGCGTGCTTCGAACCGTCAGGGGCTTGTGCCGCTGCTCCCCGTAACAGAGGTTGTCCGCTAGGAAGGCGATATCGCGAATGTGATCGAGGTGCGCGTGGGTCACGAGGACCTGATCGATGCGCCGCTGTTCTTCGATGTTCAAGACGTTCGCGACGGCGCCGGCGTCGATCAGCAGGTGGCCGTTCAGAAGAAAACTCGTCGTATTCAGGCCCGGAAGCTGCGATCCATGGCAACCCAAGACTCTGATATCCATGCTGTTCCTTCGATATCTCCCGAGACGGCGGCAACGCCCCTGGGAGCGTGGGCACGTGGAGCATCCCGGCGGCTTGGGGCAGATCGTTCAGGCGGGCGCTCAGTCCGGAATCACCCTGAAGACCTCGTCCCCGGGACGGACGCGATCACCGATCTTCACCCCGATGAAATCACCCGTCACGGCCGTATCGATCTTCTGGTTGTTGACTTCCATGGAATCGATGGTATGCGTCAGATCGGTCGTATGCCCCGTAAACTTGACCGTATCGCCCACCTTCAACTCGCCGCCCGTTACCTTGACGGCGGCAACACTGGGCTTTGCGAAAAACTTCACCACTTCTCCGATCTTGACCTCTGCCATGACGACACCTCCTTCAGCGACTTGATAACCATCGGCAAAGACGGCAGATTCTCCCGTTCCGGAGCAGCGTCCGGGTTGCGACGGGAGCCCTGAAACCGGGGGAATTATAATCGTTTCACTGGAAAATACAAGGGAAAAGAGACCCTTCCCGCGGCGCGCATAACAAAAAAGGCAGGGGGTGAGCCTGCCTTTTTCCTGCGGAACGCACCGGCGTTCTACTTCTTGGCCGCCGTCTTTTTCTTTGGTTTATCCACCGTCACCGCCGGGATGAATTCGATCACGGACACCGGGGCATTGTCCCCGTGGCGGTAGCCCATTTTCACGATCCGTGTATAACCGCCCGGACGCTCCCGAAAGCGGGGGGACAACTCATCGAACAGCTTGATCACCATGGCCCGGTCCCGGATGAAGGAGAGCGCCTGCCGTCTGGCATGGAGGTCGCCACGCTTTCCCAGAGTCACCATGCGATCCGCCAGACTCTTCAAAACCTTGGCCTTGGCGTCGGTGGTCGTAATCTTTTCCGTGCGGATCAGGGAGGTCACCATGTTGCGCAGCATGGCCTGACGATGGCTGCTCGACCTTCCCAGTTTCTTGCCAAACTTCCCGTGACGCATACCCGATCTCCTTCTCTCCCGACGCGCCGCCTAATCGGCCTGCGAACCGTTTTCACTCCCCTTCTTTTCCATCTCGTTCCACGGGGGAAAGTCGAGCTTCATGCCGAACCCCAGCCCCATCTCCGCGAGAATTTCCTTGATTTCATTAAGCGATTTTCGCCCGAAATTCTTTGTCTTGAGCATTTCCGCTTCCGTTTTCTGCACGAGTTCACCGATCAGATTGATCCCGGCGTTCTTCAGACAGTTGGCGGAGCGTACGGACAGCTCCATGTCGTCGACGTTCCGCAGGAGGTGTTCGTTGATACCCTCGACCTCCCCCGTTTCGACCGCTTCTCCCTGCTCTTCCAGTTCCTCGAAGTTGATGAAGACGTCAAGCTGCTCCTTGAGGATCTTCGACGCATACGCCACGGCGTCCTCCGGCAGGACGCTTCCATCCGTCCAGACTTCCAGCACCAGTTTGTCGTAGTCGGCCACCTGGCCCACGCGGGCATAGGTCACGGTGTAGTTGACCTTCCGGATGGGCGAAAACGTGGCGTCGATATTGATGGTCCCCTCCGGCTGCTCCAGATCCTTTTCCTTCTGCGCCGGAACGTACCCCTTGCCATTTTGCACAACGAGCTCCGCGTGGAAGGCGCCCTTTCCGAAAAGGGTGGCGATGTGATGCTCCGGATTCAGGACGTCTACGGTGGCGTCGGCGATGATGTCGGCGGCGGTGATCGCCCCCTCCTTTTTGGTGTCGATCCGGACCGTCCGCGGTCCGTCACCGTGCAGCTTCAGCCGGATGCCCTTCAGGTTGAGGATGATGTCGGTCACATCTTCCTTGACGCCGGGAATGGTGGAAAATTCATGAAGGACCCCGTCGAACCGCACGGACACAATGGCCGCCCCCTGGATGGACGACAGCAGGACCCTCCTCAGGGCATTCCCCAGGGTGATCCCGTACCCCCGCTCGAGAGGCTGACAGGTGAACTCGCCATAGAACGGGGTATGGGTGCCCTCATCGATCTCGATTCGCTTCGGTCGGATCAAACTGCGCCAGTTTTTCTGCATGGTCTTTCTTCTCCCGTTCCCCTGATCGTCCGTCGTAACGTGATCGCGCTATTTCGAATAAAGCTCCACGACCAGCTGTTCCTGGACCGGCATGGTCAAATCCTCACGGCCCGGCATGGTCTTCACGACCGCCCGGAAGTTCGTCCGATCCAATTCAAGCCACTGCGGTACGCCTCGCCGGGCAACGGTTTCCATCGCTTCGGCGATCCGCTGGACGTTACGGCTGCCTTCCCGCACCTGAACCTCGTCCCCCACCTTGACCTGATAGGAGGGGATGTTCACCGGCTTGCCGCTGACCAGAAAGTGATTGTGCCGGACCAGTTGTCTCGCCTCGGCACGGGAATTAGCGAAGCCCATGCGGAACACCATGTTGTCCAAGCGCCTTTCGAGACCGACCAAGAGGTTCGTTCCGGTGATGCCCTTCTGCCGATCGGCCCGATCGAAGTAGCCGCGGAACTGCCGCTCGAGCAGTCCGTACATCCGCCGCAGCTTCTGCTTCTCCCTGAGCTGGACGCCATAATCGGAAAATTTTCGTCGCATTTGGCCATGCTCGCCCGGCGCATATCCCCGCCGCTCAAACGCGCACTTCTCGCTGTAGCACCGGTCCCCCTTGAGGAACAGCTTCAGCCCTTCTCTTCGGCATAATCTGCATGCGGATTCTCGATACCTTGCCAAAAAAGCCTCCCTGCTTCCTGAATGTCTCGTTACGTCCCGTCGAGGGGAGCGCCCCCCGGCGTTTCCTTGTCGCTTTTCGCCCCCGGCCCCTTACACGCGCCGGCGTTTGGGCGGCCGGCAACCGTTATGTGGGATCGGTGTCACGTCCCGGATGAGAGTGATGTTGAGACCCGCCAGTTGCAACGACCGCAACGCGGACTCCCGGCCGGAACCGGGCCCCTTGACATACACCTGGACGCTCCGGAGACCGTGTTCCTTCGCCTTCTTCACGGCATCCTCCGCCGCCATCTGCGCCGCAAAGGGGGTGCTCTTCCGGGACCCCTTGAACCCCTGCATCCCTGAGGACGCCCAGGCAATGACATTACCGCTCAGATCCGTGATCGTGACGATCGTGTTGTTGAAGGTGGACTGAATGTGGGCCACGCCCTCGGCAATGTTCTTCTTTTCCTTTTTCTTTCCCGTCTTCCTGACCGCCTTTGCCATGTTTCCTCCGGCTTGCTATTTCTTCTTACCCGCGATGCTTCTGCGGGGCCCTTTTCTCGTCCGGCCGTTGGTATGGGTCCTCTGCCCCCGGACGGGCAGCCCCTTGCGGTGCCGCAGACCCCGATAGGTTCCGATGTCCATCAGGCGCTTGATGGACATGGATACTTCGCGCCGGAGATCACCCTCGACCTTCTGCTCCCGGTCGATGACATTCCGGATCGCGTTGATCTCCATATCGGCCAGTTCGTCGGTCTTGGTGCTTTCGCTTACGCCGGCCTTGGCTAAAATCTGCTTCGCCCGCGATCGCCCGATCCCGTAAATATAGGTCAGGGCAATCTCCATGCGCTTGTTCTTGGGTAAATCGACACCTGCAATTCTGGCCACCTGATAACCTCCTTATGGATCCCGGGCATCTATCCCTGGCGCTGCTTGTGTTTCGGATTCTCGCAGATCACCCGTAAAACGCCTCGCCGCTTGATGATTTTGCACTTGTCACAGATTTTCTTGACGGAAGATCGTACTTTCACTGCCAACACTCCTTCGCTTCTCCGGCCGAAGCGACCGCCGCGGTTCTTCCGCCCGGTCGCCCGCCGCTGATTCCGGACGGCTACTTCGTCCGGTACGTAATCCGGCCCCGCGTGAGGTCATAGGGGGAAAGCTCCACCGTAACCTTGTCTCCGGGCAGAATCTTGATGAAGTGCATCCGCATCTTCCCGGAGATATGGGCCAGTACGCGATGACCGTTTTCGAGCTCGACGCGGAACATCGCATTGGGCAACGGCTCAATGACCCTCCCTTCGACCTCGATCGGTTCTTCCTTCGCCATGGTTTTCGGTCTCCCTCTCCCGCGCATCCCCGTGTTAGCCGGACGCCGGTCCTTCCGTCACGGTCCCGCCCCCTCAGCGCAGCAGGCTCAGGATCTCCGGCCCCCGATCCGTAATCGCGACCGAATGTTCAAAATGCGCCGACAACTTTCCGTCCGCCGTCACCACCGTCCATCCGTCTTCCAAGACCTGGACACGATAGGTCCCGAGATTGACCATCGGTTCGATGGCGAGGACCATGCCTGCTTTCAGCGCCACCCCGCGGCCCTTGACACCGTAATTCGGAATCTGAGGGTCCTCGTGGAGCTCCCGGCCGATCCCGTGTCCGACATAATCCCGGACGACGGAGCAGCCGGCCGCCTCGACACACGCCTGGACGGCGGCGGAGATGTCTCCCAAGCGGTTTCCCGCCCTGGCCTCCCTGATCCCCTCGTAGAGCCCGGCTTCAGTCACGTCCATCAAGCGACGGGCCTCCCGCGAAACCTGCCCGATCGCGACCGTGATGGCGGCATCGCCGAAATACCCCTGATAATCGACGCCAAAATCCAGGCTGACGAGATCGCCGTCCTTCAGAACACGGCCGTCGGAGGGCATCCCATGCACGACCTCCTGGTTGACCGACGCACAGAGGGAATAGGGATAACCCCGATACCCCTTGAACGCGGGTCGCGCGCCCCGGCGATGCGTGAGCGATTCCGAGAGGCGATCCAAGTCGCCCGTCGTCACGCCGGGCTTGGCGTGCGCCTTCAATTCCGCAAGGATTTCAGCCACGATCCGGTTGCTCTTCCGGATCTTCTCGATTTCCTCCGGTGATTTCAGGATGACCATGTCATTTTATCTGCCGGACGGCACGCCTCCCGTCAGCGCCTTCTGGCAATGCGTCCTTTCTTCATGAAGCCTTCGTACTGCCGGGTGAGCAGATGGGTTTCAATCTGACCGGCCGTATCCAGGGCAACACCCACGACGATCAGGAGGGCCGTCCCGCCGAAGTAAAACGGGACGTTGAAATAACTGATCAGGATGCTGGGCAGAACGCAGACCGCTGAAACGTAGATTGCTCCGCTGAAGGTCAGCCGGGTCAACACGTCGTCGATGTACTCCGCCGTCTTTTTCCCCGGCCGTATCCCCGGAACGTATCCGCCGTACTTCTTCATGTTGTCTGCCACGTCCACCGGATTGAAGGTGACCGCCGTATAGAAGTAGCAAAAGAACACGATGAACGCGACATAGAGCAGCTCATAGCCCCACCGCCCCGGCACCATCATATCGGCGACGGTCTTCATCCAGGGATGGGGGATGAAATTGGCGATCGTCGCCGGAAACATGATGATCGAGGAGGCGAAGATCGGCGGGATCACTCCGGCTGTATTCACCTTGAGGGGCAGATGCGTCGACTGCCCGCCGTAGACCTTCCGGCCCACCACCCGCTTGGCATACTGAACCGGGATCCGGCGCTGGCCGCTCTCCACGAAGACGATGACCCCCACCACCGCGACCATCATGAGGATCAGCAGGATAATGAAGAAGAACCCCATCTCGCCCGAAGAAAGAAGGCGAAACGTGTTCAGAATCGCTTCCGGTCCGCGGCAGACGATCCCGGCAAAGATGATCAGGGAAATGCCGTTGCCGATCCCTTTCTCGGTGATGGTCTCGCCCAGCCACATGATGAAGGCCGTACCGGCCGTGAGGGTGATCACCGTCATGAGCCGGAAGGACCAGCCGGCGGTGATCACGATGGAAGCCCCCGTCGGACCGGCCATGTTCTCGAGGCCGATGGCGATCCCGAACCCCTGGATAATGCTGAGCAGAACCGTCCCGTAGCGCGTGTACTGGGTGATCTTGCGTCTCCCCGCCTCGCCTTCCTTCGAGAGCCGCTCCAGGTGGGGAACAGCCACCGTCAGCAGCTGCAAAATGATGGAGGCGCTGATGTAGGGCATGATCCCCAGGGCAAAAACGGAGAGGTTGCTCAGCGCGCCGCCGGCAAACATGTCAAAGAGCCCCAGCAGGGATCCCTTGGCCTGCTCGAAAAAGGCGCCCAGGGCCACGGTGTCGATCCCGGGCGTGGGGATATGAGCGCCGATCCTGTACACGGTCAGCAAAACGAACGTGAAGAGAATCCGTTTTTGCAGCTCCGGGATCTTCTGGATGTTCTTTAAACCGTCTAACAACTCATGCCACCTCGACAACGGAGCCGCCGGCGGCCTCGATCTTGGCCTTTGCGCCCTGGCTGACCTGATCCACCTTCAGGGTCAGGGGACCGGTCAACTCACCCTTGCCCAGGATTTTCACGCCGTCGTTCTTTTTTCGGATCAATCCACAGGCCACCAGCATATCCTTGTCGATGACGGAACCGGCGGGAAAGCGCTTGAGCTGATCGAGATTCAGGGTCGCCAAGACCCGACGAAACGGATTCTTGAAGCCCCGCTTCGGCAGGCGGCGCGCCATGGGCATCTGCCCGCCTTCGAACGCCGGCTTCGTCTTGCCGCCGGAACGGGCATTCTGTCCTTTGGCGCCTTTACAGGCGGTCCCGCCGTGTCCGGAGCCGTCACCCCGCCCGACGCGCTTTCTCTTCTTTCGAGACCCCTCTGGGGGTTTCAGTTGACTTAAATTCATCCCTGTGCGCCTCCTTCGAGGTCCTCAACCGCCACGAGGTGAATGACCTTCTGGACCATGCCGCGGATGGCCGACGTATCCTCGAGCACGACGGACCGGTTCATTCGTCCGAGCCCCAGGCCGCGCAGGACTTGCCGCTGCTTCGTCGGCCGGCCGATCATACTTTTTACGAGCGTTATCTTCAGTTTTTTTGCCACAACCGACCCCTCACTTCCCTACGCTTCCCCGAAACTCTTCCCCCGCAACTGGAAAATGGTTGCGGGATCCTTCAGTTGGACCAGCCCATCCAGCGTGGCCTTGACCAAGTTATGGGGGTTGTGGGAGCCGAGGCACTTGGTCAGGATGTTGTGTATCCCCGCCACCTCGAGAACGGCCCGGACGGCGCCGCCCGCGATCAGCCCGGTCCCCTCCGAGGCCGGCTTGAGCAGAACCCGGCCGGCGCCGTAGCGCCCCACCACTTCGTAGGGGATGGTCCGCTCTCGGATGGACACCTTCACCATATTCTTCTTTGCCTGCTCCATGCCCTTACGAATGGCCTCGGGAACTTCATGAGCCTTTCCCAGACCCGCACCCACGGAGCCCTGTCCGTCACCTACGACGACGACGGCGCTGAAACGAAATCGTCTCCCCCCCTTGACCACCTTCGCCGTGCGGTTAATCGCGATGACCCTGTCCAGCAGTTCCTGTTCTTCCATGTCTCGTCCCGTCACCATTCCTGTGAGATATTGCGCGCGCCGCACATCAGAATTTCAGGCCCGCTTCCCGGGCCGCGTCCGCCAGCGCCTTCACGCGGCCGTGGTAGAGATACCGCCCGCGATCAAAAACCACCTGCTCGACCCCGGCGGCTTTCAGCCGCTCGGAAACCAGCTTGCCTACCTCGCGGGCCGCTTCGCTCTTCTTCATCCGCTCCAAACGCTCTTTCAGCTCCGGGCTCAGGGTGGACGCAGCGGCCAGCGTTTGGCCGACGTCGTCGGCCACGGCCTGGACATAGATATGCCGGGTGCTCCGGAACACGGACAGCCTCGGAACGGCCCGGGTGCCCTTGATCTGCGACCTCACCCTCGCCTCACGTTTCGCCCTGATCTTTTCAATCTTCTTTGTTGCCAATGTTCTACCTCATGATCCAGCGCATCCGGGCAGCCCCGCCCGCCGTTTCTTGATTCCCTTAGGCACCCACGGATTTCCCCACCTTGCGGCGGACGTACTCGCCGGCGTACTTGATGCCCTTACCCTTGTACGGTTCCGGTTTCCGGATACCGCGGATCTCCGCCGCCACCCGGCCGACCTGCTCGCGATCGATTCCGGAGACCGAGATGTTGACCTGCTTTTCCACGCTGACCTTGACGCCCGGCGGCACCTGATAGGTTATGGGGCCGGAGAAACCGACCAGAAGCTTGAGGGCATCCCCGGCCATCTCCGCGCGGTAGCCAACGCCGACAACCTCCAGATTCTTGACAAAGCCCGTGCTGACGCCGGTTACCATGTTGGCGATCAGCGTGCGGGTCAGTCCCTGATAGGCGTCACCCGTCCGGGTATCCTCGAGCTTCGTGACCGTGATTGTCCGGTCGTCGATCCCCACCTGGATCCCCGCGGGCAGGGTTCTTGACAGCGCTCCCTTCGGCCCCTCGACCGTGATCCGCTCCTGATCCCAGCGCACCTGGACGCGCTCAGGAATTTCGATTGCTTTCTTTCCGATTCTCGACATGGTTCATCTCCCGTCGGGTGGCCCTGCTACCAGACTTTGCACAGGATCTCGCCCCCGACATTCAGCTCGCGGGCCTCCTGATCCGTCACGATTCCCCGGGATGTGGAAAGAATGGAGATTCCGTAACCGTTCAGAACCTTGGGTATCTCTCCGCTTCCCACATAGATCCTTCGGCCCGGCTTGCTGACCCGTTGAATGTCCGTCATGACGGTCCGTTTGGCATCCACGTACTTGAGGAATATTCTCAGCACTTGGCGGCCCTGGGCGTTCTTCTTGACATCGTAGCCGCTGATATACCCGGACTTCTTCAGAACCTTGGCGACGCTCAGGTTCATCCGGGAAAGCGCCACATCGGTGCTTTTGAAATGGGCGCGATTGGCATTTCGGATTCTTGTAAGCATGTCCGCAATCGGATCCGTCATCCCCATAACTGACTCCTTAATTCCCTGCTGACTACCAGCTCGATTTGATCACACCGGGTATCTCGCCTTTCGAGGCGAGGTTTCTCAAGCATATTCTGCACATATCGAATTTCCGGTAATACGCGCGCGGCCGACCGCAGACGGCGCACCGGTTGTAAGCACGTACGGAAAACTTCGGTTTTCTTGCTGCCTTTGCAATCAAGGATTTCTTCGCCACACCCATCTCCTCCGGATTTCGTGTTCCTCTCGTTCCGCTTGACGTCCTAACTTCGGAAGGGTATCCCCATGAGCTTCAGAAGCAGTCGCGCCTCTTCGTCTGTTTTGGCGGTCGTGACAATGGCGATGTTCATACCCTTGACCTTATCAATCTTGTCGTAGTCGATCTCCGGGAAGATGATCTGCTCCCTCAGGCCCAGGGAAAAGTTTCCGCGCCCATCGAAGGATTTCGGTGAAATCCCCCGAAAGTCCCTGATCCGGGGAAGGGCCACGTTCGCCAAGCGGTCGAAGAACTCATACATGCGCTCCCGCCGCAGGGTAACGCGACAGCCGATGGACATTCCCTGGCGAAGCTTGAAGGTGGCGATGGACTTCCTCGCCTTGGTGATGACCGGCTTCTGGCCGCAGATCGCCGCCATTTCCTGGGCCGCACTCTCCAGGATCTTCACGTTCTGGATGGCCTCGCCCAGCCCCATGTTGATGACGATCTTTTCCAGTTTCGGAACCTGCATCCGGTTCTGGTACTTAAACGCCTCGATCAGGGCGGGAACGACCTCTTTTTCGTAGTAACTCTTCAATCTCGCTGCCATGATTCCATTATCCTAAGCGTCCAAAATCTCTTGGCACTTCCCGCAGACGCGGACCTTCTTGCCATCGTCCAGGAGCCGATACCCGACCCGCACCGTCCCGTCGCATTTGTTGCAGACGAACATCACATTGGAAAGGTGGATCGAGCCCTCCTTTTCCACGATGCCCCCTTTGCCCTTCGCATCGGGCCGCTGGTGCCGTTTGAGCATGTTGACCTTCTCGACGATCACCCGCTCTCTGTCCCCTACGATCTTCAGGATCTTGCCGGTTTTCCCTTTTTCCTTCCCAGCGATCACCTTGACCGTGTCGCCCTTTTTCAACCTGATGTCCTGCATCTTTCTTCCTCGCCTTTAGAGCACCTCGGGTGCCAGAGAGATGATCTTCATGAACTGTTTGGCCCGTAGTTCCCGTGCGACCGGGCCGAAGATTCGGGTCCCGACGGGCTCCAACTGATTGGTAATCAGGACGGCCGAATTGTCATCGAACTTGAGATAGGATCCGTCCGGTCGCCGAACCTCTTTCACCGTCCGGACGATCACGGCCTTCATGACGTCCCCCTTCTTGACCTTGGAATTGGGGAGCGCCTCCTTCACCGAAACCACGATGACGTCTCCCAGGCTGGCATAGCGCCGCTTCGATCCGCCCAAAACCTTGATACAGGCGACCTTCTTGGCCCCTGAATTATCCGCCACATTCAAGACGGTCTGCATCTGAATCATGACTACACCCCGCTGAAACTCCCCGCTCAATCCGCACCAGGCAGGAAGGTCCCCCGCCTGCCTGGCCTTCTTTGAAGGCAAACGCCGCGCCTACTTCGCCCGTTCCAGGACTTCCGTCATTCGCCACCGCTTTTCGCGACTCAACGGCCGACACTCCACGATCAGCACCCGGTCACCGACCGCACACTGGTTGGTCTCATCGTGGGCCTTGTACTTTTCGTACCGTTTGATGTATTTTTGAAAAACCGGGTGCTTGACAATCCTCTCGGCACGGACGACGATGGTTTTGTCCATCCTGTTGCTCAAGACCACCCCCTGGATGGTTTTTCTGTTCCCCCGCTCGCTCATGCCTTTTGCTCCTCCTTCACCCTCATGATGGTCTTGACACGGGCGATGTCGCGCCGCACCCGCCGCATCTGGGCGGGGGATTCGAGCTGACCGGAGGCATGCCGCAGGCGAAGCTTGAAGAGCTCCTCTCCCAACTCGCGATCCCGCTGCTGCAGTTCAGCCCAACTCAGGTCCCGGATCTCCTTAATCTTCATCAGACAACTCCCTGGCCAGAAACTTCGTCACAATCGGCAGCTTATGCGCGGCAAGGCGGAAGGCTTCACGGGCAACGGCCCGGTCCACCCCCTCCATTTCGTAAAGGACCATGCCCGGCCGGATGACGGCCACCCACTCTTCCGGGGCGCCCTTCCCTTTGCCCATACGCGTTTCCGCCGGCTTCTTGGTCACGGATTTGTGCGGGAAAATGCGGATCCAGATCTTGCCACCCCGCTTGACATGACGGGTCATCGCGACACGCGCCGCCTCGATCTGTCTTGCGGTGATCCACCCACACTCCATCGCCTGGAGGCCGTACTCGCCAAAGGTCACCTTGGCGCCCTTGGTGGATTTGCCCCCCATGCGTCCCCGCTGTAATTTCCTGTATTTCACCCGTTTCGGCATTAACATCGTCAGCTACTCCTGTTCTCCTCCCCCGAATCTCTCCGCCCACCGGGGCGGGAGGCACGCGGGCCTATTCCTTGCTCCGCTTTCCGGGCAACACCTCGCCGTGGAACAGCAGCACCTTGACGCCGATCGCGCCATACGCGGTCCGGGCTTCGGCAAAACCGTAGTCGATATCCGCCCGGAGGGTGTGAAGCGGAACGCGCCCTTCACGGTACCACTCGGAGCGGGCCATCTCCGCCCCGCCAAGCCGCCCGGCGCAACTGATCCGGATCCCCTTGGCGCCGAACTTCAGGGCCGAGGTCACGCACTTCTTCATCGCCCGCCGAAACGCGACGCGGCGCTCGAGTTGGCTGGCGACGTTCTCCGCCACCAGTTGGGCATCCACCTCGGGTTTTCGGACCTCAAGAATATTGATGATCACCTCGCTGCGGGTGATCCCCTCGAGATCCTTCTTGAGCTTTTCAATCTCGGCGCCTTTCTTGCCGATGATCACCCCCGGCCGAGCGGCGTAGATGTTGATCTTCGCCTTTTGGGCGGCACGCTCGATTTCGATCTTGGAGATGCCGGCATGATAGAGTTTCTCTTTCAGAAACTTCTTGACCTTCAAGTCTTCGTGGAGGAGTTCGGCGTAGTTCTTCTCCGAAAACCATTGAGACCCCCATGTCTTGATGCCCCCTAGCCTGAACCCGATGGGGTTGACCTTCTGACCCAACCTGACACCTCCTCAACGATCAACGTTCATCCAAGATAACGGTAATGTGACTCATCCGCTTGCGTATGCTGGCCGCCCTTCCCTGGGCCCGCGCCCGCCACCGCTTCAGCGACGGCCCCTGATCGACATAGACGGCCTTCACGAAAAGAATCTTCTCGTCGATGTTCGGGTTCTGCGTCGCGTTCGCCAGAGCCGATTTCAAGACCTTCTTGACCATCCCCGCGGCACGCTTGCGGGTGAACGCCAAGATGGTCGCCGCCTCCTCGACGGGTTTCCCCCGGACCAGATCCACCACCACCCGAACCTTCTGTGGTGAGATGCGCACATATTTTGCAACCGCTCTCGATTCCATATCCCCTTTATACTCCACCCTTACAATCGTCCCTACAACTGCCTCCCGGGAAATCGCCCGGATTCGGCGGTTATCGCTTCACCTTGGACTTCCGGTCGCCGGCATGGCTGAAAAAGGTTCGCGTCGGGGCGAATTCGCCCAATTTATGCCCGACCATGTTCTCCGTCACAAACACGGGAATGAACTTCTTGCCGTTGTGAACCGCAAAGGTTTGGCCGATCAGTTCCGGGGTAATCGTCGAACGCCGGGACCACGTCTTGATGACCGCCTTGCTGCCCGAAGCCTCCGCCTTGCGGACCTTATCCAGAAGCTTGGCTTCGATATACGGACCTTTTCTGATTGAGCGCGCCACTTCTTAACCCCTTCTCTTGACGATGTATTTATCCGTCCCCTTGTTCGTTCGCGTCTTGTGACCCTTGGTCGGCACTCCCCAAGGCGTGCAGGGATGCCTTCCACCCGAGGATTTGCCTTCTCCACCCCCCATCGGATGGTCGATCGGGTTCATGGCCACACCTCGCACCTTGGGCCGTCGGCCCTGCCAGCGGGCGCGCCCGGCCTTCCCGATGCTGATGTTCTCATGGTCCAGATTGCCGACCTGACCGATGGTCGCCGAACACTCGATGAAGACTTTCCGGACCTCTCCGGACGGAAGGCGGACCTGGGCGTATCCCCCCTCCTTGGCCATGAGCTGCCCGTAGGCGCCGGCACTGCGGATCAACTGCCCGCCCCTGCCGACCTTCAGCTCGACGTTGTGGATGAGCGATCCCAAGGGGATGTTCTTGAGCGGCAGGGTATTGCCCGGCTTGACATCCGCCCGCTCGGCACTCACCACCGTATCCCCCACTTTCAGCTTGTCGGGTGCGAGGATGTATCGTTTCTCGCCGTCCAGATAGTTGAGCAGGGCGATCCTCGCCGACCGGTTCGGATCGTACTCGATCGAGGCCACCCGGGCCGGGACATCCCGCTTTTCCCGGCAAAAATCCACAAGGCGGAATTTTCGCTTGTGACCGCCCCCCCTGTGCCGGCTCGTGACCCGGCCGTTGCTGTTCCGCCCACCGGTTTTATTGAGCGAACGGACGAGACCCTTCTCGGGCGTCGCCGAGGTAATGTCCTTGAAGTCCGAGCAGGTCTGAAACCGCCGGCCCGGCGATGTCGGTTTGTATTTCTTAATCATCGGCTTTCTTCCTTGACGTCTTTTCGTCCTGCGCCTGACTAAACCCCCTCGTACAGCTCGATGCTGTTCCCCGGCGCGAGGGTCACGATGGCCTTTTTCCAGTTCTGCTTCTGCCCGACGATCCGTCCGAGGCGCTTTTTCTTGCCCGTCATGTTCAGGACATGGACGTTGACGACCTTGACCTTGAACAGCTTCTCCACCGCATCGCCGATCTCGATCTTGTTGGCCTTCCGGTTGACCTCGAAGACGTACTTGTTGGCCTCGTCCTTGGCGATGGTACTCTTCTCCGTCAGGTGCGCTCTTTTGATGATCCGGTATCGGTCCATTATGACAACAAAGCCTCTTCAATCTTTTTCACGGAGGGTTCCAGAAGAACGACCCGGTCGTATTTGAGCAGATCGTAAACATTGATCCCTTCCGACCGGATCATTTTGACGTCCTTGATGTTCCGGGAAGACTTCTCCAGGATCGGGCTGGCCTGATCGATGACGAACAGGGCCTTCTTCAGTCCCAGGCGATCGAGGACGGACTGGAACCGCTTCGTTTTGATCTCTTCCATGGGAATGTCCCGCAGGATGATCATCTGCGCTTCCTGGAACTTCATGCTGAGCGCCGAGATCAGAGCAAGACGCCGCATCTTCTTGGGCATGCGGAACGCATAGCTGCGGGGTTGCGGACCGAAAACCGTCCCGCCGCCTTTCCAGAGCGGGGAGCGGGTCGTTCCGGCCCGGGCGCGGCCCGTACCCTTCTGGCGCCAGGGCTTCTTGCCGCCGCCGCTGACGTCGCTGCGCCCCTTGGTCGCCGCCGTTCCCCGGCGCCGGGCCGCCTGCTGCATCCTCACGACATCGTAAATCAGGCTTTCATTGACGGAGGCGCCGAAAACCGCTTCGCTCAACGTGATCTCCGAAATTTTCTCGTTTTCAATATTGTAAACCGCTGCCGTCGGCATCTTCACCACCCGTTCCTGTCCAGTTCCTACTTCTTGATCGCCTTCTTCACCAAAAGTACGCCCGCCTTGCCCCCGGGAACCGCCCCCTTAACGAGGATCACATTCCGGTCCGGCCGCACATCCATGACCATCAGATTCTGAACGGTCTTTCGGACGTCACCCAGTTGCCCGGGAAGGCGGGTCCCCTTGAAGACCCGGGAGGGATAGGCGCTGGCGCCGATGGAGCCGGGTGCCCGGTGGAACATGGACCCGTGCGTGGCGCGACCGCCGCCGAAGCCGTGTCGCTTCATGACGCCGGCGAATCCCTTCCCCTTGGAGATGCCCACGACATCCACGTAATCGCCGATGGCAAACGTCTCCGCCGTCAGATCCTGGCCGGGCTCGTAGCCCTCCGGAGAGATGCGAAATTCCCTCAGATGACGGAAAAAGCCTTTGCCCGCCTTCAGGAGATGCCCCTGCAGGGGTTTGGTGACGTTCTTCTGTTTGATGCGTCCGTAACCAAGCTGAAGGGCGTCGTAGCCGTCCGTTTTGACGGTTTTCTTCTGAATCACGACGGACGGCTCCATCTCGATGACCGTTACGGGGACGGCTGCGCCATCCTCGGTAAAGATCTGCGTCATTCCCAACTTTCTTCCGATAAGCCCTGCTTTCATGGTCGTTCCAGTATCTTTCCTAAAATTTCGGAAAACCGCCCCGAGAGAAAAAAACGGAGGAGATGAATCCTGCATCCATCTCCCCGTACGCCTGCCCTACAACTTGATTTCCACATCCACCCCGGCGGACAGATCCAGCTTCATGAGTGCGTCGACCGTGGCCTGGGTCGGTTCGATGATGTCGATCAGCCGCTTGTGGGTTCTAATCTCGAACTGCTCCCGGGACTTCTTATCAACGTGAGGAGAACGGTTGACGCAGAACTTGTTGATCTCCGTCGGCAGCGGCACGGGACCCGCCACACGGGCGCCCGTTCGTTTGGCTGTCTCGACGATGTCCACGACCGAGCGGTCCAGCAGCTTGTAATCGTAGGCCTTCAGGCGTATCCGAATCTTTTGATCTTTCATGGTCTCTTCGTTTCCATTCGCTCAGCGGCTTACTCGATGATCTTGCTGACCACACCGGCGCCCACGGTCCGGCCGCCCTCGCGGATGGCGAAGCGCAGCTGCTCTTCCATGGCGATCGGGGTAATCAGGTTGATCTCCAGGTGGACGTTGTCGCCGGGCATGACCATCTCCACGCCTTCGGGCAGCGTCGTCACCCCGGTCACGTCCGTGGTCCGGAAGTAGAACTGGGGACGGTACCCGTTGAAGAACGGCGTATGACGGCCGCCTTCCTCCTTCGTCAGGACGTAAACGGCAGCCTCGAACTTGGTGTGGGGAGTGATGGAATTCGGCTTGGCGACAACCTGGCCTCGTTCCACGTCTTCCCGCTTGGTCCCGCGCAGCAGGACGCCGATATCGTCACCCGCACGCCCTTCATCCAGGGTTTTGCGGAACATCTCGACCCCGGTGCAGACCGTTTTGAACGTGGGCCGGATCCCGACGATCTCGACCTCGTCGCCGGTCCGAACGATCCCGCGGTCCACACGACCCGTCACGACGGTGCCGCGGCCGGAGATGGTGAAAACGTCGCCGATCGGCATGAGGAAGGGCTTGTCCAGGTCGCGGACGGGCTCGGGAACGTACGTATCGACGGCATCCATCAGCTTGAAGATGCTCTGAACGTCGGAGGCGTTCTCGTCGTCGCTCTCGAGGGCCTTGAGGGCGGAACCGCGGATGATCGGAATTTCTTCACCGGGGAATTCGTAAGTCGTCAGCAATTCCCTGAGTTCCAGCTCCACGAGATCCAGGAGTTCCGGATCGTCGACGAGATCGACCTTGTTCATGTAAACCACGATGTAGGGGACCTGCACCTGGCGGGCGAGGAGGATGTGTTCCCGGGTCTGGGGCATGGGGCCGTCGGAGGCGGCGACGACGAGGATCGTCCCATCCATGTGGGCGGCGCCGGAGATCATGTTCTTGATATAGTCCGCGTGGCCCGGACAGTCCACATGGGCGTAGTGGCGCTTGGCCGTCTCGTATTCCACGTGCGAGATATTGATCGTCACGCCTCTTTCCTTCTCTTCCGGGGCGCTGTCGATGGAATCGAACGACCTGAACTCGGCCAGACCTTTCTTGGACAGGTGCTTCGTAATGGCTGCCGTCAACGTGGTCTTGCCGTGATCCACGTGCCCGATGGTCCCGATATTCAGATGCGGCTTCGTCCTTTCAAATTTCTTCTTCGCCATTGCTGTTACCTCCTCCTATAACTTTGAATGGTTTTTATCCGTATTGCCCGAGCGCCTAACAGCAGCCTCTTCGTTCATCCACCCTAGAACCGATAATGGGCAAAGGCCTTGTTCGCCTCCGCCATCTTGTGAACGGCTTCCTTCTTCTTGATGGAAGCGCCCCGGTTGTTGGCCGCATCGATCAGCTCCGCTGCCAGTTTCTCCCGCATGGTCTTCTCCGTCCGCTCCTTGGAATGGAGGATCAGCCAGCGCAACGCCAGCGCCATCCGCCGTGACGGAGCCACCTCCGTCGGCACCTGATAGGTGGATCCGCCGACGCGCCGGGATTTGACTTCGATGACGGGCTTCACATTGTTCACCGCCCGTTCGAACACATCGACCGGCTGCTCCTTCGTCCGCTTCTCGATGATGTCCAGCGCCCCGTACATAATGGATTCGGCCGTACTTTTCTTGCCGCGCTTCAGCAGGCTGTTGATGAACTTCGCCACCAGCTTGTTATGGTATTTGGGATCCGGCAGGACCTCACGCTTGGCAATTTCTCTTCTTCTCGGCATGGTTCTCTCTCCGCCTAGCTCGGCTTCTTCGCCCCGTACTTCGACCGCCCTTGTTTCCGGTCCTGGACACCGACGGCATCCAGCGTCCCACGAACGATGTGGTACCGGACGCCGGGAAGGTCCTTGATACGCCCCCCTCTTACGAGCACCACGGAGTGTTCCTGGAGGTTGTGGCCGATGCCGGGAATGTACGACGAGACCTCGTAACCGCTGGTCAAACGCACCCTCGCCACCTTCCGCAAGGCCGAGTTCGGTTTCTTGGGCGTCGTGGTATAGACTCGCACGCACACGCCTCGCCGCTGGGGCGACTGGACTAAAGCCGGCGTCGCCGCCTTTTTCTGGATCTTCTCTCTTCCTTTACGGACCAACTGATTGATGGTGGGCATGATTCCTCTCCGTAGGACTCGCGCTGCATTTCACAGGTGCAGCAAAATTTGAGTCATCTATCAACTCAAGGCCGGGCTGTCAAGACTTTTCTCGCTTTCATCGCCGGATTCTTCAGGTATTTCAGAGATGGGGAGCTCCTCCACCGCCGTCTTGATCCCGAGCTTCCGGTACAGGGACAGCCCCGTGCCCGCCGGGATCAACCGTCCCATAATGACATTCTCCTTGAGCCCCCGCAAGTAGTCGGTCTTCCCCGCGAGGCTGGCCTCCGTCAGGACCCGGGTCGTCTCCTGGAAGGACGCGGCCGAGATGAAGCTCTGTGTGGAGAGCGAAGCCTTCGTGATCCCCAGCAGGAGCGCCTCCGCCGTCGCCGGACGCCCACCCTCGGCCATCATCCGCTCGTTCTCCTCCTGAAAGCGGTGCCGTTCCACCTGCTCGTCGGCGATGAATGCCGTGTCGCCCGGATCGATGATCTTGACCCGCCGGAGCATCTGGCGGACAATGACCTCCATGTGCTTGTCGTTGATCTTGACGCCCTGAAGCCGGTAGACCTCCTGGACCTCGTCAACGAGATACCGGGCCAGTTCCTTTTCCCCCTTGATCGTCAAGAGGTCGTGGGGATTGTGGACCCCGTCCATCAAGGCCTCACCGGCCCGCACGCGGTCCCCCTCCTGGACGCTGACATGCTTCCCCTTGGGGATCAGGTATTCCTTTTCCTCCCCGATATCGGGACTGATCACCACCTTGCGCTTCCCCTTGGCGTCCTTTCCGTAGGAGACGATGCCGTCGATCTCGCTGATGACGGCAAACTCCTTCGGTTTGCGGGCTTCGAAAAGCTCGGCCACGCGGGGAAGGCCGCCGGTGATGTCCTTGGTCTTGGTCGTTTCGCGCGGGATCTTCGCGATGATGTCGCCGGCGCTGACCGCGTCCCCCTCGGAGGCTACGATATTGGCCCCGACGGACAGCAGGTGGCGGGCCACCATGTTCGTCCCCGGCACCTTGGCCGTTTTGCCCTTGGCGTCCTTGATCGACACGCGCGGCCTCAGATCGGTTCCCCGGGACTCCACGATCACCTTCCGGGAAAGGCCGGTGACCTCATCGACCTGTTCCTGCATGGTCTTGCCTTCGATGATGTCCCCGTACTTGATGGTCCCGTCGACTTCGGCGAGGATGGGAATGGAGAAGGGATCCCATTCGGCGATCAGGTTCCCCTTCTTCACCACGCTGCCGTCGGATTTCTTCAGATGGGCGCCGTAAGGAATGGGGTACTTGCCGCGCCCCCGCCCCTGTTCATCGAGAACGTGCACCTCTCCGTTGCGGTTCATCACGACGAGATCCCCCGTCTTGCTCAAAACCGTGTTCAGGTTCATGAACCGGATCTTACCGTCGTGTCTCGCCTCCAGGGTGGAATGTTCCTCGAATTTCGCCGTTCCGCCGATATGGAACGTCCGCATGGTCAGCTGGGTTCCCGGCTCGCCGATGGACTGGGCGGCGATGATCCCCACCGCCTCCCCGATGTTGACAAGGTGCCCGTGGGCCAAGTCCCGGCCGTAACAGGCCGCGCAGACGCCGTTCTTGGAGCGGCAGGTCAGAACCGAACGGATGTTGACGCGCTCGATGCCCGCATGGTCAATCTTTTCCGCCAGCGCCTCGTCGATCCCTTCGTTGGCTCGAACCAGGACCTCGCCGGTAAACGGATCCTGAATATCCTCCAGGGCCACCCGCCCCAGAACCCGCTCTCCGGCGGTTTCGATGATCTCCCCGCCTTCCATCAGGGCCGACACGTAGATCCCGTCCAGGGTGCCACAATCCTCTTCGGTGATGATGCAGTCCTGGGCCACATCGACAAGCCGGCGCGTCAGATACCCCGAATTCGCGGTCTTGAGGGCGGTATCGGCCAGCCCCTTTCGGGCGCCGTGGGTCGAGATGAAGTACTGCAACACCGTCAACCCTTCCCGGAAGTTCGCCGTGATGGGCGTCTCGATGATCTCGCCGGACGGCTTAGCCATCAATCCTCGCATGCCGGCCAGCTGGCGAATCTGCACCGCGCTGCCCCGCGCACCGGAATCGGCCATCATGTAAATCGGGTTGAAGCTCTCGATTTTCTTTCCCGCCGCGCTGTCCACGTCCACCGAACTGATGCCGCTCATCATCTCCGCGGCGATCTTCTCCGTGGCCTGGGCCCAGATGTCGATCACCTTGTTGTAGCGCTCGCCGTCCGTAATGAGACCGTCCATGTACTGCCGCTGGATCTTTAGGACGTCCCGATCGGCCTTGGCCACGATGTCCTTCTTGTTCTCAGGAACCACCATGTTGTGAATGGCGATGGACGATCCGGAACGGGTGGCGTACCTGAAACCGAGATCCTTCAGGCGGTCCGCCAGAAGCACGGTCGTCTTGTCGCCGCAGCACCGGTAGCAGTAATCGATCAGGTTGGCCAGTTCCTTCTTGTTCATCACCTTGTTGATCTGATCGAAGGTGATGGTGTCGGGGATGATCTCGTAAAGCACAATCCGGCCGACGGTCGAATCCTTCACCTGGCCGTCGACGCGGATCTTGATCCGGGCGTGGAGGTCCACTTCCCCCGCATCCAGTGCGGACCGCACCTCCTCCGGCCCCGAAAAGACCATACCCTCTCCCTTGACCGCGTTGTCCGCCCGGGTCAGGTAATAGATCCCCAGCACGATATCCTGACTGGGAATGATGATCGGTTTGCCGTTGGCCGGCGACAGGATGTTGTTCGTGGACATCATGAGCACCCGGGCCTCCGTCTGGGCCTCGATGGAAAGGGGCACATGCACGGCCATCTGGTCCCCGTCGAAGTCCGCGTTGAAGGCCGTGCAGACCAGGGGATGGAGCTGAATCGCCTTGCCCTCGATCAGCACGGGTTCGAAGGCCTGGATCCCCAGACGATGGAGGGTCGGTGCGCGGTTCAGCATGACCGGATATTCCCGGACCACCTCGTCGAGGGCGTCCCAGACCTCCGCGGTTTCCTTTTCCACGAGTTTCTTGGCGCTCTTGACCGTGGTCACGTAACCCTTGTCCATGAGCCGATTGTAGACGAACGGCTTGAACAGCTCGAGGGCCATCTTCTTCGGCAGGCCGCACTGGTGCAGCCGCAGATCCGGACCCACGGTAATGACGGACCGGCCGGAATAGTCCACCCGCTTGCCCAAAAGGTTCTGGCGGAAGCGGCCCTGCTTGCCCTTCAGCATATCGGACAGGGAGCGCAGCGGACGTTTGTTGGTCCCGGTAATGGCGCGCCCACGGCGCCCGTTGTCGAACAGCACGTCCACGGCCTCTTGGAGCATCCGCTTTTCGTTACGGATGATGATCTCCGGCGCGTTCAGCTCCTGAAGGCGCTTCAGGCGGTTGTTCCGGTTGATGACCCGGCGGTAGAGGTCGTTGAGGTCGGACGTGGCGAAACGCCCGCCGTCCAGGGGAACGAGGGGACGGAGATCCGGCGGAATGACCGGAAGAACTGTCAGGATCATCCACTCCGGCTTGTTGTCCGATTTCCTCAGCGCCTCGACCACCTTGAGACGCTTGATCATCTTCTTGCGCTTCGTGTCCGAGGTCGAGGTCCTCAATTCCGTGCGGAGCTCCTCGTAGAGCGCCTCCAGGTCGATCTGCTGGAGGAGTTTGCGGATGGCTTCGGCACCGATCCCCGCTTCGAAGGCGTCCGGCCCGTACTGTTCCTTGAGGTCGATGTAATCCTCTTCGGTCAGCAGTTCCTTCTTCCTCAGGGGGGTGTTCTTCGGCTCCAGCACGATCCAGGATTCGAAATAGAGGACCTTCTCCAGCTCCTTCAGCGTCAGGTCCAGGACATTGCCGATCCGGCTGGGCAGGCTCTTCAGAAACCAGATGTGGGCCACCGGCGTCGCCAGGGTGATGTGACCCATCCGCTCGCGACGGACCTTGGACTGAATGACCTCCACGCCACATTTCTCGCACACGACCCCGCGGTGCTTCATCCGTTTATATCGACCGCAGAGGCATTCGTAATCCTTCACCGGTCCGAAGATCTTGGCACAGAAAAGACCGTCCCGCTCCGGTTTGAAGGTCCGATAGTTGATCGTTTCCGGCTTCTTGACCTCGCCGTGGGACCAGGAAAGAATCTTCTCCGGCGAGGCAATGGACATCTTGATGGCATTGAAGCGGATGGGATCCTTCGGTTTTTCAAAGTAACTGAAAACGTCTTCCACGGACTTATCTCCTGATGGTTGTCATTCCGGGACGCCTACGGCGGCGGCCCCTTCCTTATTCTTCCTCGATCAGATCGACGTCGAGGCAGAGGCTCTGCAGTTCCTTCACCAGCACGTTGAAGGACTCCGGAAGCCCGGGCTCCAGGGTATGTTCCCCCTTGACGATTGTCTCATAGATCCGCGTCCGGCCGGCCACATCGTCGGATTTGACCGTCAGGAACTCCTGCAGGGAGTAGGCCGCCCCGTAGGCTTCCATGGCCCAGACCTCCATCTCCCCCAGCCGTTGCCCACCGAACTGCGCCTTGCCGCCCAAGGGCTGCTGGGTCACCAGGGAGTACGGCCCGATGGAGCGGGCGTGGATCTTGTTGTCGACCAGATGATGCAGCTTCAGCATATAGATCATGCCGACGGTGATTTCCTGATCGAACGGTTCGCCCGTCCGGCCGTCGTAGAGCACCGTCTGGCCCTTCTCGGGAAGCCCCGCCTGGGCGAGCATCGCCTTGATCCGCTCTTCGTCGGCGCCGTCAAAGACGGGACTCGCCATGGGAATGCCCTTCCCCAGACGGCGCACCAGCTTCAGCAGGGATTCTTCGTTAAGCCCCTCCACCAGGCGCGAGATTTCGGGAGATTCGTAAATATCCTTCAGTTCCTTTTTCAGGCGCTTTACACCGACATTCTCGTCGAGCATGGCGCCCAGTTTGTCCCCCAGGCCTTTGGCCGCCCAGCCCAAGTGCGTCTCGAGGATCTGTCCCACATTCATCCGGGACGGCACACCCAGGGGATTCAGGACGATGTCCACCGGCGTTCCGTCGGCGAAATAGGGCATGTCCTCTTCGGGCAGAATCCGCGAGAGGACCCCCTTGTTACCGTGGCGTCCGGCCATCTTGTCCCCGACGGACAGCTTTCTCTTGATCGCGACATAGACCTTGACGAGCTTGATGACCCCGGGCGGGAGTTCGTCGCCCGCCTTGAGCTTCTCGATTTTGCCGGCGAAGTAGGCGTGGACGAACTCGACTTTCCGCTCCAGATTCGTCAGCAGGGTGGCGATGCGCTCTTCCAGGGCCTCCTCGTCCTGCAGCGGGATTTCCTTCCAGAGTTCGAAGGGGATCTTCTCCAAAACCTCTTCGGTCACCTCATCGCCCTTCTTCAGGACGATCTTCCGTTTTTTGGGGTCCGACAGTTTTCCCGCCGCGGTCTTCCCGACGATCAGGGAACGAATCTCCTTGCGAACGCTGTCGGTGATGATCCGGATCTCGTCGTCCCGATCTTTCTCCAGTTCGGCCAGAGCCTCGTCCTCGATGAACTGGGAGCGGTGATCTCGCTCCGCCCCCTTGCGGGTGAAGATCTTCGCATCGATCACCGTCCCTTCGACGCCGGGCGGAACGCGGAGGGAGGTGTCTCGCACCTCGCTCGCCTTCTCGCCGAAGATGGCCCGGAGCAGTTTCTCTTCCGGAGAAAGCTGGGTCTCGCCCTTCGGCGTAATCTTCCCGACGAGGATGTCCCCGGGCTTGACGGACACCCCCATCCTCACGATGCCGCTGTCGTCCAGATTCCGCAGGGCCTCCTCGCCGACGTTGGGGATGTCTCGGGTGATCTCCTCCTTGCCCAGTTTGGTGTCCCGGGCCATGGTCTCGAA
>JALNWL010000012.1 GCA_023230905.1 Syntrophales bacterium
ATCCTGCGTTTCGATGAGGCCGGGCCGGAGGGGGGTGTTCCGGGCCTGGTTATCCTCCCGCGCGGGGACCTGCGGCGCCTGATGCCGCGGACGTCGGTGGGAGCGCGGTCCGCGCTCGCGATCTTCCGTAAGAATCCCACCCGCGTTATCCTCTGCGCGGAGACCCGGAAGATCCCGGCGAGTTTGAAGGCGTTCGTCGAGCGACACGGGATGATCGCGGCGGCCTCCCGCTTCGATCCGCATCTCTTGCAGAGTCGTCTCGCCGCCCTCGTCAGGGAGCGCCTCGAACGGACGGTCGTTTATCAGGGAGGACTCATCGAGATCGACGGCCGGGGGCTCCTGCTCGTCGGCGATAGCGGCTGCGGAAAGACCACCTGTGCGCTGTGTCTCGCGAAGCGCGGTGCATGGTGGATCGCCGATGATCGGGTCGAAATCGTTCGCCTGAGGCATCGCCTCCTGGGTCGGGCCCCCCGGTCCATCCACAGACTTGTCGCGCTGAAAACGCAAGGCGTGGCGGACGTCACGCAGTTTGTCGACCCGCAGACCATCAAGGCATCGTCGGACATCGCTGGTGTCGTCACGCTTGTTTCCCCGCGCGAGGGTGCGCACCGAAAGACAAGGGGAGGAGAACGAGAAACCATCCTGGGGATCGATCTGCCGCGGGTGACGATTTCCGTCCCGGCTAGGGGAGGCGCATGCGGGTGGGTAGTCCTTTCCAGGGGCGCTCCGTCCGCTTTTGCCTTCCTGGTTCACGGGCCCTGTCCTCTCGGGAACGCCCGCTCGGAAATGCAAGGGGGAGGTTCGTCATGAAGCATCTTCGCGTGGTGATCATCTCCGGCCTGTCCGGTTCCGGTAAAAGTACGGCCCTGAAGGCCCTCGAGGACATCGGTTTCTACTGCGTCGACAACATGCCCGTGGTCCTCCTGCCGAAGTTTCTGAAGATCCAGTCCGATCCGGCCAAACAGATCGACCAGGTCGCCATGGTCATGGACCTGAGGGAAAAGAGCTTTCTCGAAAAGTACCCGCGCATCTTCAACCGCCTTCGCCAGCAGGGATACCGAATCGAAGTCATTTTCATCGACGCGAACGATGAAATCCTCCTGCATCGCTTCAGCGAAACCCGCCGCGTCCACCCGGTGTCCGTGAAAGGCTCGGTGATGGATGGCATCCGCCTGGAGAGGGAGATGCTCTTCCCGTTGAAGGAAATGGCGGACCGGGTGATCGACACCTCGTCGCTCAACGTTCACCAGCTCAAGGACGCCGTTCAGCGCGCCTTTCTGGCGTCATCGGACAAGAAGCGCCTCATCGTGAACGTGGTTTCTTTCGGATACCGGTATGGCCTGCCCGCCGACGCCGACGTTGTCTTCGATGTCCGCTTTCTTCCCAACCCCCACTTTGTCGATGAGCTGAAACGCCACGACGGCCATCATCCCAGCGTCCGGAATTACGTCATGGCGACGGATGAGGCGAAGGGGTTCATCCAGCGGCTGTTCGATCTGATGGACTTCATCGTTCCCCTCTACGAGCGGGAGGGGAAGGCCCGGATCAACATCGCCCTGGGCTGCACGGGGGGACACCACCGCTCCGTCGTGATGGCGAACCAGCTGGGCGGCTACTTTTCCGAGAAGGACTACCTCGTCAACATCACCCACCGCGACATCACGAAGAGCTAGAGCGACCCCGCCTGCAGTTTCTTCAACACGTTGTCCTCGATCCAGTGGGGGTCCCACCATTCCCGAGGATCGACGAACTGACCGCCCACCAGGATGCTGAAATGGAGATGATCGCCCCCGGCCAGCCCCGTGGTTCCGGAGCGGCCGATGACGTCTTCCCGCTGGACGGCCTGTCCGACGCGGGCGTCGATGGCGCTCAGGTGCCCGTACAGGCTGAACAGTCCCAGGCCGTGGTCGATCAGGACGGCGTTTCCATAGATTCCCAGGGGACCGGTGAAGACGACGATGCCGTTGTTGGCGGCTTCAATGGCGGAATTGTTCAAAGAGGCGAGGTCTTCGCCCAGGTGCAGGCTCTGCCCGACGACCTGGCCCTGGTATTCCCACGTCCGCCGGTCGCCGAAAAGGGCCATGGGGGCCGCGTTCTTCATCCGGAGGAAGGGACCCTCCCAGAGCGCGCGGGGCTGTGTCTTCCGGCAGAGGTCCCGGATGGTCTGCTCATTCTCCAGCCGCAGGGTGCCGTTCACGTACCGGAAGACTTCAATGGCGGTCTTGCCCCGCAGGGCCGGAATGGCCGACTGGAACTCCGGCATCTTCTGCTGGAGGAAAGCGTCGCCCACGGCCATTTTGTCCGAGCGGAACTTCCGGGATTTCATCGTACGGGGTATGGCGCTGGAGGCGGCATTTCCTGCGGCGTCCCGGGCGGTAATACGCATGTCGACGAGACGCTCTTGGGCGTCCATCGGGATGGCGAAGTAGCAGATGTAAGAAGCCCGGCCCGCGATCAGGACGGGATGGGCGGGGAAGAAGGCCTCGTCGACCTGAACGCCCGTCTGCACCGCCGGCTTCGAGAGGCGGTAGGTGACGACCCCGGCCCCGCCGGGGAAGAAGATGTTGACGGGATTGTTCGGAAAGATTTGGGGAGGCGACAGTTCGATCGTCACCGGGCGGGTGACGACGGTCGTGTTGTTCCAGAGGGAGCGATCGGAGGCGGAGACCGTCAGGACGGCTGACCCTTCGCGGAGCTTCAGGGCGAGCGGATCGATCGGGACGTTCACGGTCCGTTGGCGTAGGGGCTTGTCGTCAAGCCGTACTGATGCAACCGGCAGGGTCTGGCTGCCCTGGGTAATCTGGACGCTCGCGGCGCTGAGGCCACGGTTGTCCCGGAGCTCCAGGGTCAGGACGCCCTGCTGGCCGAGGCTGCGCAGGTCCTCGGAAAGCCGGATTTCGGGCTTCTGCCACTCGCCGGCGGTGCTGAAAAACCAGAATAGACCGCCGGCGACTACGACGATCGCACAGATCAGGGAGATCCAGAAAAATGAAGATTTCTTCCGCATGGCGCTACCCTCCGGGTACGGGGATCGGATGTCCGGAAATCGGACGATAAAGGACGCGACTTTATAGCCGCATTCCCGATGTCATGCAAGCGGTTTGTTCGCGCGCCATTTCCGGTTGACACCATCCGGATTTGCCGATAGTATCCGAGCCTGTCAAGATGCTGCATTTCGTCGCGAGGGGCCTGCCGCCATGTGGAAGGGGAAAAACGTTGTCCTGGGGATCACCGGGGGAATCGCCGCGTACAAGGCGGCGGAGCTGACACGGGAGATCGTTCGCCGGGAGGCGGCCGTCAGGGTCGTCATGACCCGGCATGCCCAGGAGTTCATCGCCCCCCTGACGCTTGAGACGCTCTCCGGCAACCGTGTCTGTACGGACCTGTTTACGCCGGAGGCACCGCACGAGATCGATCATATCGCCCTGGCACGCTGGGCGGATGTCCTGATCGTCGCACCGGCGACGGCCAACCTGATTGGGAAGGCGGCCGGTGGGATCGCCGACGATCTCCTGACCACCACCCTCCTGGCCACGCGGGCGCCGGTGCTCCTCTGCCCCGCCATGAACGACGCCATGTGGGAGAATCCGATTGTCGGGGAGAACCTGGACCGGCTCCGTCACCGCGGCTGCGCCGTCGTCGAACCGGCCCGGGGGAGCCTGGCCTGCGGGACGGAGGGCGCGGGCCGGCTGGCCGATCTCGGCGATCTTCTGGACGCCGCGGAGGCCCTGTTCACCCCCCAGGATTTTTCCGGGGAAACGGTTCTCGTCACGGCGGGCCCGACCCGCGAGCCGCTCGATCCGGTCAGGTTCATCACCAACTATTCCTCCGGTAAGATGGGCTATGCCATCGCCCACGCGGCCCGGATGCGGGGCGCGACGGTGATTCTGGTCAGCGGTCCGACCGTCCTGGTCCCGCCGGGCGGTGTGGAACTCGTGCAGGTGCAGAGCGCCCGCGAGATGCGGGATGCCGTTCTGGGCCGCCTCGATGAGACCACGGTGATCGTCAAGGCCGCCGCCGTCGCCGATTACCGCCCCACCGTCTGCGAGGATCAGAAAATCAAGAAACGGCCGGGGGACCTCCGGCTCTGCCTCGAGCGAAACCCGGACATCATCGCCGAAATCGGTCGGAAGAAGGGCGGGCGGATTCTCGTCGGGTTCGCCATGGAGTCAGAAAATCTGCTCGAAAATGCACGCACGAAAATGCGCGCCAAAAAGATGGACCTGATCGTCGCCAACGATCTGAGGGAAGCGGGGGCTGGTTTCCAGGGCGACACGAACGTCATCCGCATCCTGAGTCCGGACGGCCGGGTGGAGGCGCTTCCCCTGATGGGCAAGCGCGAGGCGGCCGATCGGATCCTGGATCGGATCCGGGACCTTCGTGGCCGCAGTGGGAGGTGAACGCGTGCGCGAGGCCTTTCAGGAGCTTGTTCATCATTTGCACGCCCGGCTGCGGGAGGACCAGGCGCGCGGCGGTCGCCTATCCTACCTCGTCGCCGCCGGGGACTCCGGGGTCGGGCGGGAGGCCGCGCCGTTCCCGGAGACGGCTTCACGGAAGACGCCGCCTCGGGACAGGACGGTGCCTGTCCGCGCCGCCGGCGAGACCCTGGAGGCGATCCGTCAGGCCCTGGGCGACTGCCAACGGTGTCCGCTCGGCGCAAAACGCCGCCGGCTCGTCTTCGGGGAAGGGGATCCACACGCGGAACTCGTCTTTATCGGAGAGGCCCCGGGGGCGGACGAGGACCTCCAGGGACGACCCTTCGTCGGCCGCGCCGGGCAGCTCTTGACGAAAATCATCGAGGCCATGGGTTTGAAGCGCGACGACGTTTACATCTGCAACATCCTCAAGTGTCGACCGCCGGGAAACCGCAATCCCGCGCCCGACGAAGTCGCCGCGTGCGAACCCTTTCTGATCCGGCAGTTGCAAGCCATTCGTCCGCGCTTCATCTGTGCCCTGGGATCGGTCGCCGCCCGGACGCTGCTCAAGACGGAAGCGCCGATCACCGTCCTGCGGGGGCGCTTTCAAAGCTATCAGGGAATCCGGCTCATGCCGACGTACCACCCGGCCTATCTCCTCCGGAATCCCGTGGCGAAAAAGAAGGTCTGGGAGGACGTGCAGATCATCATGAAGGCGTTGGACCTTCCGATTCCGGAACGAAAAAACGGGTTGCCCGGCAGAGGCGCCCCGGCAGGCGACGCGGAGGGGATATGATGGGACCGGTCGAACAAAGGCGCTTGCCCCTGATCGTCGTGGTGATGCTCGTGCTGCTGTCGGCGACGGCGGACGCCGTGCCGGGAAGGTCACCCACTTTCACCGTGATCCGGGTGGACGCCGCCATCACGCCGCCTGTCGCCCAGTACATCCTGCAGAGTCTGGAAGAGGCGACCCGTACGCGCAGTGACGGTCTCGTGATTCGGCTCGACACCCCGGGGGGGCTCGACCTCGCCATGCGGGATATCGTCAAGGGTATTCTGGGCGCCGACATCCCCGTCATCGTGTATGTGTCGCCCGCGGGCGCCCGGGCCGCTTCGGCCGGCATGATGATCACGGTGGCCGCGCACGTGGCCGCGATGACACCCGGAACAAACATCGGCGCCGCCCACCCCGTGGGCATCGGCCTGGGCGGGGGCATGGACAAGATCATGCAGGCCAAGGTGGAGAACGACGCCGTGGCTTACATCCGTGGGATCGCCAAAGGCCGGGGGCGGAATCCGGACTGGGTCGAACGGGCGGTCCGGAAAAGCGCCTCCGTTTCCGCGGAAGAAGCCCTGAAGCTCGGCGTCATCGATGAGGTGGCACCGGACCTCGCGCACCTGCTGGCCCGGATCGACGGGAAGGTGGTTACCCTGGCATCGGGCAAAAGGGTGCTGAAGACCCGAGGGGCGGTCACGGTCGAAAAAAAGATGGGCGTTCGCCAAGGAATTCTCACCGTGCTCGCCGATCCGAACATCGCCTACATTCTGCTGCTGATCGGACTCGCGGGCCTCTACTTCGAATTTTCCCATCCCGGCGCCATTCTTCCCGGGGTCATGGGCGGGATCTCGCTGATCCTGGCCTTTTTCGCCCTTCAGACCCTGCCGGTGAACTACGCGGGGGTCCTCTTGATCCTCTTCGGCATCACCCTCTTCATCGCGGAGGTCAAGGTCATGAGTCACGGGATTCTCACCGTCGGCGGGATCGTTTCACTCGTCATGGGGTCGCTCATCCTCTTCGATTCGCCGGAACCGGCCCTCCGGGTGTCCTTCCAGGTCATGATTCCCACCCTGATCGTCATCTGCCTGTTTTTTGTGGCCGTGATCAGTCTCGTCGTAAAGGCGCACCGCGGCCGGAGGTTCACGGGTATGGAAGGGATGCTCGGGCTGGAGGGGAAGGCGGTCAACGCGGTCGGGCCGGACGCGGGAACCGTTCTCGTCAAGGGCGAGTACTGGCGGGCGCGGAGCGATGAACCGATCGCGCCAGGCCTAAAGATCCGCGTGATCCGGGTGGACGGCCTCCGCCTGCTTGTGGGAGAAATTCATCCGGGCGAACCGTAAGGCGCGCGAGATGGGCGACGGTCGCCGCGGCCGGCACCCGGAAGGCCCCTGATCGCATCCGCTCCGCTCTAGGACACGGGCGTGCGGAAGAGACCATTCGAACCGTCAAACTACGGGCAAGGAGGGAATTATGTCTGTTACAGTCATCGTCATCGTCGTTTTGGTCGTGATGTTTCTGGCCTCGGCCATTCGGATCCTCAATGAATACGAACGGGGCGTGATCTTTCGTCTGGGCCGCATCATCGACCAGAAAGGGCCGGGACTCATCATACTGATCCCCGTCATCGACAAGATGGTCAAGGTGGACATGCGGACGATCACCCTGGATGTGCCGCCGCAGGACGTCATCACGCGAGACAACGTGTCCATCAAGGTCAACGCCGTGGTCTATTTCCGGGTCATGGACGCCAATTCCGCCGTGATCGACGTCGAGAACTTCCTCTATGCAACCTCCCAGCTCGCCCAGACGACGCTCCGGAGCGTCTGCGGGCAGGTGGAACTGGACGAGATCCTCTCCCAGAGGGAGAAGATCAATCTTCACCTGCAGGAGATCCTCGATCGCAGCACCGACTCCTGGGGGATCAAGGTCTCGCTGGTCGAGGTGAAGCAGATCGATCTGCCGGAGGAGATGAAGCGCGCGATCGCCAAGCAGGCGGAGGCGGAGCGGGAACGGCGAGCCAAGGTCATCAACGCGGAGGGGGAGTTCCAGGCCGCCCAGAAGCTGATCGAAGCGGCGGCGCTGATGGAGACGCAGCCCATGTCGCTGCAGCTCCGGTATCTCCAGACGCTCAACCAGATCGCCTCCGAGAACAACTCGACGACGCTCTTCCCGATCCCGATCGACCTGTTCAAGCCGTTCGTGAAGCTGGCCGAAAAATGAGTCGGGGCGGAGGCGAAGCGCGAAGAACGACCATGAAAGGAGAACAGAGAGCGTGCACGGCAAAGACAAGCGGCATCTGCTGACCGGAGGGCTCGTCCTGATCGCCCTCGGCGTCCTCATCATCCTCGACAAGACGGGGATCTACACCTTCTCACACAGCTGGCCGATCCTGCTCATCGTCATTTCACTGGGCGTCCTGCTCCAGCGCGTCAAGGATCTCGGCGGCTGGATCATCGGCGCGTCCGGCGTGGTTTTTCTCATCACGGAGAACTGGGGGTACCGCCTCTTCGAGATCGCAAAGTACCTTCTGCCCATCATGCTGATCATCATCGGCGCCGACCTGATCCGCAGGCGGGCACGAAAATCCTGATGCGGGACGAAGGATCCGGGCCGGGGGCGGACCGCTACGGCCCGACACGGCTCGCGTGGGAAGGAAGATGAACCGGGTTCTGTTGATGAGCGACTTCGACGGGACGATCTGCAGCGTTGATGTCGGAGACGGACTCGGGGCTCGTTTCGCGGCCCCCGAGTGGCGGGATATTGATCGGGCCTACAACGAGGGCCGGATCGGTTCCCGTCTCGCCTACCCGAGGATTGCCGCCCTGATGCGGGGCTTGACCCGGGATCACCTTCTCGCCTTCGCACTCGAGCGGGCACGCCTCGACCCCGGTTTCCCCGCGTTCGTATCCTTCTGCCGGGAACGCGGGTATGATTTCATGATCGTATCCGACGGCCTCGATGTGTACATTCGGGCCATCCTCGAACGCGAGGGTTTGGCCGACATCGAATTCTACGCCAATGCCGTTTCGTTTCCGGAGGCGGATCGGATCGCCTTCGCCTTCCCGCATGCCAACGTCCGCTGCGGCAAGTGCGGGACGTGCAAGACCGGGCTTCTCGCCCGACAGCGGCGACGCCATGACCTAATCCTCTATGTCGGGGACGGTCATTCCGACGTATGTCCCGCACAGCACGCCGACGGCGTCTTCGCCAAGGGCATTCTGCGCGAAAAATGCCTGCTGAACGGGACGCCGTTCCGGTCCTACCGAAACTTCACGGATATCCAGCGCATCCTCGCCGCCGCTGAACCAGGGGCGCTCGGGAGCATCTGGAAGGACGGGCTTGAGGAAGGCCCGGAGAAAGGGGAAAGACATGTTTCAGGTGGCCTCATATGAGACCTATTCGGACGGAAAGGTGATTTTCACCGAAGGAAGCCACGGCGACTGGATTTACGTCGTCGAGGAAGGCGCCGTGGAGATCTCCAAGAAAGACGGAGAACAGAAGGTCGTCATCGAAGTGCTGAAACCCGGAGACCTGTTCGGCGAGTTGGCCTACATCGCGAAGATTGCACGCACCGCCACCGCCACCGCGGTCGGTAAAACGGTCATCGGCATCCTGGATCGGGACTATTTCGACCGGGAGTTCAACAAATTGCCCGGCGACTTCCAGGTCATGTTCAAGACGGTGGCGTTGCGCCTCAAGGCCACCACCGAAAAGGTCACCGCAGCGTACCGCGGCTGATTTCCCGCGAAACGGAAGCGCGGGACAGATGAACCGTCGACGGACCGGGTCCCGCGTCTGGCAGGTTTCCCGATCTCAGGACAAAAAGCGGGCGAGGAAGTCGGCACAGACGAGCCCCCGGCGTGTGGGTGAAAAACGGTACCCGTCCGCCCGGACGAGCCCTGCCGCGGCAAGTTGAGCGATCTTGTCGCCCCGCTCCGCGCAAAGATCGAACCCGTACCGCTTCCGGTACGCCTCCATATCAATTCCCTCCCTCGTTCTGAGCCCCAGGAAAAGGGCCTCCAGACGCAACTGATCCAGCGTGAGTATTTCTTCTCCGGCGATCGGCCGCATCCCGTCCCGCAGGGCCCCGACCCAGGCGTCAAAGTCGCGAGGATTCCACCAGCGCCGGGTGCCGTCGAAGGAATGGGCGGAGGGACCGAGGCCGAGGTAGGGGGTGTGATCCCAGTATTTGCGGTTATGGCGGGCGCGGTGATCGTCGTCGCAGGCGAAATTCGACACTTCATAGTGCCGGTAGCCGGCGGCTTCCAGGCGCTCTGAGGTGGTCAGGAAGTATCGGGCCGAAAGGTCGTCATCGGGAAGGGAGAGCGGAGACAGCGCGAGCGTCGCCGCGAGCGGCGTGTCCGCCTCGAGGGTGAGCTGGTAGCACGACAGATGCTCGGGTTGAAAGGAAAGGGCGGTCTGGAGACTCGCCAGCCAGCCCCGGAAGGCCGTTCCCGGGTCGCCTCCGGGAGCGGGAAGGCCGTAGATCAAGTCGAGGCCGAGATCGTCAAAGCCCGCCGCGCGGACAGCGAGAATCGCGTCGCGGCACTGACCGGCGCTATGACGGCGGCCGAGGAAGGCGAGGACGGCGTCGTCGAAGGATTGGCAGCCGAGGGTGAGGCGATTGACGCCGAGCGCGCGCAGCGTTCGGAGGGCCCTCGCCGTGAGGTCGCCGGGGTTGAGCTCGACCGTGATTTCCGCGTCGTCGGCGATGACGAACTGTCGTCGCACCGCGTCCAGGATCACCTCCAGGTGCGACGCCCCCAGAATGGACGGTGTTCCGCCGCCCAGGTAAACGGTGTCGATCCGGGAGAAGGCCTCGCGGTAGAGGGTCATTTCCGCCCGCAGGCTCTTCAGGAAGTCCGGGATGAGGGAAAGATCCGTCCGGGAGTAGAAGCCGCAGTACGCGCATTTACCGCGGCAAAAGGGGATGTGGAGATAAAGACCGGGCAGGTTTTCCGAGTTCATGGTTCCGGTGATCCGGGTGAGGGGCTCGCCGGGTGGGATCGCGATATCCGGCGGGACCCTCCCCTTCAGTCCGTATCGGATTTGAGGACGGCCAGAAAGGCGCTCTGGGGGATCGACACGTTTCCGATCATCTTCATCCGTTTCTTGCCCTTTTTCTGCTTTTCCAACAATTTGCGCTTGCGGGAGATGTCGCCGCCGTAGCACTTGGCCGTGACGTCCTTGCGGAAGGCGGAGATGGTGGAGCGCGAGATGATCTCCCCGCCGATCGCGCCCTGGATCGCGATTTTGAACATCTGGCGGGGGATCTCGTCCTTCAGGCGGTCGCAGGCCTGTACCCCGCGCGCCCGCGCCCGTTCCCGGTGGACGATCTGGGAAAGGGCGTCCACCTTTTCCCCATTGACGAGGATGTCGAGGAGGACCAGGTTGCTTTCGCGGTAGTCGATCAGGTCGTAATCGAACGAGCCGTAGCCCTGGGTCACGGACTTGAAGCGGTCGTAGAAGTCGTAGATCACCTCGGCGAGCGGCATTTCGTAGGTCAACTCTACCCGGCCCGGGCTCAAATAGTTCATCTGCGAGTTTACGCCGCGCTTTTCCATGCAGAGTTTCATCACCGTGCCCAGATAGCGGTCCGGAAGCATCATGACGGCGCGGATGAAGGGCTCTTCGCTTTTGATTATGGAGAGGGGATCCGGGTAGTGCATCGGATTGTCCACCCAGCCGGAGGCGCCGTCCTTCATGATGAAACGGTAGCGGACCGAGGGAACCGACAGGATGATGGATAGATCGTACTCCCGCTCCAGGCGCTCCTGCACGACGTCGAGGTGGAGGAGCCCGAGAAATCCGCAGCGGAATCCCTGGCCCAGGGCGGCGGAGGAATCCTTCTCGTAGACGAACGAGCCGTCGTTCAACTTGTACTTTTCGAGCGAGACGGCGAGATCCTCGTAGTCGTCCGAGGCGATGGGGTAGATGGAGGCGAAAACGACAGGCTTGATTTCCTTGAAGCCCGGGAGCGGCGCGGCGCAGGGGCGGTCCTCGTGGGTGATCGTGTCGCCCGTCCGAACGTCCGAGACGGTCTTGACCCCGGCGATGATGTAGCCCACATCGCCGGCCCGGAGGGCGTCGGCCTTCTCCCGCTGCAAGCGGAAACGTCCCACTTCTTCGACGCGGTAGGTGGCGTCGTTGTAATGAAAGCGGATGACGTCCCCGGCCTTAAGGGTTCCGGCGAAGAGGCGGCAATGGATGACCGTTCCCCGGAAGGCGTCGTATTTCGCGTCGAAGATGAGCGCCGCCAGCGGCGACTCGGGATCGCCGACGGGCGGGGGAATCTGCCGGACGACGGCCTCCAGGATCGACTCGATCCCCGTTCCCTCCTTGGCGGAGCAGAGGATCGCCGTTTCAGGATCGAGCCCGAGCTCCGAATCGATCTGCGCCTTCACCCGTTCGATGTCAGCGGAGGGGAGGTCGATCTTGTTGATGACGGGGATGATCGCGAGATCGTTCTCGAGTGCGAGGTAGAGGTTGGCGAGCGTCTGGGCCTGGACGCCCTGTGCGGCGTCGACCAGGAGCAGCACGCCCTCGCAGGAGGCGAGCGAGCGCGAGACCTCGTAGGTGAAGTCCACGTGTCCCGGCGTGTCGATCAGGTTCAGGGTGTAATCCCTGCCGTCAGCCGCCCGGTACGGGAGGGCGATGGCCTGGCTTTTGATCGTGATACCCCGTTCGCGCTCGATGTCCATGTTATCCAGGATCTGGTCCTGGAAGTTACGGGCGTCGACGACCCCGGTGTACTGGATGAGACGGTCGGCTAGGGTCGATTTCCCGTGGTCGATATGGGCAATGATGCTGAAATTCCGAATATGCTTCATGTGCTGTCTGTCCCGGGTAAACGCCCCCTGTCGATGTTCGCGAGGCTTTACCACATTTGGCGGGGCACGTAAAGAGGGCTGCGAAACGTTCTTCGATTGCGGACGGCGTTGCCCGGGACATGGGGGAGCGGTCGTAAACGCAGAAAGTTCAGGCCGGCGCTAAGTGAGTTTCCTTTTCAGGGCCTCGATGGCGTTCGAACTGCCGATGACGATCAGGTGATCGTCCGGCTGGATGATTTCTGTCGGTGTGGGAGAGGTGATTTTTTCTTCCCCGCGCCGGATGCCGATGACCGTTACCCCGTGACGTTGCCGGAAGGAAGACTCCGCCAAGGTTGTTCCAATGCAGGACGGCATGGAGTCCACTGAAATCTCATCGATCTTGAACGGTTTTGGATGGTCTTCGGCTTCGTCGCTCTGGATCTGGTTGAGGAGGGTTTCCGCCGTTCGGAGTTCATCCGGAGGCCCCATCAGGATGAGGCGGTCTCCCGGGTAGATCCGGAAATCGGGCCGGGGGTCGTAATGAACTCCGCCCGCGCGGCTGACGGCAAGGATCGAGACACCGGTATCAGAACGCAACGAGATGTTTCGCAGTCGTCTGCCGGCAAAAACGGAGCCCGACAGGACGCGAACCTCATGGAAGGCGATTGGCCAGTCCACGGTTTCAGGCAGAACGTCGATCGCGTGCGTCAGGGCGTCGGCCGCCTGTTCGGCAGCATCGATAAACGGACGGAATACCACATGAGAACCCGCCTCCTCCAGGCGGACGGCGTCCTCCTCCGAGGAAGCCGTCACGGCAATCTTGTCTTTGTAGCCCCAAGTCCTCAAAAGTCCGATCAGTCCGAGGTTCAACTCCAAGGAGCGGACGGTGCTCACCACCCAGCGGGCCTGGTGCAGGGGAAGGCGTTCGTGAATTTCGGGGTCAGCGATATCACCGTACAGGACGGAGATGCCCCGCGCGCGCCATCGCGTCAGTGCGGCCGGATCGAAGTCAACGCCGATCAAGGTCTTATTCCGGCGCAGGATGTGCTCCGCGAGACTGCTGCCGTAGTTTCCCAATCCGACTTGGATGACGTCCACCGTTACGCCCTCCTCAAGACAGCATTGTTCTTCTTCCCGGAACGGATGCCGTCGTTCGAAGAGTTTCAGTGCGCCGGACAGCAGGTTGTAGATCGGTCCGGAGTAGAGGATCATATAGGTGGAGGCGAAGATGGTCACCACGCCGACGAGCGTGATCAAGCCGCGCGTTTCGGCCGTAATGTGCCCCAGGGAATAGCCGAGAGCGGCGACGATGAGGGAAAATTCACTGATCTGGGCGACGGTAAGCCCGGCCAGAAAGGACGTCCGGCGGCGGTAACCCATGGCGCCCATGATGATCAGGACGATCAAGGGGTTTCCGAGGAGGACGAACACGGAAAAAAGAGCCGAAGCCTGGAGTTGCGTGCCGACGGTGGACCACTCTAGGCGGGCGCCGAGATCGATGAAGAAGAACAGGAGGAGAAAATCACGCAAACTGGTCAGACGGGCCCCAATTGCGTCGCGATAACCCGTGGAGGCCAGTGAGATCCCGGCCAAAAACGCCCCGACTTCCTTTCCGAAGCCGAGGAGTTCGCTTGCTGTGGCGAGCAGAATGGCCCACGAGATGGCGAACAGGACCAGCAATTCGGGCACACCGGCCAAGCGTTGCGTCAGGGGGGTGAGTGCAAATTTCATGAGCAGACCGACCACGATGAGCAGGCCAAGACCCTTGGCCGCGATGGACAGGAAGGTCAAGAGGACAGAGTCTTGGGCAGCCAGGGTTGATCCCAGTGAGGTGAGCCCGACCAGGGCGAGGATGGCGGCGATGTCCTGGACGATGAGGAAGCCGATGGCAATCTGGCCGTGCAGGGAGTCGATTTCCTTCTTGTCTGACAAGAGCTTGACGATGATGATCGTACTCGAGAAGGTCAACGCCACTGCGATGTATGCCGCGCTGATCAATGTCATCCCGAGTCCCACGGCGATGAGCAGACCGATGGCGGAGGTGAAGACGATCTGGCCGAACCCAGTGGCGAGGGCGACCGGGCCGGTGGTTCGGATCAGTTGCAAATCAAGCTTGAGCCCGACGATGAACAGGAGCAGGGCGATGCCGATCTGGGCGAGGAGCTCGATTTGGTCATAGCTCTGGACGATCCCGAGGACGGAGGGGCCGGCGAGGATCCCGGTCGCGAGGAACATGATGATCAGCGGCTGGCGGAGCTTTTGACCGACGATGGCCAGCAGCGTGGCCAAGCAGAGGATGGCGGCGATTTCAAAAAAAATGGATTCTCCGATCATCAAGACCTTCTTGTCGGGTTAGGGTGATCCGACGCGACGATGTCCAGCGGATGTTCCTGTGAAGCGGTGGCATTGCCGGTCAAGACACTGCATTATAAACGACAGATTATGTGCCGTCCAGCGGAAACGGCGAAAAGGTGAGCCCGGGACGATCCGGTCTTGGAATCGGCGGGACGGAAAAAAGCCGCCCTCCCGGAGGGGAGGGCGGCTCATGATCGGATCATCGAACCCGGCGTTTTGGGCCTGCGTGCAGATGGCCTCAGGCGAGTTTCTGCAGGAGGTCTTCGGAAACCTCCTTGACGCCAGGGGCACCGTCGACGCCGATGACCCGGGTTCGCTGCCGGAAGTAATTCACCGCGGCGAGCGTG
This sequence comes from Syntrophales bacterium, assembly GCA_023230905.1. GTDB lineage: Bacteria > Desulfobacterota > Syntrophia > Syntrophales > UBA2251 > UBA2251. The sequence goes on from JALNWL010000012.1 coordinate 14,705, forward strand.
CCCGTCTTCGTGTCGTAATAGATCCCGTGGCGCTTGTCGATCGCGGCTTCATCCTGATCGTCGGCGCGTGTGGTGAGCTTGTCGCTGCCGCAGACGCGGCAGACGATCTTCCCGTCCTTTTCCGCCGGCTTGATCGCGTCGATATAGATGTTGTTAGGATGGTTGTTGTCGGTGGCGCAGAGGCGTCGGCCCATGATGCGCTGTTTGGCGATGGCGCGGTCGAGGATGATCTCGATCACGTAGTCGAGCTTGATGTTCGCCTGGTTCAGGGCCTTGTCCAGGGCCTCGGCCTGCGCCAGGTTGCGGGGGAAGCCGTCCAGCAGCCAACCCTTCTCGCAGTCCGGCTGCTGAAGGCGGTCCAGGATCATGGGGACGGTGATCCCGTCGGGGACCAGCTCCCCCTTATCGATAAATTCTTTAGCCTTTTTGCCAAGATCCGTTCCACCCTTAATGTTTTCTCTGAAGATAACGCCGGTTTCGATGTGCGGGACGCCGTACTTCTTCTGGACAATCGCGCCTTGGGTGCCCTTGCCGCTGCCGTTCGGTCCAAAGATCAGAATGTTCATCCTTGTGCTGCTCCTTTCAACGGAAAGTGGATTCGGGACCGGCGCGACTGTCGGGATTGAATCGGGTTGCATGCGCGCCCGCCCGTGATGGGAGGTCGGGGACCACCCCCGGATCGGGATCGATCCCGCACCGGGGCGGTCGAGCCCTCCAAAAGCCGACCCCTTATAATGGATCGTCTCCGATTTGGCAAACGGAATTTACGAACGGGGCGGACCGCCCCGGGATCAGTGACCTCAGGTGGGTCCGCAGGAGGTGGCGGAGCAGGTGCCGCAGCCGGCGCCGCCCGCGGTGTTGCCGATCTTCCCAGCGAAGGCCGACAGCAGGCGCTTCGTCCGGCGGGAATGGCAGGCGGGACAGGGGGCGCCGGTCTGGGCATCACCCGGGCGGAAGAGGACTTCGAAGACGTTCTTGCACTTTTTGCATTCAAACTCGTAAATGGGCATGGTCGTTCCCCTCAAAGGAAAAATGTTCAGCGCACGCAGTCTGCCACACGCGGCCACGCGAAATCAATCTCTTTTCAAGCCCGGCATCCCCGGTCCGTTCGCGGGCGTCATTGAAGAGGCACGCTGCCCGGCCGGCGGTACGGGGGATTGACCCGGCCCCGACTCTGTGGTAGGCACGGGATCAGTGAAATGTCAGGAGGGGGGGCTAAAGATGGCCATCGCGGACAAGATTCACGGGTTCATCGATCAGGCGTCGTGGATTCGGCGGATGTTCGAGGACGGGCTCCGGATGAAGCAGGAATTCGGGGCTGACCGGGTCTACGACTTCAGCCTGGGAAATCCCAATATCGAACCGCCGGACATTTTCCGGCGGGTCCTCAGGGACATGGTGGACGACGAGATTCCCGGCCGCCACGCCTACATGGCCAATGCCGGCTATCCGGAGACCCGCGCGGCCGTTGCGGCGCACGTCGGCGCGGAGCAGGGGGTTCCGCTGACCGCCGAGCACGTGGTGATGACCTGCGGCGCCGGAGCGGCCCTCAACGTCGTCCTGAAGACCCTCCTCAACCCCGGCGAGAAGGTTCTCGTTCCGGTTCCCTACTTCGCCGAATACCGGTTCTATATCGACAACGCGGGCGGCGTCCTGTGCCCCGTCGAGACCGCCGCGGACCACGCCCTGGATCCGGGCACCATCGGGCGGGCGCTCGACCTGAACCCGGAGGTGAAGGCGGTCCTGATCAATTCTCCGAACAATCCGACGGGCAAGGTGTACCCGTCGGCGAGCCTCGCGGAACTGATCCGTCTGATGAACGACAAAAGCCGGGAATGGGGCCGGGAGGTCTACCTGGTGTCGGACGAGCCGTATCGGGAAATCGTCTACGACGGCGTGAAGACGCCCCCCGTTCTCTCGGCCTATCCGGACAGCATCGTCGTCAATTCCTACTCCAAGAGCCTGTCCCTGCCCGGGGAGCGGATCGGCTACATCGCGGCGAGCCCGGAACTCCGACCCTTGAAGGAGCTCCTCGACGGGATGATTCTCTGCAACCGGATCCTGGGCTTCGTGAACGCCCCGGCCCTGATGCAGCGGGTGATCGCCCGGCTGCAGGGGGCCCGGGTGGATGTCGCCGCCTACCAGCGGAAGCGGGACCTGCTCTGCGACGGCCTGACCGCCGCGGGCTATGCCGTCTCCCGGCCGGAAGGCGCGTTCTACCTCTTTCCAAAGACGCCCATCCCGGACGATGTCGCCTTCGTCCGTCTCCTGCAGAGCAAGCGCATCCTCGCCGTCCCCGGGGTCGGTTTCGGCCGGCCGGGGCACATGCGCATCGCCTACTGCGTCGCCGACCGGACGATCACGGATGCCCTGGAGGGATTCGGTGAAGCCCTGCGGGAGGCGCAGGGGGGATAGGGTCCGGTCAGAAGCGGATCTCGAAGCGGTCCTCTCCCCGGACCAGCGGTTCTTCGCGGGCTTCGAGGCGCTCGACGAGGGCGAGCGCGGGACCCCGGCGGCACCAGTCGACCATGGCCACGACGTCTTCGTCGCGCCCCTGAAAGACCGCCTCGACCCGCCCGTCCGGAAGATTTTTCACCCAACCGCTCAGATTCAGGGATTGGGCGGTCCGGCGGGCGCGGGCCCGGAAGGCCACCCCCTGAACCCGCCCCGAAACGTGAACGTGCACCCGCCTCATGCCGGACCGTCCCCCGGCGCGATCAGTTCCAGAAATTCATCCTCCGTCAGGACCGTTCGACCCGCCGCCCGGGCCTTGTCGATCTTGGTGCCGGGATCGGCGCCGGCGACCACGTAGGCCGTCTGCTGGGTTACGGATGCGGTGACGGTTCCCCCCAGGGCCTCCACGCGCGTGCGAGCCTCGCTGCGCGTCATGCGCGCGAGAGCGCCGGTGAAAACGAATGACTTTCCCCGGAGGGGGGCCTCTGTCGGCGGACGGGTGGCCCCGGGCGTGACTCCGGCTTCCCGGAGTTTTCTCAGGACGTCGCGATTGGCTGTCTGCGCGAAGAAGCGCTCGATGCCGGCGGCCACCTCCGGGCCCACGTCGCGGATGGCCAGAAGCGTTTCCAGCGGGGCGGAGCTTATGGCCTCTATTGAACCGAAGTGTCCGGCCAGAACGCGGGACAGGTGCTCGCCGACATGACGGATGCCGAGGGCGAAGATCAGCTTTTCGAGCGGCGGGTGCTTGGACCGGTTCAAGGCCGCAAGGAGGTTGGCGACGGATTTCCCGGCCATCCGCTCAAGGGTCAGAAGAGACGCCTGCGTGAGGGCGTAGAGATCCGCGGGGTCTCGGATCAGGCGGGCGTCGACCATCTGGCCGACGAGCTTTTCGCCCAGCCCCTCGATGTCCATCCCGCCCCGGGAGGCGAAATGGCGGATGTGTTCCTTCAGCTGGGCGGGACAGGCCAGCCCGAGGCAGCGGTGGGCCACTTCCCCCTGCAGGCGGACGACGTCCGACCCGCACTCCGGGCAGGTTGCAGGCATGGCGAACGGCCGCTCCGCGCCGGTCCGCCGGCTCTCGATGACCTTCACCACTTCGGGAATGACGTCGCCGGCGCGCTGGATGAGGACTGTGTCGCCGATCCGGATGTCCTTACGGCGGATCTCGTCCTCGTTGTGAAGGGTCGCCCGGCTGACCGTGACGCCCCCGACCTGGACCGGCGCCATGACCGCGACGGGCGTGAGAACGCCCGTACGGCCGACCTGAACGACGATGTCCCGGACGACCGTTGTTTCCTGTAGCGCGTCGAATTTGCAGGCAATCGCCCAGCGGGGGCTGCGGGAGACGGTACCGAGGTGCTCCTGCAGGCCGAGGTTGTCCACCTTGATGACGATGCCGTCGATTTCGTAGGGGAGGGACGTCCGGATGGCGCCGATGCGGCGGTATTCCGCGATGCACCCTGGAAGGTCCCGGACGGCGCGGATTTCGGGATTTACGGAAAATCCCCAACCCCGGAGCGCCTCCAGAACGTCGGTGTGCGAGCGGAAGGGGGGGAGGCCGCTGACGGCACCGACGGCGTAGCAGTACATCCGGAGCGGCCGCCGCGCGGTGATCCGCGAGTCCAGTTGACGCAAGGAGCCGGCGGCGGCGTTGCGGGGGTTGGCGAACGGCGGTTCGCCCGCGAGTAGGCGCCGGCGGTTCATCCCCTCGAAGGCCGGGCGTTCCATGTATACCTCGCCCCGGACCTCCAGAAATTCCGGGAGCGGCCGGTCGTCGCCGGTGTTCAGGCGGAGCGGGACGTCCGGGATGGTCCGGATGTTCGCGGTCACGTCTTCACCGGTCAGGCCGTCGCCCCGGGTCGCGCCCGTCGTCAGGGCTCCCCGCGTATACGTGAGGCCGACCGCGACACCGTCGAGCTTCGGTTCCACAATGAAGCGGAGGAGGGGGCCTTCTTCGCCGAGCAGGCGCTGCAGACGCTCCCCGAAGGTCTGGATGTCCGACTCGGAGAATGCATTGGACAGACTCAGCATCGGGGTCCGGTGGCGGACGGCGCCGAACTTCTCCAGGGGCGGCGCTCCAACGCGCCGGGTAGGGGAATCCGCGGCGGCGAGATCGGGATGCGCCGCCTCCAGCGTCTGGAGGTCACGCATGAGCGTGTCGTAGGCGGTGTCGGAAATCTCCGGATCGTCCATCTGATAATAGCGCCGGTTATGGTGGGCGATCTCCGCCGCCAGCTCCGCCATGCGCCTTCGGATGGGGTCCATGTCCTTCATTTTACGCGGATGAGTTCGGGTTTCCCCCGCCGCCGGTTGGGCGTGTCGGCCGGCGGATGCTGCCGGGCCGCGACCTGTTCGTTGAAGATGTGGTTTTTCGCCCGTACGGCGTTGATGATGAAAAAAACGATGACGGACCGCTCCCACTCTCGGGAGACCTCGAACCGCTCCATGCGGTCCTTGTATTTTTCCCAGAGAGCGGTCAGGGAGGCTTCATCCAGGTTGAGGATTTTATCTGCGAGTTGATTAACGGCCTTTTCGATCATGTTCGGTATCCTTCCCTCGGAACGCCGCGCGTCAGCCGTCGATCGGTCGGCCCCCCGGGGCGTTCCGTGTGCGGAGGCCAAATGTCTTTTTGCCTGAGATCTTAGCCGCCGGGGCGGGGATTGTCAAATCAAAAGCCGCTGCGTTGCCCTACCCCCATAAGTACTCGTGGGGTTCCGGCCTGAGGATTCCTTCAGAAATAATGCTTGTCTTTTTCTCCGGTATCGCTATAATCCCACCCGATCGCCCTCGGGAAAGGCAGCGGAATTCGACGGGAATGCCCGTCGTGGAAACAATCGGGCGAAGGACCGTCGGGAATGAAGGTCATGAGCGCCCCTTGGCGGATGGACTATATCAAAAGCAAGAAAAAGGCGGGGTGCGTTTTCTGCAAGGACGACGTCCGCGGAGAGGAACTGGTCCTATGGGAGGGTGAGACGACCTACGTCATGATGAACCGCTATCCCTACATCAGCGGTCACCTGATGATCATTCCCTACCGGCATCTCAGCCGGGTGGAGGATCTTTCTCCGGATGAGCGCCGCGAGATGTTCGACCTGATGGACATGTCCATCCGCGTGCTGACGGACGTGATGCACCCGGAGGGCTTCAACGCCGGGATCAATCTCGGGAAGGCCGCCGGGGCGGGGATCGACGACCATCTTCATATCCACGTGGTCCCCCGCTGGGTCGGAGATACGAACTTCATGAGCGTCGTCGGGGAGGTGCGGGTGATCCCGGAAGAGCTGCGCAAAACATGGGAGCATTTGTGTCCCCATTTCGAAAAGTACTGTCGGGAGGGTTTAAGATGAGGGTCATCTATACGATCGTCGTGGTTCTGCTCGTCCTGTTCGTCATAACGTTCTCGCTCGAGAATGCCGCGAACATCCCCCTGAAGTACTACGACTTCTTCAATACGAACATTCCCGTCTATATGCTGATCTTCCTGGCCTTTTTGGTGGGGGTCGTCTTTACGGGGTTCATGGGCGTCATCGAACGCTTTCAGCTCACCCGGACGATCAATAAGCTCAACAAGACGGTCCGCGATTTGAGGCGGGAGCTGCGGGACAAGGAAGAGCGGCCGGTTGTCGCCGAGCCCCGACCGCCCGAGATCCGTTAGGGGCTTCCGGATCGGATGATATCGGAGGGGGATCCGCCGGACGGGCGGTCCCCCCTTTTTTTTTGACCGGAATTCGTCCGACGGGGCGCCGGAGATGCCATTGCCTGGGGAACGTTCGGCTGAGGCCGGGGAGAGGTTCAGGGGGTTGCGCAGTCGCTCTCGTCGCCCCGGATCTTCTCCAGGGCGTGGCGGAGGGCCGGCAGAACGACGGCGAGGTTCTCCCGGACGCCCCGGGGGCTGCCGGGCAGGTTGATGATCAGGGTCCGGTTGCGCAGGCCCGCCACGGCACGGGAGAGCATGGCATGCGGGGTGACGGCCAGACTGGCCAGGCGCATGGCTTCGGCCATGCCGGGAAGCGTCCGGTCGATGACGGCCAGGGTTGCCTCGGGGGTGACGTCGCGGGGGCTCACCCCGGTGCCGCCCGTGGTGACGACGAGATCGAGCCCTTGGGCGGCAAGGGCGATCAGGGTTCGTTCGATTTCAAGCCGTTCGTCGGGGATGATCCGGGTGTCGGCGACGGGGATGCCGACTTCTTCCAGCATCCGGACGCACTCCGCCCCGCTCAGATCTTCCCGCTCCCCGCGCGCGCCCTTGTCGCTCAGGGTGACGACCGCGGCCCGGAAATCCATCAGGCATCTTCCTTCTTGGACTCGGCGATGATCTTCTCCGCGATGAACGCCGGCACCTCCTCATAGTGGGAGAAATCGTACGTGAAGGTCCCGCGGCCGCTTGTCATGGAGGTCAGGTCCGGGGCGTATTTCAGGATTTCGGCCAGGGGCACCTGTCCCCGGATTACCTGGTGGGACCCCTCCGCATCCATGCCGGAAACCCGTCCCCGCCGGCTGTTCAGATCGCCGATGACGTCGCCCATGTACTCGTCGGGGATCTCGATGGCGACGTTCACGATGGGTTCGAGGAGAATCGGCTGGCAGGCCAGAACCCCCTTCTTGAAGCCCATCGATCCGGCGATCTTGAAGGCCATTTCCGAGGAATCGACGGTATGGTAGCTCCCGAAGACGAGGGAAACGCGGACGTCCACGACCGGGTAGCCCGCGACGACGCCTTCCTCCATGGCCTCGACGATGCCCTTTTCGACGGCCGGCCGATACTGCTGGGGGATGACGCCGCCGACGATCTTGTCGAGGAATTCGAATCCGCCGCCCCGGGGCAGGGGTTCGATGTCCAGCGTGCAGTCGCCGTACTGCCCGCGACCGCCGGACTGCTTCTTGTACTTGCCCTGGACGTTGGTCTTTCCCTTGATGGTTTCCTTGTAGGGGACTTTGGGGAGCTTCAGGTTCACCTCGACGCCGAATTTCCGCTTCATCTTCTCCGTGGTGACCTCGATGTGGATATGTCCCATGCCGGAGAGAATCATCTCCTTCGTCTGCTCATCCCGGTGGAAGGTCAGGGTCGGATCCTCTTCGATGAGCCGGTTGATGGACGAGACGAGCTTGTCCTCGTCCCCGCGAGATTTGGGCTCGACGGCAAAGGACATTACCGGTCTCGGCGGGACCACCCGCGCGAAGACAACGGGCGCCTTGTCGGCGCACAACGTGTCTCCGGTCACGGTTTCCTTGAGCTTCGCCACGGCGGCGATGTCGCCCGCGACGACGCCGTCGGTGGGCTTCTGAGCCTTACCCTCGAGGAAGAAGAGGTTGCCGAAACGTTCGTTGATTTTGCGAGTGGCGTTATGGAAGCTCGCATCGGAGCTGACGGCGCCGGAAAAGACCCGGAACAGCGTGAGCCGGCCCGCGTAGGGGTCGGCGATCGTCTTGAAGACCAGGGCGGAAAACGGCGCCGCCTCCTCGGGCGAGCGCGTCTCGACCTCATCGCTCCCCGGCTTGAGGCCCGTCACGGGACCGCGGTCCGCGGGGGAGGGGAAGGTCTGCGCGATCAGGCTCATCAGAGGCGCGGTGCCGATGTGCTTCAACGCCGATCCGCACATCACCGGGATTACGCTGCCGGCGCAGACGCCCTTGCGAAGGCCGTCCGTCAGTTCCTCGGCGGTCAGCGTGCCGACGTCCAGGTATTTCTCCATCAGGGCCTCGTCGGATTCGGCGATGTCCTCGAGCATCGTTTCCCGGTATTTCTCTGCCTCTTCCCGCAGGTCCGTGGGAATGTCGGCCGTCTTGACGGCTCCCTTGTCTCCCTCGAAGAGCAGGGCTTTCATCTGTATGAGGTCCACGATTCCTTTGAACTGATCTTCCTTGCCGATGGGAAGGCACACGGGCGTGGTTTTCACCCGCAGGCGATTCTTGAGGCTGTCCAGGGCCTGGGGGAAATCCGCCCGCTCGCGGTCCATGCGATTGATGAACACCAGGCGGGGCAGAGAGAATTCGTCGGCGTACGTCCAGACCTTCTCCGTCTGGAATTCGACGCCGCCTACCGCGTCCACGAGAACGACGGCGGCGTCCACGATCCGGAGGCAGTTCTTGGTGTCATAGGTGAAGTTGGCGTCCCCCGGGGTGTCGATCAGGTTGATCTTGTGCTTTTCCCAGTCCACGAAATTCAGGGCGGCCCCGATGGAGATGTGCCGTCGCTGCTCTTCAGGCTCGTAATCCATCGTGGAAGATCCGTCGTCCACACGGCCGGCGCGGTCCGTTTTGCCTGCGACGTAAAGAACGGACTCGCACAGGGACGTCTTGCCCGTCCCGCCGTGTCCGACAAAGGCGATGTTTCTCAGGGATTTCGGTTCGTACTTGGCCATGAAGACTCCTTTCACGTCGTGCCCTGCCGTTTTTGGCGGGCTGAACCCCGGCGGACGGGAAATGGTTTTATAGGCCGGCTCCGATCCGCGCGTGGACGGTGGTAAATTAACGGTGCTGCTTAGATCATACCCTCCGAAAAAGTCAAGTCAATTTTGGCGCAAGCGCCTGGCCGGCGCCAAATATCCATTGACAGGAAAATGAGATCCCAGTATAAGTTCCGACCCCTAAAACAGGGTCAGGGGGCGTCCGCTACGGCGGATCGGCCGGCAGGGTTGGAAACGTTACACGATGGGGAAGTCTCGAACAATGAAAGAAAAGTCCATCAGAAAAATCCTCATTGCAAACCGGGGGGAAATCGCCCTGCGGATCCTGAGGACGATCAAGGAACTCGGCAAGGGGGCCGTCGTGGTTTATGAGAAACCCGACAGTGAGGCCTATTACATCCGGCTCGCCGACACCGCCATTCTCATCGGCGAGGGTCCCCGGTGCGATTATCTCAACATCGAACGGATCATCTGGGCCGCCCGCAAGAGCGGGGCGGACGCCGTTCACCCCGGATACGGGTTTTTGGCCGAGAACGCGGACTTCTCCGAGGCATGCGAAAAAGCGGGGCTCATTTTCATCGGGCCGCCCGCCGGGGTGATCCGGGATCTCGGCAACAAGGTCGTGGCGCGACGGATTGCCGCCCAGGCGGGTATCGACACCATTCCCGGCACGGGCGATCTGCCGCGCGGGGAAGACGGCGTGGCCGCGGCGCTGAAGTTCGGACTGGAGCACGGATACCCCCTCATGCTCAAGGCCTCGTCCGGAGGCGGGGGGCGCGGCATCCGCAAGGTGGTCAACGAGAAGGACCTGCTCGTCCAGCTTCCAATGGCGCGCCAGGAGACGCTCTCCGCCTTCAACGACGAGAACATCTACGTGGAGAAATGCGTCGAGGCGCCCCGGCATGTGGAGATCCAGATCCTGGCTGATCGGCACGGGCAGATCATTCATCTGGGGTCGCGGGATTGCTCCATTCAAAGGCGGCACCAGAAACTTCTCGAGATCGCGCCGGCAAATCTCCCCGTCGACGTTCTGGAGGCGATGTATGCCGCGGCCATCAAGGCGGCCCGCCAGGCCGGCTACATCAATGCCGGGACCGTGGAGTTCCTCGTGGATGCGCGGACGAACGCGTTCTGGTTCATGGAGATGAACACCCGTCTGCAGGTCGAGCACACCGTCACCGAGGAGTTGACGGGCGTGGACATCGTCCGGGAGCAGATCCGCGTCGCCGAAGGGCAGGTTCTCGACATCCCGCGCGAGCGTGTTCACCTCATGGGGAAGGCCGTACAGGTCCGGGTCAATGCCGAGGATCCGAAGAACCACTTCATGCCCGAGGGGGGCAAGCAGGTGGAGGTGTATCAGTCTCCGGGTGGGCCCGGGGTTCGCCTCGACGGCGTCGTCTATCAGGGCTACCGGGTTCCCACCGAGTACGATTCGCTCATGGTCAAGATGACGATCCGGGGCTACAACTGGGAGCAGACGATCCAGAGGCTGAAACAGGCGCTTAATGGATTTCTGATCGTCGGTCCCGCCACGACGGTCCCGTTTTATCTTGCCATCTGCGACGAGCCGGATTTCCTGGCGGAGCGCTTCGACACCGGCTACCTCGACGCCCATCCGGCCGTCTTCCAGTATGCGGAGCAGGAACGCGAAGTGGCCAAGCTCGCCCGGTTGATTGCGGAGATCCACGCCCGCAAGATCAACCCATTTGCCTATTGAGAGGAACTTCCCCATGACGCGGCGAACGCAAAACAACGACGCGCGGATCACCCCGCAAGAGCTGCGCCGAAACGGCGTCCGGCAGGTCCTTGAAAAAATCCGCCGGGCGGGTGGTTATTACGTCACCAATACGGAGCGCGATCTGTCCCAGTCCGATTTCAAGAACCGGATCATGCCCCATACGCAGTTCCTCGTGGCCCCGCAGCGTAACGACGCCGGGTTCTTCTCTATCGAAATCACCGGCGGCGCGTCCGTCCATGTGGACATGCTGCGCAAGCAGATGAATCCGCTCGAAAAACTGGAGGTCCTGTCCGCCAACATGCCCGACACGCTGTTCCAGACCCTGTGCCGGGGTGTCAACCTCTTCGGGTATCGTCCCTATCCGGAAAACGTGATCCGTCTGACGGTGCGGAGCTTCGCGCGTTATGTGCACGTCTGGCGGGTGTTCGACTTTCTGAACCACGTTTCTAACATGATCCCCGTCTTCGAGGAGGTGCGCGAGTCCGGTGCCATTCTGGAACCGTCCATCTGCTTTTCCACGGGACCCGAGCACACGGACGCCTACTATGTCGGCAAGGTGGGGGAGATCCTCGCGGTGACCGGAGAAGACATCCTCCTGTGCATCAAGAACCACGGCGGCCTGGGGACGCCCAAACGGATAGGGGCGCTGGTGCGCGCCATCCGCGAGCGGTACCCGGACCTCGTCATCCACTATCACGGCCACAACACCGACGGCGCCGATTTGGGCCGGATCGTCGCGGCCGTGAAAAACGGGGCGAAGATCGTCGACGCGAGCGACCACGCCATGACGGGCTTTTACGGCCCCCCCCCGCTGCTGACAGCGGTGGACATTCTCAGCGACGAGGGCTACGAAGCGGCCGGGCTCAACCGCCAGGCGGTGATCGACGCCTCGAACATTCTCCGCGGCGAGCGTGAACATTACCGAGACTTCGAATCGCAGTTCCTGGGGTTCGATCCCACGGCTCAGATCCACAAGCTTCCCGGCGGCGCCACGGGGTCGAGCTTCGAGCAGGCCGTCAAGGGCGGCTTCCTGCACCAGATGCCCAACATCCTCCAGAACGAGCTGCCCCGCGTCCACGTGGAACTGGGGAACTGGTGGAGCGTGACGCCGGGATCCCAGATCCTCTGGACCACGGCGGTGAACAACGTCCTGAAGGGGGCGCGTTACCGGGACGCCAACGACGACCTGAAGAGCCTAATGCTGGGCCGCTACGGGGAATTCCCGTTCTATCGTCCATCGGATTCAATTTATGAGGCCGTGTTCGGGAAGAACTGGAAGGCGATCCTCGAGCACGAGGGCGGCTATCAGCGCATCGAGGACGTCGATCTCGCCGTGGAGCGGAAGGTCCTGGAGCACCGGATCGGCCGCGCCGCGACGGACGATGAATTGGTCTTGTATCTCCAGCACCCGAACGATGCCGTCGATTTTTTCAAGTTCGAGGCCAAATACGGAAAGACCTGGGTCCTTTCTCCGAACATCTGGTTCCGAAAGGGTGGATTCGGTCTCGGCGACAAGTTCGAGATCCCTGACGCTTACGGGCGGCTGCACGCAGTCGAAATCGGCCCCAAGCGAAGGACGAAGGCGGGCGATGCCGTGACCTATCTCGTCATCGACCATCACCCGGAGCCCATTCTGACGGAGCTGGAGGGCGAGGGCGTACCCGCGAAAAAGAAGATTTCCTTCACCCCGAAGGAAATCGAGGCACTGGCCAAAACCGGAGACGTCCGCTCCCAGATCATCGGCACGGTCAGCGAGATCCCCATATCCGAGGGAGAAGAGGTATCCGCGGGCCAGATTTTGATCGTCCTCGAGGCCATGAAGATGCTCAACAACGTCATTGCAGAAATCAACGGCCGGGTGGCGGAAATACTTGTCGCCCCCGGGGATCGCGTCGAGGTCGGCGACCCGCTAATCGTCGTCCGGACCGAGTGACCGGGGAGGATGCTTCCCATCAAGGCAGGTTTGTGATAAGAGCGAAAGCCGGTAGCCTATACCGGCTTTTTTATGGAGTCCTCGATGATCGATGCCATTCTGCGAAAAATCGTGGGCAGCAAGAACGACCGCGAACTGAAGCGGCTCGGGTTTCTGCTCGAAGAGATCAATGATCTGGAGCCGGTATTCGTGGCGTTATCCGACGCCGAACTGGCCGCCAAGACCCCCTGTTTCAAGGAAAAAATCGACAATGGGGCCTCCTGCGACGACATCCTGACCGAGGCATTCGCCGCGGCGCGGGAGGCGGCGCGACGGACCCTCGGAATGCGGCCGTTCGACGTCCAGATCATCGGCGGGATCGTCCTGCACGAGGGGAAGATCGCGGAGATGAAGACGGGGGAAGGGAAAACCCTCGCCGCGACGCTGCCCCTGTACCTGAATGCCCTGACGGGCCGTGGGTGTCACGTCGTGACGGTGAACGACTATCTGGCCCGACGCGACGCCGAATGGATGGGGCCGGTCTACCTGATGATGGGATTGTCGGTCGGAGTCGTCGTCCACGGCATGGACGACACCGAGCGCCGAGCGGCCTATCATGCTGACATCACCTACGGCACGAACAACGAGTTCGGTTTCGACTACCTCCGGGACAACATGAAATTCACCCTGGATGACTACGTCCAGCGGGACTTTCACTACGCCATCGTCGACGAGGTGGACAGCATCCTGATTGACGAAGCCCGAACGCCGCTCATCATTTCCGGACCCTCGGAGGAGTCCACCGACAAGTACTATCGGATCAACCAGGTCATTCCCCGCCTGAAGAAGGATCAGGACTACACGATCGACGAAAAAAGTCGCACCGTCGCCCTGACGGAGGACGGCGTCGCCCGTACGGAAAACGCCCTCAAGGTCCAGAACCTCTACGAACCCAGAAATATGGAGATCCTGCACCACGTCAACCAGGCCCTCAAGGCCCACACCCTCTTCAAGCGGGACGTGGATTATGTCGTGAAAGAGGGGCAGGTCATCATCGTCGATGAGTTCACCGGCCGGATCATGCCGGGACGACGCTACAGCGACGGCCTGCACCAGGCCCTCGAGGCCAAGGAGCATGTCAAGGTCGAACGGGAAAACCAGACCCTGGCCTCCATCACGTTTCAGAACTATTTCCGCATGTACGAGAAACTGGCGGGCATGACCGGCACGGCGGACACGGAAGCGGCGGAGTTCAAGAAGATCTACAACCTGGACGTGCTCATCATTCCGACCAACAAGCCGATGATCCGTCAGGATCACACC
>JALNWL010000013.1 GCA_023230905.1 Syntrophales bacterium
ACCGGCCCTGCAGGCCCCCTTCGTCGCGGCCTTCCTCGCGGGCTGCCGGCAGCGCGGAATCCACACCGCACTCGACACCTGCGGCTTCTGCGCGACGGGGGCGCTCGAGGGACTCCTGCCGGTCACGGACCTCGTGCTCTACGACCTGAAGGAGATCGACCCGGAGCGGCACCGCCGGTTCACCGGCCAGTCCAACGAGCGGATCTTCGCGAACCTGCTGCTCGTCCGGGACCGGATGCGCGCGGAGGGGCGCCCGGCGCGCCTGTGGCTGAGGACGCCCATCATCCCCCGCATGACGGCGCGGGAGGATAACATCACCGGCCTCGGCCGCTTCATCGCGGAGAATCTGGCCGACGTGGTCGAGCGGTGGGAGCTGTGCGCCTTCAACAACCTCTGCCGGGACAAGTACCGCCGGCTCGACATGGACTGGGCCTGCCGGGAGGATGCCCTGATGACGGCCGGCGAGATGGAGGCCCTCGCCGACGCGGCCCGGCGGGTGGGCGTCGCAGCGGCCCGGGTGGTCTGGACGGGCGCGGTCCGACCGGACGAACCCGCCGGAGATCCCGTATGAGAAGGGCCGGTTAAATCCAGGGGGGGGATGTAATGACGGATCTGCAGACGCGGTTCTTGCCGGAAGACAGGGAGGCCTTTGCCTCGGACGTCAAGGTGGGCCTACTCGCCACGGTGAGCGGGGAGGGATGGCCACACCTGACGCTGATCACGACGCTCGAGACGGCCTCTCCGACGGAACTCACGTGGGGCCAGTTCTGCGAAGGGGCGAGCAAGCGGCACGTCCGGGAGAACCCGCGGACCGGTTTCCTCGTCATGAGCCTCGACCGGCGGCTCTGGCGGGGCAAGGCCGTCTGGACGCGGGCGGAAACCGAAGGCGACGCGTACATCCGCTACAACCGGAAGCCCATGTGGCGTTACAACGCCTACTTCGGCATCCACACCGTCCATTTCATGGACCTGGTCTCGCTGCACCCGGGAGAGGCGCTGCCGCTCCCCGGGATCGTCGCCGGGGCGCTCCTGACGGGACTGGCCAAGGGGGCCCGGAAGACGGGACGGTCGGAGCGCATCCTGACGCCCTGGGCGGAGGGACTCTTCAACCGCATGGACGCGCTGAAGTTCCTCGCCTTCATCGGCGCGGACGGCTTCCCCGAGATCGTCCCCCTGCTCCAGGCGCAGGCCGCCGACAGCCGCCGCCTCGTCTTCGCGCCCACCGTCTACCGGAAAGATCTGCGGGGCCTGCAGCCGGGCGCGACGGTCGCGATTCTCGGGCTTACCCTGGAGATGGAAAACTGCCTTGTCCGGGGGCCGTTCGCCGGCTTCAACCGCGCCCGCGGCGCACCGCTCGGCGTGATCGACCTGGACTGGGTGTACAACTCCATGCCGCCCATCCCGGGACAGATCTACCCAGCACGGCCACTCGAACCCGTCACGTGCTTCTGAGGCGGCAACCGGTAACGCGAACGATGGATCGGAAGGGCGCCGCATGCAGGATGCATGCAACGTGAACGTCGACCCCGGGCCGCAGGATCGTCCGGTGTACCCCGCATCCCGGCGGCTACGGCACAGCCTCCCCGGATGCGGGGGGCGCGCCCGGGTCCTTCACTGTCGAACGGGCCCGGTCGGCGTCCGGCGTCAACTCGACGTAGTCCTGCGGGCGCCCCCGGGTGGCGAGGCCCGTGATCAGGTGGTACAGGGCGAAGAGTTCCAGGGAGAAGGGGATGTACCCGCCGTAGCCGAGGACCGGCATCTCGAAGATGCGGCAGAAATCGACGAAGGGGACGTGGTAGATCCATTTCGGATAGGAAAGGATGTTCCACATCTCCCAGAAAAAGCCGCAGATGAGGCAGCCCGTCCAGAGGGAAAACACGCCCCGCCAGTCTCCCGAGGCCGTGTCCGCGAGGAGCGAGCGGTAGCCGAAGCGGCCGTTGAAGGGCTCCAGGATCAGGTACACGGCCAGCCACACGAGGGGGAAAAAATACCGGGGCCAGAGCAGCAGGGCCAGCAGGCTCGCGACCCCGACGGCGAGGAACCGCTTCAAGACGGTGGGCGTGGGCGCCAGCCGGGGACCGTTGCGGAAGCGTCCGATCCAACGGAAGGTCCCGGCGAGTTCCGCCGTACCGAAGACGGCCGGGATGACCGTCGAGAAGCTCAGGCTGGAGAACAGGACGTAGGCCAGATCGGAGATGCCGTCGACGCCCAGGTATAGCCAGTTCTGCAGACGGCGGTTGAGGAGTTCGAAGAGCCACCAGGCCGGCGCGGAGACGGCGAAGAGCCCCGCGTAGGCGTAGGCGTTGCGGGTCAGAAGCGAGTCGCCCTTGCGGATGCAGACGAGGGCGTCGACGAACAGGCAGTAGCCCAGCCAGAGGGGGAAAAATCCCCAGAGGGTTCGCAGGCCCGTCAGCGACCAGTTGAGAAACCAGAAGCCCGCGATCAACACCAGTCCCGCCCAGCCGTGGACCGGCAGCCCTCTCCATCGTCGGGCGAAAAGATCGGAGAACATGTTCTTCATCCTCCTTCCCCCGCGGAAAAGCCCCCTTCGGAGGTCCGGCCGGGGCTCTGCGGACGGCGCCCGGGGACCGTGCGCGCGGGCGATGTCCCGTCCGGCGAGGGCGGAGGAGGTGCTTCAGCGGTCGTCGCCCGGGTGCGCCTCCATGAATCGCCGGTACCGGTGGATCTTCACGGCCATTCTCGCCGCCCGCCCCGCATCCGGAAAGGAGAGAATCCCGGCACGGTCGAGCTTTTCGACGAATGCCGTCCGCACGGCTTCGACCTCCGGGCGGCGGAACAGCAACTGCGGGATCAGGACGACCAGCGGCTTGGAGATGCGGGGGAAGATCTCCAGCATCTTTTCGACGAACCCGTCCCACAACTCCCTGACCATGATCTGGATCAGCTCCGGATACAGGCAAATGGCGATGAAGTCAATGTTCGGGTCCCGGGCCGCCCGTTCCGCGGCCTCCCCGAGAACATTGGGTGCAAAACCGAACATGCCGAGATCGAGCGGGTTGCGCGTGGAGGTGTTGACCCGGGAGAGGTCCGTTCCGACCAGCGCCTGCACCTCCGGCGACAGTTCCGGAACCGAGACCCCGTTCGCGTTGAAGGCGTCGGTCAGTTCCACGGAACTTCCGCCACCGGCGACCGCGATGCAGGCCCTGAGCCCCCGGGGGTTGAACCCGAACTTCAGGGCGAGCAGGACGTCGGACATCTCATTTTGGGTCTCGGCGTTGATGACGCCCATCTGGGCCATCACGCCGTCCCAGACCTTCACGGGGGCGGCCAGGGCGCCCGTGTGGCTCTGCGTGGCCCGCGCGCCGTCGGCGGACCGTCCGCCCTTCCAGAGGACGATCGGTTTTCTCGTGTTCAGGACCGTTTCGCGGACCGCCCGGTGGAAGCGCTCGGGGTCCTTGATGTCTTCGATGTAGCCGCAAATGATGTCGATACGGGGATCTTCGGCGAAGTATTCGATGAAATCGACGATCTTGAGGTCCGCCTGGTTGCCGACGCTGATGACCTTGTCAAAACCGATGCCCATGGAGAGGCCGCGGATGAGGAAATTCAGGGCATGGCCGCCGGACTGGGAAAAGAACCCGACATGGCCCGGGGTGTCCCGCATCATCTGCGGGTAATACACCAGGCCGCGCTCCGGGCAATGGGCCCCGACGCAGTTGGGACCGATCATCCGGGTGTCGCTTCCCTTGAGGATCGAAAGCAGTTCCGCCTCGAGCCCCGTTTCGCCCACTTCGGAAAATCCCGACGTGAAGACGAGCACAAAGCGAACCTTGGCTTGGACGCAATCCCTCAGGGCGGCAGCGACCTTTTCCCGCGGGAGCATGATCAGGGCGTAATCGACGGCCTCCGGCACCTCCGTGATCCGGGCGTAGCAGGGCCGGCCTTCGATCTCCGTATGCCGCGGGTTGATGGGGTAGAGCCGGCCCTGGAAGCAGGCGCTCAGGCTGTGAATGAAGCCCGCCCGGTCGCGGACGATGTTGGGCGAGGCGCCGATCACGGCGACGGAGCCGGGACAGAACAGGGGGGTGAAATCGATCATCCGGGTGCACCTTTCGAATCGTGGATGGAAAGCGAGAAAACCGACGAGGCAATCGTCGCCCCCGCCGGCGGTGGACTATAGGGGATATTCAAGGGGGTGTCAATAAAAATGCCGGTATTTTCCTCTTTTAAAATGCACAAATATTGTTATTATATGCTTGTAGGGGGCGGGTGTCGGGCCCTTCCCCGCCGGATGGCGTCCATGCGGTGTAAACCGGGGCGACTCCAGGTCCCCCCTGATTGCCTGTAGATCTTGAAAATAAACGAAGGAGGTCTATGCGTGATGTCTGAGGATACCCGGAAGAAAATTCATGACGAAAAATCCCTTGAAAAGTTGACCGTCAAGGAATTGCGCGAGATCGCAGCCGAAATCCCCCACGAGAGGGCGATTCACGACATGAAAAAGGAAGAACTGGTCGCCTTCATTCGGGAAGCCCGGGGAATCAAGGAGAGCGCCCCCGCCGCGAAAAAGAAACAGCCCGTCAAGATCAAGATGGCCAAACCGGCCCTGAAGGCCAGGATTCGCGAACTGAAAGCCCTTCAGGCGCAGGCGCGGGAATCGAGCGATAGAGGCGGCCTCGTCCGGCTGAGGAGGCAGATCACCCGTTTGAAGAAGAAATCGAGGCACGTTGCCGCGGCCTGACGGTCGACGATCGGAAGCGTGAGCATCCGGGCCATTCGGCAGGACCGTCGGGCCGAAGCGGCGCCCTGAACGGGAGGCGGCGTGACGGACAACCCGGAGAGGAGGATGAGCATGTCGGAGACGTTCAAGTATCTGAGTCCCGAATGGGCGGAAGAGGGATTGAAGCGCCTGAAAACGCAGATTCCGGCGGAGAAAATGCACAACGTGACCACGTCCATGTCCAACATTTACACGAATTGCCCCGGAGGGGGAGAGCGGTATCTCTTTATCGGAACCGAGCAGGGCGTTTTCACCCGGGTCGAGGTGGGAGAGGGGGAACCGCCGCCGGCCGAATTCCGGATCATCGGGGAATACGAAACGTTCGCGAGAATCACGCGGGCCGAACTGGGCGCCCAACGGGCCATGATGACGGGGAAACTCAAGCTGAAGGGCAATATGGCCAAGGCCCTCAAGCTCGCGGCCCTCGCCGACCGGATGAACAAGGTCCTGGCCACCATTCCGGCAGAATACTGAGGAGGAAAACCCATGCCGAGAACACTGGATCCCCGCGATCCCTACCATATCGACAACCCGGCCCGCGTGAAGGCCATTCAGCTCGAGATGCGGAAGCAGGGACTGGACGTCTACCTCGGTTCCCGCATCCGGACGCTGACCTGGACGCTGGATGCGTTCATCCCCTGGAGGAGCTACGTCGTCATCCCCGCCGAAGGGCCGCCCACGCTCTTTACCTTCGTCATCGACGCCGCCCGGCTCGCCGACGAATCCTGGCTGGACGAGGACCATGTCCGTGCGTACGCCCCGATGGGAGGCATGGATCAGATCTCGGCCGTGTCCGATTTCATCCGGGAGGAACTCCGCCTCCGGAAGGGGCGGCTGGGATATGAAGACGGGATGGCCACCTATACCGCGGAGGGCAACCTGACGCATTACGAGTTCACCCGCTTCAAGGAGGCCCTGGACGGCTTCGAGTTCGTCAATGCCCACGAGATCGTCGATTCCCTGTCCATTATCAAGGATTCGGGGACGATCAACCGCTTCCGCAAGGCATCGCTCATCGTGGACGAGGGGCACAAGGCGGCGCGCGCCGCCCTGGAGAACGGCGGGTTCAAGGGCATGACCGAAGCGGTCATCGGCGGCATCGCCGCCCTGGCCATGCGCAGGGCGGGCAGTGTGTCCGAGTGGAATTTCGCCGGCCTGAATGAAATTTCGAGCGGCTATCGAACCGGCCTGGGGGCCTGCACCCCGCCGACGAACAAGGAGATCCGGGCCGGCGAGCCCCTGATGCTCGACTTCCACGCCATGTTCCAGCTTGCCCTGGGCGACCACTCCCACAACTATCTCATCGCACCGGCGACCCCTCGGCAGCGCTGGCACGCGGATAATTTTGTCGCCTTGGTCCAGGCGGTCCTGGCGAACTACCGGGCGGGGACCACGCCGTCGATGCTTGCCCAGGTCATGATGGATCTGGCCGAGAGTCGCGACTGCGCTGATTTTGTCGTGCCGGGATGCGAACACGGCATCGGCCTGTTCGGCGACGAGTGGCGGATCGGCGCGAAGAATGACGGCCCATTCCCGTACTGGACGGATCCCGACCACACGTA
This sequence comes from Syntrophales bacterium, assembly GCA_023230905.1. GTDB lineage: Bacteria > Desulfobacterota > Syntrophia > Syntrophales > UBA2251 > UBA2251. Next base: position 6,304 of record JALNWL010000013.1, read on the forward strand.
TCAGGTCGACGAAATGGTGATCTGCGCCATGCAGTATGCCTGTCCGGCGGAAGGGATCGGTTTCCGCTACGAAAACCCGCTCCTGATCCTGGAGGACGGCTGCGAGGCGATGTCCAAATACCCCCTGGCGATCGAGGAGATCGGCTGAGGCGAAGGTCATCCGCGGGATCCGCCAGGACCTCAGGAAGGGCCGCGTGCGTATGCGCGTTCAAAGAACCTGGGGGGAGGGGCCTGTCGAGGGGATGTATGACGCGCTACGAGGTGTTTGACCATACCGCCGATTTGGGGATCCTGTTTGAGGGCCGCGATCTCGCGGACCTCTTCGAAACCGCCGCCTTTGCCGTCTTCGACCTCATGACGGAGCTGCCGGCCGTCGAGGAACGCCGAACGCACCGCTTTATCGTGACCGGCGGGGATCGGGAGGACCTGCTCGTCAACTTCCTGAGGGAGCTGCTCTACCTGTTCAACGGCCGGGGGTTTCTCGTCCGGCGGTGCGCCGTCCGGATCGACGACGCCGGTGAGCCTGAGACCCGCTCCCGACCCGCACCGTCCGAGGCCGTGTCGGTCGGGTCCGAACCCGTCCCGCCGCAATGGCGTCTGGAGGCCGAGGCGGCGGGCGAACCGTTCGCGCCGGACCGCCACCGGATGAAGACGGAAATCAAGGCCGTCACGTACCACGGCCTCGAGATCCGGGAAACGACCGCCGGGTGGTGGGGTCGGATCGTGTGCGATGTCTGATCCCGGACCGCCCCGGGGATCGACGCCGGACCGGTGTCTCTCCCGATCGGATCGCGCCGGACAGGAGTGGGGCCGGCCCGGCCGCGGAGGAGCGAAGGATGAGCATCACCCTGCAAAAACTGGATGAGCACCGCTGGCTCATTCCGCGGTCGGGGGGGATGCGCGTTCCGGGGATCCTCTACGCGAGCGAGCGGCTCCTGAAGGAGGCGGGCGGCCAGGAGGGCGCGCGCCAGGTGGCGAACGTCGCCCACCTGCCGGGGATCGTCCGCCACTCGCTCGCCATGCCGGACATGCATTGGGGGTACGGCTTCCCGATCGGCGGCGTCGTCGCCTTCGACCTCGACCAGGGGATCGTCTCGCCGGGCGGGGTGGGCTACGACATCAACTGCGGCTGCCGACTGATGGCCACCCGGCTGACGGCGGAGGACGTCCGCGGCCGGCTTGCGGAGCTCGTGGCCGCCCTGTTCCGGGACATTCCGAGCGGCGTGGGGTCCCGGGGCCCCGTGAGGCTCTCCGCGAAGGAGGAGCGGAAGGTCCTCGTGGAGGGCGCCGCCTGGGCCGTCGCCCAGGGGTTCGGCACGGCCGGGGACCTGGAGACGACGGAGGACGGCGGGTGCATGGCCGGGGCCGATCCGGACGCGGTGAGCGACCGGGCCCTGGAGCGGGGCCGGGACCAGCTCGGCACCCTGGGCTCCGGGAATCACTTCCTCGAGATCGAGGTCGTGGCGGAGGTCTTCGATCCCGTCGCCGCGGCCGCCTTTGGGCTTGCGCCGGGGCAGCTCTGCGTCATGATCCACAGCGGCTCCCGGGGCCTGGGCTACCAGGTCTGCGACGATTACCTGGCCCGGATGGTCAAGCATGCGGGGAAACTCGGCCTGGAGCTTCCGGACCGCCAGTTGGCCTGCGCCCCGCTCGCCTCGGGGCGGGGCCGGGAATACCTGGCCGCCATGGCCTGCGCCGCCAACTACGCGTGGGCGAACCGCCAGATGCTGATGCACCGGACCCGGGAGACCTTCGAGAAAGCGCTCGGTCTGAGTCCCCGCGAGTTGGGCATGCGCCTCGTCTACGACGTCTGCCACAACATCGCCAAGATGGAGGAATTCCCCGTGGAGGGGAAACCGGTGCGCCTGTGCGTCCACCGGAAGGGCGCGACCCGGAGCTTTCCGCCCGGCCACCCCGCCCTGCCCGCGGCCTACCGGCCCGTCGGCCAGCCGGTCCTGATTCCCGGCGATATGGGGGCGGGATCGTACGTCCTCGCCGGGACGGAATATGCCTACGCGGAGACCTTCGGAAGCACGTGCCACGGCGCGGGACGGGTGATGGGCCGCACCCAGGCGACGAAGGCCAGCCGTGGGCGCGCCATCGGCCGGGAACTGGCCGACCGGGGGATCGTCGTCATGGCGGCGGGCAAGGGCACCCTGCGGGAGGAGATGCCCGAGGCGTACAAGGACCTCGACCAAGTCGTGGAGGTTGCCGACCGGGCCGGCCTCTCGAGAAAGGTGGGCCGCCTGCGCGCCCTGGGGTGCATCAAGGGGTAGCGCCGCCGCCGCGAATCCCCCGGTCGGCTAACGGAGGCTCATGGAGTACCACGAGAATATAACGCATGCCCCCCAAAGTCCCCGTTGATATTCAAATATTCTCGCCCTATGCTTGCGCCAAGGAGGACGAACGTGGCTGCCGATATCAAGAGAATTGAAGCGGAAGTTTATTCCCTGTCTTCCCGGGAGCGCGCCCGGCTGGCGATGGATCTGATCAAGAGTCTAGACGATCACGACGATGCCGATGCGGAAGAACTCTGGCTTCAGGAAGCCGAGCGTCGCTATCGGGACTGCCGTGAAGGAAAGCTCAAAACCAGACCCGCCGAAGACGTTCTTCGGGACGCTTTCTCGAAGGTGAGATGAAGAAAGTTCTCGGCGATCCGTGTGGAGCGCACTGTTCGCCTATTCAAGTCTCTTCTTGGCTGGCCGGACTCCGTATAGGGCGGGTTCTTCACTTATGACGGCAACGGCGTCCGTGGGCGCTTTCTCAAAGCGAAGTTCCGCTGCCGTGAAAAGGTCGGATGTCTCCGCTTTCAGATACCGGGCCGCCATGCGACAGTATTCCGGATCAATTTCGATTCCAATGCTATTACGTCCCGTGCGCAGAGCGGCAACCATCGTCGTGCCCGATCCGCGGAACGGATCCAGAACCGTATCCTCGGTGAAGGAGAACATGCGGACGAGGCGGGTGGCCAGTTCCAGCGGGAAAGGGGCGGGGTGGTGTTTGGTTGAGGCCCCGGTGATGGTCCAGATTTGCTGAAACCATCGGTCAAAAACATCTTTTTCAATCCGGCTTGCCTGGCGCTGCTGGTTGGTGGGTTTTCGGTACCCGCCGGGTTTGCGCTGCATCAGGATGAATTCCATGTCGTTCTTGATAATTGCGTTCGGCTCGTAGGGCTTCCCCAAGAATTTTGATCCGTTCTCAACCTCGTAGGAGGCGTTTGCAATTTTGTGCCAGATGATCGGGTTCAGGTTGTCGAATCCAATCCTTCGGCAGATGACGCAAATGTCGGCGTGTAAAGGAAAGACGAGGTGGCGTCCAAAGTCGCGACGCGCCACACAAACATCTCCGACCACGCAAACGAGGCGCCCCCCGGGCACGAGGATTCTGTAAACATGGCGCCAAACCTTTTCCAACTCGAGCAGGAATGCTTCGTAGTCCTGAATATGTCCGAGTTGGGCCGCGTTATCGTTGTATTGTTTCAAATTCCAGTAAGGGGGAGATGTGACGATAAGATGAACCGAGGCATCGTCGAGGTACGTAAGTTCCCTCGCATCACCATTGATCAACCTGTGAATGGTGGTTTCCATGAGTTCACGCAAAGGCGGCCAAGTGGGCCGTGAGGGTCTTCGCGAAATGCTCGACAGAAAGGTCGGCCGCCGGGGTCGAGAAGCTTCCTTGAAGCCCTTCCTCTATTGTGGACGAAATGAACGCCGCCACCGTGTAATGCCTTTCCAGCACGAGCTTGCGGCAGAAGATTTCATAGCGGCGCATGTAGGAAGCGCCGACGAATTCGGGAAAGACTTTGAAATGCGGCTCCTTCACCTTGACCGGGCGGTTGGAGGCAGCGCGGTCCTCCAGCATGAAAAAGTAACCGAGAAAAGGCTGGGGGCTGCTGAGGAAGGCACGTTCACGGTATGCGGTCCAGAGGTCAAGGGCGCTTCCTATCGCCTCTTCCGTCCGGTTGTTGAAGTTATTGCCGAAGGAAGGACCGACCTGGGACTTGGCCTCTCGCGCACTACGAGCAGGTCCCACTCCTTGGTCGGGCGGAAGAAGCCTGGCAATTTGACGGCTTTCTTTCTGAAGACATGCCGTTCCGAAATCCCGGCCGCCGTAATCAGTTCCGTGAAGAGATCGACGAAGCCGTCCATCTGCGCACCGCCGGTGACGGCGCTTCGCAGGCCCTGGTCCGTCTTGCCGGTTTCCCGCTGTCTATCTTGCTGACCCGTCCGAGTCTTCCAGTAGTGGGCGACTGCCCTCCCGGTATGCACCGGCAAATTACGCAGGATGTCGTCACGATTCATGGCCATGCCGTATCAGATTCCTCGCACCTATTCAACACGCGAACGCAGAAATCAGCCGGAACGTAGCGATCATCTGTATTGCCTTTGTTTTACGATCATTTAATCATACAGGGAACTAACGTGCGCATGTTTGTCGGTACAATTACTACGGTGCGCCAAATACTTTAATGCAAGATTTATCCGCAGCTTTAGCTGCGTGTGTGGCTTCATTTGCTTGCTTTTTTAGAGCCTCTATTAATAGTGACGGGTGGGGGACGGTTGCCGGTCCTCCGGCGCTTACCGGACGCCCGGCGGCCGATCGAGGAAGGAACCGGATTCGTGGCGAGCGACGACCGGACCTAAGGCGGCTTGCGGCTTTCATTGCGCATCCTCGAAGATCGGGCGTTGGAAGAAATTGCGGGGGACATAAGCCGTCCCCTCGCGCCGGGGCACCGGTTGATATGGAGTGTAAGCGGAGCGTTGAGAATCCAACCATTCCCCCGCACGGGGCGGTCGGCAGAGGCCCCCGTCCCGGCGGTCCCGGCACACCTCCTAAAGGGAATAGAGCTTCGCGCCCGGCAGCACGGTCAGGTTGTTTTTGATGAGGACGTCGATCGCCTGGTCGGGGTTGCCGAAGCGGAAGATGATCACGGCGTTCTCGCCGCTCTTCTCGACGAAGGCGTACAGGTATTCGACGTTGATGCCATGGGCCGACAGGACCTCCATGATGCTGTACAAACCTCCCGGCCGGTCCGGCACCTCGACGGCGACGACGGTCGTTCGGCTGACCCGGAAGCCGTCCTCCTTGAGCACGCGCACGGTGGCCTCCACGTCGTTGACGATGAGGCGCAGGATGCCGAACTCGGAGGTGTCGGCGATCGACAGGGTCCGGATATTGATGTTGGCCTCCTTGAGAATCCGGGTCACCCGCTCCAGTCCGCCCGGCTTGTTTTCCAGAAAGATGGAAATCTGATCGACTTTCATTGGCACCGACCTCCTCGGGTTAAAAGAGACGTTAAAGTTTGCGCCGATCCGTGACCCGGCTCGCCTTGCCTTCGAAGCGCTGCAGCGATTTGGGTTCGACCAGCTTCACCCTGGCGGAGACGCCCAGGTAGTCCTTGATGTCCTTGACGATGCGCCGTTCCATTTTCTGCAGGACCTTCACCTCGTCGGCGTTCGCGAAGGTGCGCTCGCTGACCTCGACCTGCACCTCCAGGGTGTCCAGGGTGCCTTCACGGTCGACGACGAGCTGGTAGTGGGGTTCCAGGCCTTCGATGCCGACCAGGACCGCCTCAATCTGGGAGGGGAAGACGTTGACGCCGCGGATGATGAGCATGTCGTCGCTGCGCCCCATGATGCGGCCCATGCGGACATGGCTCCGGCCGCAGCGGCAGGGGGCGGTGATCAGGCGGGCGACGTCCCGGGTCCGGTAGCGGATCAGGGGGAAGGCCTCCTTGCTGAGCGTCGTGAAGACGATCTCCCCCTCCTCCCCCGGAGGCAGAATGGCGCCCGTCTCGGGATCGATGGTCTCCACGATGAAGTGGTCCTCGAAGATGTGCATCCCCTCCCGGCCTTCGGAGCATTCCATGGCCACGCCGGGCCCCATGACTTCCGACAACCCGTAGATGTTCAGGGCCTGGATGGCGAGCTGATCTTCGAGCTGGTCGCGCATCTGGTCGCTCCAGGGCTCGGCTCCGAAGATCCCGACGCGCAGGCGGAGCGACCGCATGTCCACCCCCATGGCCCGACCCTGTTCCGCCAGGTTGAGCGCGTAGGACGGCGTGCAGCAGATGGCCGTCGGACCGAAGTCCTGCAGGATCATGATCTGCCGTTTCGTGTTGCCGCCGGACATCGGGATCACGCTGGCGCCCAGCCTTTCTGCCCCGTAGTGGGCGCCGAGGCCGCCGGTGAACAGGCCGTAGCCGTAGGCGTTGTGGATGATGTCGTTCTTCGTGAGTCCCGCGGCGACGAAGCAGCGGGCCATCAGTTCCGACCAGGTGTCGATGTCGCGTTTGGTGTAGCCGACGACCGTCGAACGGCCGGTCGTTCCGGACGAGGCGTGCAGCCGGACCACGCTGCTCATGGGGACGGCGAAGAGGCCGAACGGGTAGTTCTCCCGGAGATCCTGCTTCGACGTGAAGGGCAGGCGGGAGAGGTCCGCCAGGGTCTTGATGTCGTCGGGCCTTACGCCGGCGGCGTCGAAGGTGCGCCGGTAGAAACCGACGGTATGATAGACCCGCTGGAGCACCTGCTGGAGGCGCTTGAACTGCAGGGCCTCCAGGACTTCCCGGGGCAGGGTCTCGAATTCTTCATTATAGATCATAACAGCCATCCCCTCCTCATGGATTTGTCATGCCGGGCGTTCTTGAAATCGGCTCCCTGCACCTCAGGGATCGGCTTCCGGCGACCACCGGTCGAACCTATAACAGAATTTCCATCCGGGGACAAGGAACATTCATGAAAAGGCGACCAGAAGTGGATACTTAGCGGGACGCGGGCGTGACCGCGGCGGGCTGCTTCGGTCCGGTCAGGCGAAACCAGAGGTTCAGCAGGCGGACCGTCACGATCGCCATGATCAGCCGGGGGATGTAGAGCCAGAAGGCGCTCATGCCGAGGGCCATGAACAGGATCGGGTCCTCGACCATGGAGTGGTTGATCCCGATGGACAGGTGCAGGGTTTCCAACTCCGCCCGGGAGAGGTCCCCGTTGCGCGTCTCCTCGACGATCACGGCGCCGCCGTAGGCCAGGCCGAAGATGACGGCCGTCATCCACAGCAGGCCGACCTTGGGCGCGAGCCCCATGAGCCGGAGAAACGGGGCGCAGATCTTCACGATCGTGTGGACCCATCCGGTGCGCTTCAGGATCTCCATCAGGATCATGATGACGAAGATGATGAAGAAGATCTTCACCGCGAGCCGGAGGGTTGTCCAGGCCCAGGCTTCCACGACCCCGATCCAGGGGCGGACGGCCTCCGCCGCCCCCCCGGCCGGGGCCGCCGTCGCGGTCCCGGGGTCGAGAAACGGCGCCACGCACAGGACGGTCACCGTGGCGGCGCCGATTCGGAAGAGGGTGGCCTTCAGCGGGTGAAGGCCCGATTTGGCCTGGATAATCCCCTCCTGGATCAGGTTGTGGGCCGTCAGGAGGAAGATGGCGACCAGGGTCATCTGGGCGAGGGTCAGGGGCAGCACCACCATGGCCGCGATCCCGCCGTAGATGTTGGCCAGCATCCCGATCAGGAGCGGCAGGGCGGCTTCCGGCGGCAGGCTCAGAACGCCCATGGCCGGCTGCAGGAGAAAATCGACCCGCGCCAGCCAGCCGCTCCGGTCCAGGAGCGTCGTCAGGAAGGAGACGGGAACGACGATCTTCATCATCCAGATAAACCCGTCCCAGCCCTTGACCGCGCCGACGCGCACCGATTCCCGAATCAGATCTTTTGCTGCCATGAAGCTTGACCGCTGCCTCCCCCGCCGCCCGGAAACCGGCTGTCGTGACGCGGCCTCTGTTTAGCAGAAAAGCCCGGTGCGGTGAAGGCAAAAAACAGGGTCCCGCAAACAAATTCCCGTTTACACGGCAGGGCGCATATGCTAAAAAAACACCCGAAGCTCAAAGGGATATGCCCGATCGATGAAGCTCACCATCAGCCGTAAGTTGCTGTTCAGTTATGTTGCCATGGCGGTTTTGACCGTTCTGGCCAGCGCTTATGCCCTTTTCAGCCTTCAGCAGCTCGATCGTCTCAGTCACGCCATCATCCATGAAGATGTTTTCATGGTCGATCTCAGCAAGCAGATGATCGATACGGTCCTCGATCAGGAGAGCGCCGAGAAAAAATATCTGATTCTCAAGGATCCCTCCATCGCCGAGATCTTCTGGAACCGAAGTCGGGAGTTCCGGCGGCGGATCGAGACGTGGGAGCGAAAACGGAACGGGACGGACGGCAAGCGGCGCCGGGAGGTTCTGGCCCTGCACGAACGCTACGACGCGCTCTTCCGGACCGAAGAGGCCCTCGTCGGCGAGAACCGCCTGGAGGAGGCGGTCTCGTTATCGGGCCGGGAGGGTCGGGTCCTCGTCTCGAATATGGTGGAGGTTCTCCGGTCGCTGCAGCGTGAGTCGAATCGGGACATCACCGGCCGCCTTGCCCGGATGAAATCCCAGGCCGTCCGCGCCGGCCGGATGACCCTGCTGTTGAGCGGGTTCAGCTTGCTGGTCGGCCTGCTGCTCGCCGTGCTGATCACCACCAACATCTCCCGGCCCCTGAAGAAGCTCGAACAGGCGACGGACCGGGTGGCGGACGGCGAGTTCGACTATGATCTGCGCATCGACCGTAAGGACGAGATCGGCAGCCTCGCCTACGCCTTCAGCGACATGATGAAGCGGCTCAAGGTCATGGAGGAGTACAACCTCGACGCCAGCCCCCTGACCGGCCTGCCGGGCAACCGGGCCATTGAAAAAGAGATCGAGCGGCGCCTCACGGCCCGGACGGCCTTTTCCCTGTGCCACGTCGATCTCGACAATTTCAAGCCCTTCGCCGATCATTACGGCTATGCCTGGGGCAGCGAGGTCATCAAGGAGGTGGCCCGCATCATGTCGGAATATGAAGCCCGCCACAGCGATGAAAAGAACTTCATCGGACACATCGGGGGGGATGACTTCATTATCATGGCCAGGCCCGACCGGGTGGAAGCGGCCTGCCGGCATCTGGTCACCGAGTTCGACCGGCGGATGCCGAAGTTCTACAGCGACAAGGATCGGCAGCGCGGATTCATCGCCGCCAAGGACCGCCAGGGGGTTCAGCAGAAGTACCCCATGCTGAGCGTTACCATCGCCATCGTCACGGACGACGGCACGCGGTTCAAGGATCCCCTGGAGATGGCGCGGGTGGCGGCGGCGTTGAAAGAGTACGCCAAGGCCCTCCCCGGCAGCAACTACGTTCGCCTGGAGGACGTGGAAGCCGGTGTGAAGGGGCCGGAACCCGGCGTGACGACATGAACCCCGGATGCTGCGTCCCGTAAGCATCCCTCATCTGACTGCGCCCCTCTCCGGGAGCAGGCGCGGGAAACGGTAAGGACAGCTTCCATGCCGGGCATGACTCGACAGATTCTCCGCCTGACGGCGATCCTGCTGACGGCGCTTCTGTGCGCCTGCGCTCAGACCGCGCCCCGTCCGACGGCGCCGCCCGAGGCCCCGGTTCCGAGCGATCCCCCTGTTCTCCAGGAGGGGCTCTTCAACTTCAGTTCGGAGGCTACGGACTGTTTCAACCGGGGTCTTGATTTCCTGGAAAACGAGGGTGCCGATCCGGAGGGCGCGAAGGCCCGGGAGGCCTTTGCCGAGCTTCTGACCAACTATCCCCGCGGCAAGTGGCAGAGGGCCGCCGCCGCCCTCGTCCGGCTTCTCGAAGAGCGGACGCGGCTCAGGGAAGGGCGCGCGCAGGACAGGCAGGCGTTGGAAAAGGCCCGGGGGGAAACCGAACAGCTCCGGAAGGAGCTCCGGGCGCTCAACGACCGTCTCCAGGTGGAAACGACCCGGCTCGCCCAGGAGAACGAGCAGTTGAAGAAGGACCTCCAGTTGCTCAAGGAGCTGGAGTTGCAACTCGACAAGCGGGACCGGGATCTTCGCTGAACGCCGGGATCCCTCCGCGGGTCGCGCCCGCGGAGGCAGAACCCCCTCCCCCCGGCCGGCGTCTTCCCGTCGTACAGAGGGATCCGATCGTCGGGACGTCTCGACGTCTTCAGTTCGTCTGCATGATGGTCAGCAGGTGCTGTTCGATCTCTTGCTTCGGCAGGGCGCCGACCAGCCGGTTCACCAGTTTGCCGTCCTTGAACAGGAGCATCGTCGGGATGCTGCGGATGGCGTACTGAGCGGCGGTCAGCGGGTTTTCGTCGACGTTGAGCTTGGCGATCTTGACGCCCCCGGCGTATTTGGCCGCCAGATCGTCCAAAATGGGGGCCACCTGGCGGCAGGGGGCGCACCATGGCGCCCAGCAGTCCACGAGCACGGCCCCGGACTCCGCGCCGACCTCTCGTGAAAAGTCCGCATCGGTGACGTCCACGGGGCGTCCCTGGGTGCCGGCGATGACGAGGGGGACGCCGCATTTTCCGCACAGCGGACGATCCTGGAGACGGGTCTCCGGCATGCGGTTCTTCGCGCCGCAGTTGAGGCAGCGGATGATCATCTCGTCGAGGGGGGCGTGGCAGCGCCCGCAGGCGGGCCGTGCCTGAAGGCGATCCTGGGGGATGCGGTTTTTTGTGCCGCAGTTGAGGCAGCGGATGATCATCTCGTCTTTCTTCATGTCATCACCCTTGCATGGCGCCATTTTCTCCGAACCGCGAAAAAATGTCAATGAAATACCTGGCGACGCCAGGCGCTTCAGAGGGCCACGCGGACGGGCACGGGCTTGAGGACCCTGATCAGTTCGGCCGGTGCCATCTCGGCGAGAAGCCCCCGGCGGCCCGCATTGATGAGGAGCTTCGGCAGGCCGACGATCGTCTCCTCCAGATAGATCGGCAGGGGTTTGCGGGTGCCGAAAGGGGAGGTCCCGCCCACCTTGTATCCCGTGTGTTTTTCAGCCGTCTTGGGATCGCAGGGCACGATGGACTTGACCCCCAGCGTCCGCGCCAGGGCCTTGGTCGACACCTGGCGGTCGCCGTGCATGAGGATGATCAGGGGCTCCCGGCGTTCGTTCTCCATGACGAGCGTCTTGACGATGGCGTGCTCGTCCTCCCCCAGCTCTCGCGCGGACACCCGCGTGCCCCCGTGTTCCACGTAGGCGTAGGATTTCAGGACGTACCGGACCCCCTCGCGCTTCATGACCACGAGCGCGGGTGTGACGGGAATATGATCCCTGGCCATGGCTTCCCTCCTTCTGCCCGGCGGCTATCGCCGCGCCGCCAGGACCGCCATCACCTTGCGGTCGACGCCGGAGAAGGGGCGATCCGCAAGCGTATCGAGCGGGGCCCAGGCCCAGTCCTGGCAGGCCAGAGCGCGGGGCCGGCCCCGTCCGATCCGGCCGGTGAAGACGTGCAGGGTGAGCCGGAAGTGGGTATAGACCTGCTTCACCGCGCCGATCCGGTCGCCGACCCGAATCCGGATTCCCAGCTCCTCGCGGACCGTCCGCTCCAGGGTCGCTTCCGGAGGCTCGCCGGGCCGGGAAAACCCGCCGGGGAACTTCCAGAGCGATCCCAGCAGACCCTCGGCCGGGCGTTGGACGATCAGTAGCCGGCCCGCCGCGTCGGTCACGACGCCGGCCGTGCCGTCCCGTTCCGGAACGGGGGCCTTCTTCTTTACGGCCGGCAGGACGTGCTGCAACCCCCCGGCCCGTGCGGGACAGAGATCCCGGAGGGGGCAGCCGTCGCAGCGCGGGTTCCGCGGCGTGCAGACCGTCGCCCCCAAGTCCATCACGGCCTGGTTGAAGCGGCCGGGCGCCTCGCGGGGCACGATCGTCGCGGCCAGATCCTCAAGGTCGGCCGGCGCCGTCCGGCCGTCCGCCGACGCGAAGATCCGGCTCCAGACCCGGCGAACATTGCCGTCGATGGACGCCGCCCGCCGGCCGAAGGCGATGCTCAGGATCGCCCCGGCGGTGTAGGCGCCGATCCCGGGCAAGGCGAGCAGCGCCTCCCGCGTCTCGGGCACCCGCCCCCCGCTGCGCTCCACGAGCCGGCGGGCCGCAGCGTGGAGGTTCCGGGCGCGCGCGTAGTAGCCCAGCCCTTCCCAGACCCTCAACACCTCATCGGGCTTGGCGGCCGCGAGGGCCTCCACGGTCGGAAACCGTTCCAGGAAGCGCTCGTAATACGGAAGGACGGTCTCGACCTGGGTCTGCTGGAGCATGATCTCGGAGACCCAGATCCGGTAGGGGTCCGACGTTTCCCGCCAGGGCAACGGCCGGTGATGGCGATCGTACCAGTCCAGGAGCCGCCGGACGAGCACCTGTCTTTTTGACTGCATATTTCGCGTCTACGTTTCCACGAGCAGCACCCGGATTTCCTCGCCGTCGATCTTCTCCTGCTCCAAGAGCCGCTGCGCCCCTTTCAGGAGGACCGCCCTCTTGTCCGCCAGGATGTCTCTGGCCCGGCGGTACTCCCTCCCGATGATCTCCCGGACCTCCCGGTCGATCGCCTCGGCCGTCGCCGGGCTGTAGTCTCCACCCTCGCCGAGGCCGATGTCCAGAAACTGGGGGCGCTTGTCCCGGGCCAGGTAGACCTGACCCAGGGCTTCGCTCATCCCGTATTCCCGGACCATGCTTTTGGCGATGTCGGTGGCGCGGGACAGATCGTTGTGGGCCCCCGTGGAGACGTCGCCGTAGATGATCTCCTCCGCCGCGCGGCCACCGAGCAGGGTGGCGATCTTGTTTTCCAGCTCCGTCTTCTTCATGAGAAATCTGTCTTCCGTGGGCACCTGCAGGGTATAGCCCAGGGCCGAGATGCCCCGCGGGATGATCGAGATCTTCTGGACCGGGTCGGTGCCGGGCAGGGACAGGGCGACCAGGGCGTGCCCCATCTCGTGGTAGGCGACCGTTTCCCGCTCCCGGGGGTTGATGAGACGGTTTTTCTTCTCCAAGCCGGCGATGATCCGCTCCACCGCCTCTTCGAAATCCTTCATCGCCACGACGGACCGGCCCGCCCGGACGGCGAGCAGGGCCGCTTCGTTGATCAGGTTGGCAAGGTCCGCCCCGACCATCCCCGGGGTCATGTTGGCGAGGATCCCCAGATCGACCTCGGGGGCCGCCTTGACCTTTTTCATATGGACCTTGAGAATGTCCTCCCGCCCCTGCTTGTCCGGGCGGTCGACGAGGACGTGCCGATCGAAGCGGCCCGCCCGGAGCAGCGCCGGATCCAGGATCTCCGGACGGTTCGTCGCGGCCATCAGGATCACCCCCACCTTGGGATCGAAGCCGTCCATCTCGACCAGGAGCTGGTTTAAGGTCTGCTCCCGCTCGTCGTGGCCGCCCATGGCCCCGAATCCCCGGGCCTTCCCCAGGGCGTCGAGTTCGTCTATGAAGATGATGCAGGGGGCCTTTTCCTTTGCCTGCACGAACAGGTCGCGTACCCGGGAGGCGCCGATCCCGACAAACATCTCGACGAACTCCGATCCGGAGAGGCTGAAGAAGGGGACGCCGCTTTCCCCCGCCACGGCCTTGGCCAGCAGGGTCTTGCCCGTTCCCGGGGGGCCCACGAGCAGGATGCCCTTCGGGATCCGCCCCCCGATGTCGGTGAACTTCCCCGGCGTCTTAAGGAATTCGATCACCTCGACCAGCTCCTGCCTCGCCTCATCCACGCCGGCCACGTCGGCGAAGGTCACGTTGAGCTCGTTCTCCATGTAGATCCGGGCCTTGTTCTTCCCCAGGGTCATGAAGCCCGCCTGCTGGCCGCCCATCCGCTTCATCAGGAAATACCAGATCCCGACGAACAGCAGGAGGGGAAACACCCAGGAGAACAGGTCGCGCATCCAGGTGGATTCGATCTCGCCCTTGAAGATCACCGGGTACTGCTCCAGGGTTTTGGACAGTTCCGGATCGACGCGGATGGTCTTGAAGGCCTTCTGTTCGCCCGGGTTGTTCGGATCGACCTTCACCTTTCCCTGGATCTGGTTGGCCGTGATGGCCACCTCGGTGATGTTGCCCGCCTTGAGCTGGTTCAGGAACTGGCTGTAGGGGATCGTCGGAACGGCCAGCATGGAGGCGATATAGCTCTGGACGAGCAGCACAACCCAGATGCCGAGCAGGACGTACCAGATGGAAAATTTATAGTGTTTCTTCATCATGCCCTCCCGCATGGATGACGTTTCATGAACGGATTTCAACCTCGCGCTAGGATTCAATATAACAGATAAGCAATCCAAAGAAAACGAGTTTCCGCCCACAGCCCTTTGTCGTTGACATCCCCGGGTGTTTTCCCTATAAAAGTGCAGAGCCGTGCCGGATCGACCGGCACGTTGGCGACCGAACCCATGGGACGTTTACGGGAGGTAAGCTTATGAAGCGGAGTCTTTGGCGGTATGCGGTGTTGTGCACCATCGGCCTGATGCTGGTTCCGGCCTGCGGGTGGGCGGCGGAGGTGGTCCTGTACTCCTCGAACCCGCCGGAGCTGCTTGACATGGTCAGCCAGGGTTTTGAAAAGAAGACGGGGATCAAGGTATCCACCGTCCGCCTCGGGACGGGAGAGGCCATGAAGCGGATCGCCGCGGAAAAGAACAAGCCGCTCTGCGACGTCTTCTGGAGCGGCGACGTTGCCGTTCTCGACAATGCCAAGCAGTACTTCCTCCCCTACAAGTCCCGTGAAGCCCGCGCCCTCCCGAAGAACTACATCGAGAAGGAAGGTCGCTGGACGAGCTCCAACGCCCATGTCATGGTAATCATGTACAACAAGTCCCTCGTCAGGGAGCCGGAAAAACCAAAGGCCTGGAAGGACCTCTTCCTGCCCAAATGGAAGGGCAAGGTCGTCATCGCCAATCCGGAGAAATCCGGGTCCGCCTATGCCCAGGTGTACGGCATCTACAAGCTCTACGGCTGGGACGGCCTGAAGAAGCTCATCGATAACGCCAAGATCCTCGACAGCTCCAGCCTGATTTACAAGGGCGTCGCCGGCGGGGAATATCCGATCGGCGTCACGATGGAATACGCCGCCTACCGCTACGTGGCCGGCGGGTCCAAGGACGTGGGGATCGTCTATGCCGCCGACGGCGCCATCGTGGCCCCCGAGGGCGCGGCGGTGATCCTGAACAGCCCCCACCCCCAGGAGGCGAAGAAGTTCTTCGATTACCTGATCAGCAAACCCGTCCAGGAGGAGGTTTTCGAGAAGTTCTACCGCCGTCCGGCGCGGACGGACGCGAAAACCATTGCCGGGCTTCCCGCCCTGAAGAAGATCCGGGTTCTCAAGAAGTTCGATCCGCTGGAGGCGAACGTCCTTGAAAAGGACATCCTGAAGCAGTGGAAGGAAATCGTTCTCTCGCGATAAAGAATGCATGCAGGTTGAACTCAGGGACATCCGCAAATCCTTCGGCCGGCTCACGGTCATCGATGGCGTGAGCCTCGAGATCGAGGAGGGGCATCTGTTTACCCTCCTCGGTCCGAGCGGTTGCGGGAAGACGACCCTCCTGAAGATCGTGGCCGGTTTTCATGCCCCCGACGCGGGGCAGGTCCTCTTCGGCGGGACGCGCGTCAATGCCGTCCCCCCCCACAAACGCGAAACGGGGATGGTCTTCCAGACCTACGCCCTGTTCCCGCACCTGACCGTCTTCGACAACGTCGCCTACGGGCTGCGGACGCGCAGGACCTCGCAAGATCAGATCCGGAAAAAGGTGGCGGAGGTTCTGGAGAACGTTCAGCTCGACGGCCTGGAGGCGCGCTTTCCCAGCCAGCTCTCCGGCGGACAGCAGCAGCGCGTCGCCCTCGCGCGGGCGCTGGTGTTCTCGCCCAGGATCCTCCTCATGGACGAACCCCTGTCGAACCTCGATGCGCGTCTGCGGATCAGCATGCGCGAGGAGATCAAGCGCATCCAGAAACGCTTGGGCATCACGACGATCTACGTGACGCACGACCAGGAGGAGGCCATGGCCATCTCCGACCGCGTTGCGATCTTGAACGGCGGGCGGCTCGAACAGATCGGGACGCCCTGGGAGATCTACGCCGCCCCCCGGAACCGCTTCGTGGCCCAGTTCATGGGGAGCAGCAACATTCTCGATCTGGACGTCACGGGCTACGATGCCGGACGTGCCCGCGCCCAGGCCCGCACCGGCGATCAGGTGTTCCACCTTTGCTCGGGAAAGCCCCTGTCCGGCCCGATTCTGGTCGCCCTGCGCCCCGAGTGGATCGACATCCTTCCGGACGGGGCGGAAGCCCCGGTGAATGCGTTCACGGGAACCGTCGTCAGCGCGATGTTTGTCGGCTCCCTGGTCCGTTACGGGGTGCGGTGCCTGGGGGACCGTCTGCTCACGATTGACGCGGCGGACCCCCATAAGCGGGGCATCAAGGGCGAGGGGGAGCCGATCCGCCTCGGCTTCGACGCCGAGCGGCCGGTCGTGATCGAACCCTGAACGGACCCACAGCGTCCCGAGGCGCTGCCCGAAGCATGAATATCGGACGTCACCTCAATACCTGGAATGTCATCCTGGTTCTGGTCTTCATCGTCCTGTTCTTCGCCGTCCTGTATCCCGTCCTCTACATCTTCAAGGCGAGTTTCATGGACCCGGAGACGGGCGCCTTTTCGCTGAACAGCTACCAGACCTTTTTCAAGTATCCCTATTACCTGCGCTGCCTGCGCAACAGCCTGTTCGTCAGCGCCCTCGCCACGGGGTTCGCGCTCGTCATCGGGATTCCCTTCGCGTTCTTCCTCTCCCGCTACGACCTGCCCGGGAAGGACGTCATCAAGACTCTGGGAACCCTGCCGCTGATCCTGCCGACCTTCATCGGGGCCGAGGCCTGGATCATGCTCCTGGGACGGAACGGACTGCTGGCAAACACCCTGGGCCGCTTCGGCCTGGAAGCGCCCACGATCTACGGCTGGAAGGGCATCGTCCTCGTCTACACCCTGCAATTCTTCCCCTACGTCTTTCTGATGGTATCGTCCGCCGTCAACGCCATCGACCGCTCCCTCGAGGAGGCGGCCACGAGCCTGGGCGCCTCACGTCTGAGGGCTTTCTTCACCGTCACCCTGCCGCTTGTCACCCCGGCCATCCTGTCCGGGGCCCTGGTCGTCTTCTACCTGTCCATCGAAAACTTCGGGGTGCCCATCCTGATCGGCGAGGACTTCCGGGTCCTGTCGGTCCAGGCCTACAACGAATTCATCAGCGAAATGGGGGGCAATCCCTCGATGGCGGGGGCGCTAAGCATGATCCTCCTGTCGCTCACGCTGCTCTTGACGGTGGTGCAGAAGTACTGGACGGAGCGCAAGACCTACGCCATCACGTCCGTGCAGCGGACGGCGGTGAAACGGCTTTCGCTCCTCCCGACCGCCCTCATCTGGGTCTTCTGCGCCGGCCTCGTCTTCATCGCCCTCTTTCCGTTCCTGGTCGTCGTCGTGGCGGCCTTCACGAAGGCCCACGGGCCGGTCATGTACTACGGCCAGTTTACCCTGGATCATTTCATCAAGGCCTTCACCATCGCTCCGCGGCCCATCCTGAATTCATTTTTTCTCGCCACGGCCGCCACCCTCATCGGGATTGTCTTCGGCCTCGTCGTCAGCTACCTGCTCGTCCGCCGCCGCGGAACCGTGAGCTACGTCCTCGACGTCCTGACCATGCTGCCCCTGGCCATCGCCGGCACCGTCCAGGGCATCGCGCTCGCCGTGACGTACAACAAGGGCCTCGTCGTCCTCACGGGAACCTGGATGATCCTCGTGCTCGCCTATTTCATCCGCAAGGTCCCGTTCTCCATCAAGACCACCTCGGCGCTCCTGCACCAGATCGACCGGAACATCGAAGACGCCTCCGTCAACCTGGGTGTTCCCCCGTTCCGGTCCTTTCTCAAGGTCATCCTGCCGGTGATGATGCCGGGCATCATCGCCGGGGCGATCATCATGTGGGTCACGACCCTGGCCGAGCTCAGTTCCACCATCGTCCTGTACTACGGCCCCTGGGCGACCATGACCGTGGAGATCTTCCAGCGGATCAACAGCGGCGATTTCGGACCCGCCTCCGCCTTCGCCACGGTCCTCATCGTCTCGGTCCTGATTCCCCTGTTCATTCTGCACAAGCTCCTGGGCAGGGATCTGACGACGGCCCTCTGATGCGGTGTTGACGGAGACCGGTCGGGATAGTATAAGACTTGCCGGACCCCCCGTCCCTCCGAGTGCGGGGCGCGATTCCCACGCGCGGGAAGGATCGCGGATCATTTTCAAGGAGTCGTTGCGAATGGAGCGGTATGACGTATTGCCCCCGGCCCTGAAACAGGCCCTGATGAAGAAGATGAAGACGGATTCCCCCTTCTGGACCCTGTTGGGGATGGAACTGCTGGATGCCCGCAAGGGCTGGGCCAGGATGCGGCTCCCCTTCGACCGCAAGCTGGTCCACCCCATGGGCATCGCCCACGGCGGTGCGATCTTTTCCATTGCCGATTCCGCCGTGGCGATGGCCCTGATCGGCATGGTGGACCGGGGAGACGCCTTCGTGACGGTCGAGATGAAGCTCAATTACGTGCTCCCCTTCGCGAGCGGCGAGATCACCGCGGAGGCCCGGATCATCCACCAAGGCACGAAAACCGCCCTGGGCGACGTGGAGGTCCGGAACGACCGGGACGAACTCGTCGCCAAGGGGCTGGCGACCTACATGATCCTCAAGGGAGGGGCGCAGGCGAACGGCTGAAGGCTGAGTGCGTCGATCGATGTGCCGCAGGGCCTCTATCCACCGGATATTCATGGGTTTCTGGGAAAATGCACGCAAAGGGATTGCCAGCGGACCGGAAGAGGATTACATTCCCCGCATGACGCCGAGCGGGGTCGAGGTCGCCGGACACGCCGGCGCTGCATGCACCCCAGGATCGATCTGAACT
Source organism: Syntrophales bacterium (assembly GCA_023230905.1). Classification (GTDB taxonomy): domain Bacteria; phylum Desulfobacterota; class Syntrophia; order Syntrophales; family UBA2251; genus UBA2251. The sequence goes on from JALNWL010000013.1 coordinate 25,060, forward strand.
CGAGAAAGGAGACCCACCATGGATTTCAAGAACAGCAAGACGCGGACCAACCTGATGAATTCCTTTGCCGGAGAGTCCCAAGCCCGCAACCGCTACACGTTCTTCGCCAGCGCGGCCAAGAAGGAGGGCTATGAACAGATTTCGGAGATCTTCACCGACACGGCCAACAACGAGAAGGAGCACGCCAAGCTCTTCTACAAGCACATCGTGGATCTGAGCGGCGGCGAGGATGCCATCCAGGTCAACGGCACCTACCCCGTGATCCTGGGCGACACGCTCGCCAATCTGAAATCGGCCGCCGCCGGTGAAAACGAGGAGTGGACGGCGCTTTACCCGGAGGCGGCGAAGATCGCCGACGCGGAAGGCTTCCCCAAGGTCGCCGAGACCTTCCGTCAGGTGGCCGAGGCGGAGAAGTCCCACGAGGACCGCTACCTCGCCCTCGCGCAGAACATCGCCAACGGCGAAGTTTTCAAAAAGAAGGCCAAGATCAAGTGGCGCTGCCGGAACTGCGGTCGGATCATCGAGAGTCAAGAAGCGCCCAAGGTCTGCCCGACCTGCCAGCATCCCCAGGATTATTTCGAAGTGAAGGCCGAGAATTATTGAGGCGTGACCCGCCCGACGGCCGTTCCGGATCCGACCTCCGTCGCGATCCGGAGCGGCAGCCGGTTTTCCGTGTCCGCACCATCGCCCAATGTCATCGTTTCCGTCTTCCATTTCCGGAGGGGGTGTGGCGCTGAGAGCATCGACGAAAGCCCTGATGGCGAAGCGCGGCCGGCGCATCGAACGACCCGTCCACAACGGCGTCTATCACGCCTTCTCTCACCCGTACGTCTGCGTCGCCTGCCACACCTTGCGCTTCCCGGAACGCGATTTCACCCGGTTCACCCCCTGTTGCCCAACATGCCACGTTCGGAAGATTGCCCCAAAGGCGGTTCCGGCGCTACGGCCTGATTCCACCCCCGTGCGGGGGAATGCGGCAGTCATTCCCCCCGGCTGGATCATGCTCCGGCCGGGGGGAGAAAAATAACAAAAGGAGAGGAGAAGATTATGGGGAGTTTGATTTGTGACGTCAGGGATCAGAAGTTCGTGCTGTACGAGTTGCTCAAGATCGAGGAGCTCTGCAAGACCGAGAAGTACGCGGATTTCTCGCGTGAGACCTTCGACATGACGCTGGCGGAGGCCGAAAAGTTCGCCACGGAGGTCCTATTTCCGACGATGGCGGAGGGCGACCGGGTGGGCTGCAAGCTGGAAAACGGCCTGGTCAAGGTGCCCCCCTGTTTCCGCCGGCCCTTCCAGCTCTACCAGGAAGGCGGCTGGAGCACCATGAGCGTCTCCCAAGAGGCGGGCGGCCAGGGATTCCCGTTGGTGATGTCCTCCGCGGCCAAGGAGTGGTTCATTCATAATTTCGGGATGATGTGCTACCCCTACCTGACGGAGGGCGCGGCCCACCTGATCGAGGTCTACGGCACGGAGGCCCAGAAGCGCAAGTACATGGACAAGATGTACGCCTGCGAGTGGGGCGGCACGATGGCCCTGACCGAACCGGGGGCCGGCAGCGACGTCGGTAACCTGAAGACAAAGGCCATCCGGCAGCCGGACGGGACCTTCCGCCTCCAGGGGACGAAGCAGTTCATCACGGCGGCCGACCATGACCTGGTTCCGAACATCGTCCACCCGGTGCTCGCCCGGATCGAGGGCGACCCGGCGGGGACGGGCGGGATCTCGATCTTCCTCGTCCCGAAGTACCTCGTCAACGACGACGGGTCCCTGGGTCGGCGCAACGACTACACGATCGGCGCGATCGAGGAGAAGATGGGCCTTCACGGGAGCGCCACCTGCGTGATGAACCTGGGCGACAACGGGGACTGCTACGCCGAACTTCTCGGCGAGGAGCGCCAGGGAATCAAGGTCATGTTCCAGCTCATGAACGAAGCCCGGATCGGCGTGGGCATCCAGTCGCTCTCGCTCGGCGGCATCGCCTACCTCCACGCCGTAAACTACGCGAAGGAGCGCCTGCAGGGCTCGTCGCTCCTTGAGATGAAGAACCCCGAGGCCCCGCGGGTGCCGATCATCCAGCACGCCGACGTCCGCCGGATGCTCCTGTGGATGAAGGCCCACGTCGAAGGCTTCCGGGCGCTGACGTACTATACGGCCTACTGCGAAGACATCGTCCACGCGTCCGCCGACGAGGCGCATCGGGACAAGTGCAAGGGCATCATCGAGGTCCTGACCCCGATCGTGAAGGCGTACTGTTCCGACGTGGCCTTCAAGGTGACGGAACTCGCGATCCAGACCTACGGCGGCTACGGTTACTGCTCGGAGTACCCCGTGGAGCAGTTCATGCGCGACCTGAAGATCGCCTCGATCTACGAGGGGGCG
>JALNWL010000014.1 GCA_023230905.1 Syntrophales bacterium
CGCGTCACCACCAGGTACTGTGCATCACCCATCTGCCCCAGATCGCGTGCTTCGGGGACCGCCATTACCGGGTCGCCAAGTCGGTGATCGGCGAGCGGACCACCTCGCAGGTGGAGGTCCTGTCGGAGGCCGGCCGCCTGGAGGAGATCGCCCGGATGCTGGGGGGAGTGGATGTGACCGACCGGACACGGGCGCATGCCCGGGAGATGCTGGTCCGGTCGAAGGGGGTGTCCGGGCGCCCCTGAGGCCCCGGGGAGGGTACAGTATGAGACCGGTGAATACGGAAGCGGGAAAGGGGAAGGTCATGCTCCGAAAAGCGAGGATCGGCGATGTCAGGACCCTCCACCGGATGATCAACGAGTCGGCGGGAAAGGGAGAGATGCTTCCCCGGTCGCTCATGGACATCTACGGGAGCCTGAGAGATTTCTTCGTTCACTGGGACGAGGAAGAAAAGGCCATTACGGGCATCTGCGCGATGAACATCATCTGGGAAAACCTGGCCGAAATCCGGTCGCTCTACGTCGAGGAGGCGCACCGCCGCCGGGGTATCGCCCAGAAGCTCGTTGAGGCCTGCATTTCCGAAGCCATTACGCTGGAGCTTTACCGGATTTTCACCCTGACGTACAAGCAGGCCTTCTTCGTCCGGATGGGATTCAAGGAGGTTGACCGTTCTACACTCTCCGAGAAGATCTGGATGGACTGCTTCCGTTGCCCAAAGTATCCCGACTACTGTGACGAAGTGGCGATGATCGTTGAGCTATGAAGAAACGTTGCGACGATACCGGGCGGACGAAGATCCTCGCGCGGGTGATGGTGGCCTTTTTGCTGCTGGTCTGCGGCTGTGCCGGTCCCCAGGTCAAGGCCGTGCCGCCGCGGCACAAGGAGGCGCCGGCGGCGGTCCGGCCCGCCCCGCGAGTGACGAAGCCGGTCGTCCCGGGTGGAACCGCCCGGAAGGGAACCGAATCCCGCGATGCAGGCGAGACGGGCGCCATCGAACCGGAGGCGCTACCGGCCACCCGGGCGTTCGTCCGGGTCGATCCGGCCGCGATCCCCGCCCTGGGCGATGACGCCGATCCCGAGACGCTCCGACGCGCGGTGGAGAAAAGCCTTGCCTATTACGACCGGACGTCCGCCGGGACCGTCTACCGGTTCGGGGACCGCGTCTGCGGCGTTGCGGACATGAAGGCGTCCCTGGCGGCCTTTCTCGACATCCTGAATGGGGACGGGACGCCGGAGGACAAATGGCTCGCGGTCCGCGAGCGCTTCGATTTTTACCGCTCCGTCGGGTCCGACGGAGAGGGCCGGGTCACGGTGACGGGGTATTACGAGCCGATCCTGACGGGATCGCTCAAGCGGACGGAGCGGTTCCGCTATCCCCTGTACCGGACGCCGGAGGAGACGGTGACCGTTAACCTCGGCCTTTTCCGGGAACGGTTCGGAAACGAGCGCCTCGTCGGACGCCTGAAGAACGGCCAGGTTGTTCCCCATTACCGGCGCTCCGAGATCGACCAGGACGGCGTTCTGGCCGGCCGGAACCTCGAGATCGCATGGGTGGACGATCCGGTCGACCTGTTCTTCCTGCACGTGCAGGGTTCCGGGATCATCCGTCTGCCCGACGGAGGGATCGTCCGCGTCAACTACGCGCAGAAGAACGGCTGGCCTTTCCGCGGTCTGGCCAAATTTCTCTTCGACCAGGGAAAGATCTCCGCCTCCGAGATGTCCCACCAGGGCATCGTCGACTACCTCCGCGCCCATTCAGAAGAAGCCGGGGACATCATGAGCCACAACGAAAGCTACATCTTTTTCCGGCGGGTGGAGGACGGGCCGCTGGGAGCGCTCGGCTTCCCCGTGACGGAAGGGCGATCCATCGCGGTGGATCTGGGGCTCTTCCCGCGCGGCGGCCTGGCCTTTCTCAAGGCGAGAAAGCCGCGCTTCGAGGAGGGCGGGAGCCGGATCGTCTGGGAGCCGCTGAACCGCTTTGTCCTCGTCCACGACACGGGGGGCGTATTCAAGGGGCCCGGGAAGGCCGATCTGTTCTGCGGAACCGGCCCCGAGGCGGGGCGGACGGCCGGGAGCCTGAAGGAGGCGGGTGAGCTTTACCTGCTCATCCTGAAGGACGATCGGGGGGCGTGAAAAAAATCCTTGCATAAGGATGCTTTTGTATACATTTTTTCTTGCTTGTTTATTTTGATTGTGTTAGGGGGCAGATCAGGAAGCGCCCATGAACAGGCATCTTCCGGATGCCCCGATCGCCAAACGCAAGGTTTCAGGGGTTTTGGAGCGACGGGCGGCGTGAAGGACCCATGATTCTTCAAGCCACGGACGGGTGGCGGGCATTTTAACCATCAATCGAGAAAGGGGGACAGGAAAGCATGACGAAGGCAGAATTGATCGGGGTAATCGCGGGGGAAGCGGACATCACCAAGGCGGCGGCGGCGAAGGCACTGGATGCGTACGTTGCGGCGGTGGCCAAGGAACTCAAAAAGAACGGGAAAATCGGACTGGTCGGCTTTGGGACCTTCTCGGTCGTCAAGAGGAAGGCCAGAGAGGGAAGGAATCCCCAGACGGGTAAAACCATCAAGATCGCCGCCAAGAAGGTCGTGAAATTCAAGGCGGGCAAGGCCCTCGGAGACAAAGTGAAATAAGACCCCCAAACAGGCATCAGGCTCGACGTGACGAGGCCTTCGGGAGATCCCGAAGGCCTTGTTTTTTCGTTGACCTTCTGTTATAGGTCGCCACGGCGGTGCGCGGGAATCGGGATCGGAAAAATCCCCATGCGTGGGGCCAGGATCAAGAGTTCTGGATCGAACCTGAGTCTGGCGGCATCCGTGTGCCGGAAAGGGGAGGACAATCGTTTTGGCGGGCAAGCGAATCTTGAGCGGGATGAGGCCGACGGGCCGGCTGCACCTGGGAAACCTGCACGGTGCCCTGAAAAACTGGGTGGAACTGCAGGAGGCGGGCACGTACGAGTGCTTCTATTTCGTCGCCGACTGGCATGCCTTGACGAGCGACTACGACCGGACGGATTCGATCCGCTCCAACACGCTCGACATGTTCATCGACTGGCTGAGCGCGGGGCTCGATCCGGTCAGGAGCACGCTCTTCGTTCAATCCGCGGTCAAGGAACACGCAGAACTGTTCCTGATCCTGTCCATGATCACCCCGCTTCCCTGGCTCGAGCGGAATCCGACCTACAAGGAAATGAAGGCCGAACTGGCCGGCAAGGACCTGTCCACGTTCGGATTCCTCGGCTACCCCGTCCTTCAGGCGGCCGACATCATCATGTACAAGGCCTACGGCGTGCCGGTGGGCGTCGATCAGCTCCCCCACGTGGAACTGACCCGGGAGATCGCACGGCGGTTCAATTTCCTGTACCGCGAGATCTTCCCCATTCCCGAGCCGCTGCTCGCGGATGTCCCCAAGCTCCTCGGCATCGACGGACGCAAGATGAGCAAGTCCTACGAGAACGCGATCTACCTGAGCGACCGCGGAGACGTGCTCACGAAGAAGGTCGGCGCCATGTTCACCGATCCGCAGCGGATGCGGAAGTGCGACCCGGGGCGGCCGGAGCTGTGCAACGTCTTTGCGATGCACGGGTTGTACAGCGATCCGGTCGAGGTGGAGGAGATCGCCGTCGACTGCCGCCGGGCGGGGATCGGCTGCACCGAGTGCAAGCGCCGCTTGGGGGAACGGATCGCGGAGGGCCTTCAACCGATCCACGAGCGACAGGAACATTATCGGCAGCATCTCCATGAAGTGACGGAAATCATTCGGGAGGGAAATCTCCGGGCCGCCGCCATCGCCCGGCAGACCCTGGAGGAAGTCCGGGAAGCCGTGAAGATCTGATCATGTCCTATGAAATCAAGCTCGACGTCTTTGAGGGACCGCTGGATCTGCTGCTCTATCTGATCCGGAAGAACGAGATCGATATCTACAACATTCCCATCGCCCTGATCACCCGTCAGTACCTGGAGTATCTCGACCTGATGAAGGCCCTGAACCTGGATCTGGCGGGGGAATACCTCGTCCTGGCCGCCACGCTCCTGCACATCAAATCCAGAATGCTCCTGCCGGTGCCGGAGGAGGAGGACGGGGGCACGGAGGACGAGGCGGGGGATCCGCGTGCGGAGCTGGTTCAGCAGTTGCTCGAATACCAGGCCTTCAAGGAGGCGGCGCTCCAACTCGATCGCCGGACCCTTCTCGAGCGGGATGTCTTCAAGCGCGGTGCGCCGCCGGAGGCCCTGCCGGGTGAAGAGGGCGAAGAGACGCCCATCGAGGCCGACATCTTCACCCTCGTGGAGGCCTTCCAGAGGATGCTCTCGCAGCTCGACCAGGCCGACCTGATGGAAATCGACCTGGAGCGGATTTCGCTCGCGGATCGCATCAACGAAATCATGGACAGTCTCGCCCTGAGGCGGGACATGACGTTTGCGGAACTCATGGGCGAACAGATCACCCGGCAGCGGATTGTGTACACGTTCCTGGCGGTTCTGGAACTGATGAAGCTCAGGATGATCCGCGTCTATCAGGCCGCGTCGTTCGCCGCCATCCGTATCTTTATCGTCGGGGAGGAGTGACCGTGGAAGAAGATATCGCCATTCTCGATGCCCTGATTTTTTCCTCCGAAACGCCGCTGACGGTCGAACGGATGCGCGAAATCCTGCCCCAGTACGACCGGCAGGGCATCCTGGGCCTTCTTAAGACCCTGGCGGAACATCACGAGGCGCGCCAGGGCGGCTTCGGCCTGTGCGAAATCGCCGGCGGCTGGCAGTTCTACAGCCGCCCCGATCTGGCCCCCTGGGTGCGGAAGCTCAAGGCCGGGCGGCCGCAGATGCTCTCTCCGGCGGCGTTGGAAACCCTGGCGGTGGTCGCCTACCGGCAGCCGGTCGTCAAGGCGGACATCGACCGCGTCCGCGGGGTGGACGTGGGAGGGACGCTCAAGGGACTGCTCGAAAAGCGCTTGGTCAGGATGGTGGGGCGCAAGGACGTTCCCGGCCGGCCGATCCTCTACGGGACGACGAAACGCTTTCTAGAGGTCTTCCAGCTCAAGGACTTGACGGAGCTTCCCACCCTGACGGAACTCAAGGACATCCAGGCGTGAACCCCGAACGTCTCCAGAAGATTCTCGCCCGCGCTGGTGTGGCCTCCCGTCGCCAGGGGGAAGAGATGATCCGGCTGGGGCGGGTGCAGGTCAACGGCGCCGTCGTCCGCGAGCCGGGAACGAAAGCGGACGCGGCACGTGACGAGATTCGCGTGGACGGTCGCCGGATCCCTCCGGCCGAGGAACGGCTCTACCTCCTGATGAACAAGCCGCGGGGTTACGTGACGACCCTGCGCGATCCAGAGGGGCGGCCGACCGTACGCGATCTCCTGATCGGCGTGACCGAACGGGTGTTTCCCGTGGGCCGCCTGGATTACGAGACGGAAGGCCTGTTGCTGTTCACCAACGACGGTGAATTTTCCCAGCGCCTGAGCCACCCCCGCTATCGCATCACCAAAACCTACCGGGTCAAGATCCAGGGGCGCATGCCTGCCCGGGATCTCGTGGCTCTCAAGGGAGGCGTGAACCTGGAGGACGGACCGTTCCAGCCGCGGGAGGTCAGTCTGGACAAGGTCAACGACCGGAGCACCTGGCTGACCCTGACCCTCGCGGAAGGGCGGAACCGCGTGATCCGGCGCGCCCTGGAGGCTTTAGGCTACCACGTGACTCGACTGCGGCGGACCGCCATCGGCGGTCTGAAACTCGGGACGCTGAAGGAGGGAGAGATCCGCCCCCTGTCTTCCCGGGAGGTCGAGCGTTTACTATCATTGCGGTTTTAATAGAAGAATTCTTAAAATTTGTCTTGACAATCGGTGAAAAATAAATAATAGTCGCCCAAAAATAAAAGCAAATTATCGTGTTATTCATAAAACGCCCTCTGCCTGAACGACTCTGAGGCGTGTTGATCAAGCCATTTGAGGAGGCCATCATGAATAAATCCGGACTTATCGAGGCGCTGAGCAGAAAAGAGAACCTGACGGAGAAAAAGGCGATTGACGTGGTCAATCTGGTGTTCAAGGGGTTCGCCGCAGAGTTGAAGAAGAACGGCAGGATCGAAATCCGCGGGTTCGGCAGCTTCGTGGTTCGGGAGTACGGGGCCTACACGGGCCGCAACCCGAAGACCGGCAAGAACATCAAGGTGGAACCCAAGCGGCTTCCCTTCTTCAAGGTTGGGAAGGAATTGAAGGAGCGCGTCGACAAGGGAAAATAGAGATTCTGTCGGGCGGGGGGCGATTGCCGATCCCGTTCGAAAAGGTGGACACGGGGGGCGGATCGCCCCCTTTTTTTTGCATGCACGCCTTGCGGCCCGTTCCCCTTCCCCGATCGTCACGGCGCTCCTGCAAGGAGATGGGCGCCCGTCGTGCAGGCGGACCACCGTCGCGTCCAGCGCGAATGACGTTGGGGCGGGCATTTCCTCCCCTACATCATCCCTTCTTCCCGGAAACTGAAAAACCGGTTCTCTCCGATGATGATGTGGTCGTGGACCAGAATGTCAAGGAGACGGGCCGTATCCTGAACGGATTTCGTCAGGCGCACATCGGCATCCGAAGGCCTGACATGGCCCGAGGGGTGGTTGTGGGCGAGGATCAAGGCGGAGGCCTTCTTCTTCAGGGCCCTTTCGATTACCTTCCGAGGATAGACGACCGCCTGGTTGACGATGCCCTCCTCGATCAGTTCACTGTCGATGATCCGGTTCTGGGCATCCAGATAGATCACCCGGAACTGTTCGTCCTTCAACCCCCCCATGACCATCAGACAGTAGTCGTACAGCTCTTGGGTACAGGAGATCTGGGACCGCTCCCGGGCCTGTTCCTTGAGGTAGGCGCCAGCCAGTTCCTTGGACAGCTTGAGGAGGATGGCGGTGTGGCGTTTCACGCCCTTGACGGTTTCCAGTTCGGCGATCTCGGCGTCGAAGACCGCCTTGAGGCTGCCGAAGTGCGCGATCAGGGTCTTGGCCAGGAGCTTGACGTCTCCCCGCGGGATGGCATAGGTCAGGAACAGTTCCAGCGCCTCGTAATCCTGAAAACCGCTCAGGCCCTGCGCCTGGTACCGCTCCTTCAGGCGCTTGCGGTGGCCGTGGTAGTGAGGACGTTCAGCGGGCACGGGTCTTTCCTTCCCGGTGGGTGGAGGTATGGGGGAAGGGGAGCGGTCGCGCTTTTACGGCCGGGTCCCTTCCCCCGCGCTTCAACGATCATGCACCCAGTCGGCGGTTGACAAAGTCCCAGTTGATCAGTTTGTCAATGAAGGCCACCAGATAATCCGCTCGCCGGTTCTGCCAGTCGAGGTAATAGGCGTGCTCCCAGACGTCGATCGTGAGAAGGGGCTTGAGGCCCTGCGCGACCGGTGTGTCGGCATTGGCGGTCTTGACGATCTTGAGCGCATCCCCGTCGGCGACGAGCCAGACCCAGCCGCTCCCGAACTGGTTGGTTCCCGCCGTCTTGAGCGCATCGACGAAGGCGGCGTAGTCCCCCCAGGCCGCCTTGATCCGGTCGGCTACGGAGCCCACGGGCGGGCCGCCTCCTCCCGGCTTGATCCCCTGCCAGTAGAAGGAGTGGTTCCAGGCCTGGGCCACGTTGTTGAAGATACCGGTTTTCGCGGTGTCTCCGGCTGTTTTCTGGATGATGTCCTCCGGTGCGGCCGCGTCCAGGTCCGTTCCGGCGATCAGCTTGTTGGCGTTGTCCACGTAGGCGCGGTGGTGCTTGCCGTGGTGGAACTCCAAGGTGCGGGCGCTGATGACGGGCGCCAGCGCATCAGGGGCAAAGGGCAGTTCGGGTAGTGAGATGGGCATAAGGACTCCTTTCGATCGTTTTGTCTTAACGTAACCATCGCGCCCGGTGAAGGCAAGCCTCCTGAGCGGAAAAAACGGCTCAACCGGAGAGCGGCATCTTGCCGGCTGCGAACATCTCGCGCAGCTCCTTCTTGCTGAATTTTCCCACGCTCGTCTTGGGAATCTGGTCGATGAAGGCAAACTGTTGCGGGATCCACCAGTTGGCCTTCACCTTGTCTTTGAGGAACGCCTTGAGTTCGTCGGGCGTCAGGGTCATGCCCGACTTGACGACGATGCAGCCCACCGGCCGTTCCTGCCACTTCGGGTCGGGGACGCCGATGACGGCCGCCTCCAGGACGCTGGGATGGGACATGATCAGGTTCTCCAGGTCCACGGACGAGATCCACTCCCCGCCGCTCTTCACCAAGTCCTTGGTCCGGTCTACGAGGCGAACATAGCCCTCCGCATCGATCGTCCCCACGTCCCCCGTGTGGAGCCAGCCCCCCGCGAAGACCGGCTTGGAGCGCTCCGGGTCCTTGTCGTACTCCTTGGCGATCCAGGGGCCGCGCAGGAGGATCTCCCCCCAGGACTTTCCGTCCATCGGGACCTCCTCGCCCTTCTCGTCGACGATCTTCATCTCGAGACCGGGGGCGAGGATGCCGGCGCTGGACTTGACGTCGTACATCTCCGACGGGGAGAGGTGGTCCATGGTGCTCTTGGGCACGGCGGCCAGGGCGAGAGGGGTGGTTTCCGTCATGCCGTAGGCCTGCATGATCGGGAAGCCATACTTTTCGTTGAGACCCTCCATCAGAAAGCGGGGACAGGCCGACCCCCCGGAGGCGATGGTCTTGAGGGAGGAGAAGTCGTGCCAGCCGCCCGCCTCGAGGTAGTTGTACAGCATCATCCAGATCGTCGGCACGCCGGCGGTGAAGGTCACCTTCTCGTCGGCGATGATGCGGCAGATCTTCTCCATGTTCATGAGCTCGCGTCCGGGCAGGACCTGCTTACAGCCGAAGCCAACCCCGCCGAAGGGGCCGCCCCAGGCATTGGCGTGGAACATGGGGACGATGTGCAGCGAGCAATCCCGCTCCATGACCCCCAGCATGCAGCCCACCGCAAAGGAGTGAAGGATGAGGCCGCGGTGGCTGTAGACGACCCCTTTCGGATCCCCGGTCGTGGCGGAGGTGTAGCAGATGAGCGCGGGATCCCATTCACTCAGGTCCTCGGGCCAGTCGTACGTTTCCGGAAATTCGGCGATCCATTCGTCGTAGAGGACGACGGGCGACAGCGTGGTCTGGGGCATCTTGCCGGTCTGGGAGAGGATGACGTACTGCTTGACGGTTTTGAGCTGGTCCTTGACGAGTTCGATGAAGAAGACCAGATCCTCGTCAATGAACAATACCCGGTCCTCCGCGTGGTTGATCACGTAGGCCAGATGGTTCTGGGGCAGGCGGAAATTGACGGTGTGGAGGGCGGCGCCCGAGCAGGGCACGCCGAAATAGAGCTCCAGATGGCGGTGGTTGTTTAGGGCGACGCTCGCGACCCGGTCCCCCCGCTTGATGCCGATCGCGTTCAGGGCATGGGCCAACTGGCAGGTTCGCTTGTAATAGTCCGCGTAGGTGTAGCGGAAGATCTCTTCCGGATAGACGGAGACGATTTCTTTCTTCGGGAAATATTTTGCCGCTCGCAGGAGAAACGTCTTCAAAAGCAGGGGAAATTGCATCATAAGGCAGGCCCTCCTTTTTGCTCGTTCGGGTTTACCCTTGGCTGACGCCCGCGTCAGCCCTCACGCGCCGCCAGTCCCCCGTGCCGCGGGACGCGATGGCGAATCTTCGTGCACCTCCTTTTCCCCGGGTCCAGTCAAATGCGCCCGGAACGGTTTTGCCGAGGCTCGAACCACGGCCTTTTAAAACATGCCCCTGATCGCATATGAACAGAATCGGAGGGCGTTGTCAAGACAAGGGATGGGTTGTGTCAAGAGCAAAAAAACCTGTACAGTTGCGACGCCGCCCTCGTCAATATTTTCAGTAAGCAATTCTTGGGGAAACGGGGAGCGCTCCACCATGCCGTTGTTACACCGGCTGTTACAGTGTAACAGCCGGTGTAACAGCCAAGCAGCTCGCTCGATTGTTGATTCATGTTGAGATAATAATGTAATATCAGCATGATACGTCATTTGATGCCATGGATCAACGAAACGGCATGGGATGTGCATTTCTTACGCGATGTCCATCAAGCAGGTAAAAGTTTTATCCATAAGGTTTGAGACACTATTAGCAGAGTCATGCTTGTAGATGTGTAGACTTAAAAATGAATAAAGGAGGAGGAAAATTTATGGCGAAGGAAGTGAAGGAGGCAACATCCTGTTCCGTCAGTGGAAGTGACACGCTCCAACTGATCGACGAAACACTGCGCGATGGAACACAAAGCCTGTGGGGAATGATGATGAGCTATCATATGATCGAGCCGGTTCTCGGCGAAATTGCCGAGGCCGGTTATTATTCCATCAATGGCCCCTTCCATGGCGCACAACCCTTGATCAGTGTCCGCTTCTTTAACGAAGATCCAAGGATCCTGTATCGCATGTTCAGTGAAAAGGTGAAAAATTCGGATTCGAATATTTTCCTGACTGCCTTAGGTATGATGACAAATATCACGCGTCCGCCTGAAAACAAAACAATGGTGCGTCTCTATTACAAGGTGATGAAAGACTTGCTACCGGAGATGAACCAGGCCATGATCGTCTGCTGCACGCGAGACGAGATCAAAAACGAATTTCCCTTTCTGTTTCCACTGCTTCGATCACTGGGGATGGAGCCCATCCCTTGGTTTGCGATAGGGCACGGTCCCCGGCACACCGACGAGTTTTACGGCGCCCAGGTGAAGGAGGTTGCCGAGAAATACAAGCCCATCAGTCTTTGTATCAAGGACGTGGATGGATTGCTGACTTCGGAACGCCTCCGGACGCTCATCCCCGCCATGCAGAAGAACGCCAACGGCATCCCGCTCGAATTCCATTCGCACGGCATGAACGGTCTGCATACGTATAACGCCACGGTCGCCATGGAGCTGGGAGTGAGGAAAATAGGGACTTGTATCCCTCCGCTGGCATACAGTTCTTCCCATCCTTCAGTTTTCGATATCGTCCGCAACGCCGAGGGAATGGGCTTGAAACACACGCTGAATCTGGAAAAACTTAAAGTGGTGGAGGAACGTCTGACGAAAATAGGAAAGGCCTTCGGCCATCCCGTCGACAACCACCCGCTGCCCTTTGATCTGTCGTACTATAAGCATATGATTCCCGGAGGCGTGATCTCTAATCTCACCACGCAGCTTCAGCAATTGGACATGCCGGAAAAGCTGCAGGAGGTGATGGAGGAGATTCCCCGCATTCTTGAAGATCTGGGGCAGCCAATCATGATCACCCCGTTCTCGCAGTACATTGTGACCCAGGCGGTTCTCAATGTGCAACTGGGACGCTGGGAACAGTGCGTTGACCCCATGATCGAGCATGCCGCCGGGCATTACGGTGTCGAAGACGCCGGGCTTCCCAACATGGATCAAAACCTCAAGGACAAGCTCCTCAGTCTTCCCCAAGCCAAAAAGATCAGGGAAAAAGGCGATGGGAGTATTGTCGATTACATCAATTCGGAGCCCTCCCTTGAGGAATTAAAAAGAAACATGGGAATGTCACCCGATACATCCGACGAAGATTTCATGATGACGTATTTTCTGGGCGGGCCTATGGGGAACATCACCCCCGGCGGACCCGATACTTACAAGAAGTATTTATAGCTGAAGGCGATCAGCATCAAGGAACCGGTCATTAGAGAAAAGGAGGCAGAATTTTATGAGCACAGCAAATGCGGATGGCCTTGTGCCGGTTGTCGCGGCGGTAAACAGCGTCTTCTATCGCAGACCCAGTCCCGGAGAGCCCCCGTTTGTGGAGGAAGGGGATCAGGTCAATGAGGATACCGTTGTCTGCCTACTCGAGATTATGAAGTGTTTTCGTTCCGTCAACGCCGGCGTTAAGGGGAAGGTGGAGAAGATTCTGGCGGAGAGCGGAAGCATGGTCAAGAAGGGATCAACGGTGATGTTCATCAAGCCGGAGTAACCGGACCGGCCCGGAAGGAAAGATCGGGGCTGGTGGCCGCGGGCAGCGGCCGCCGGCCCCCTTTTGAGGTAAAGGGGTTTATGAAGAAAAGAAAAGTGCTGGTCGCCAACCGAGGCGAGATTGCCGTCCGTATTATCATGGCCTGTCAGGGGCTGGGGATAGAGACCGCCCTGGTGGTCTCGGAAGCGGACAGGGACTCCCTGGGGGCGAGACTGGCGGACGAGGTGGTCTGCATCGGCCCTCCCCAGGTCCGTGAGAGTTATCTCAACCTGCCGAAGATCATGAACGCCGCGTTGAAGACCGGCGCCGATGCCATCCACCCGGGATATGGATTCCTCGCGGAGAATCCGGAACTGCCCGAGGCCTGCGAGCGGAACGGGATCATCTTCATTGGTCCGCGCTCGGGGACCATGAGGCAGCTGGGGGACAAGATACGGGCGCGGAATCTGGCCGGGAGAAGCCATGTGCCGATGACCCAGGGCAGTGAAGGTCTCGGCGGTTTCCATGCGGTGGAAGCCGAGGTTCAAAGAATCGGATTCCCGGTTATTTTCAAGGCGGCGGCTGGTGGCGGCGGCCGGGGGATGCGTATTGTCACGGAACCGAAGGACCTGAAGACCGCCTTCGATATGGCTTCCAACGAGGCCCGGCAGGCCTTCGGGGATGCGACGCTGTTTGTCGAGCGGTATGTCCCGAATGCCCGGCACGTGGAAGTCCAGGTCATCGGAGACAATTCGGGGAAAGTCATCCATTTGGGACAAAGGGACTGTACGACGCAGAGGCGTTACCAGAAGGTCCTCGAGGAGGCCCATCCGCCCAACCTTCCGAACGATTTAAGCGACAGGATCCTGGAAGCGGCCGTCGCGCTGACTTCGAGCATCGGTTACAACAGCGCGGGCACGGTGGAATTTTTGGTCGATAAGGATCGCAATGAATTCTATTTCATGGAAGTGAACACGCGGATCCAGGTTGAGCACCCGGTGACCGAGGAGGTCACCGGCATCGATCTGGTCAGGGAGCAGATTGAGGTTGGCTTCGGCGCCCCCCTCTCTCTGAAGCAGGAAGACGTGCGCTTCAAGGGCCATGCGATCGAATGCCGAATAACCGCCGACGACGCTAAAGATGATTTTATGCCGTCTCCTGGCGATATAACCTATTTTGCCTTGCCGGAAGGCGATCATGTCCGGATAGACACCCACTGCCACCCGGGATGCACGATCAGCCCGTATTATGATTCATTGCTGGCGAAGCTGATCACGACCGGGGACACCCGTGCAGAAGCGCTGGCGAACATGAAGGCCGCCCTGACGGATTTCAGGATCGAGGGGATCGAGACGAATATCCCCTTCCTGCAGTTTCTGGTGGATCAGCCCGAGTTCATTGCCGGGGATATCCACATCAAGTGGATAGAAAACACCGTCCTGCCCAAGTTTGTCGAATCCCTGAAGCAGGAGCGCTAGGCGCGGCAGGGGTTGTCCCCGTCACGGGCGGACGGTCGCGGCCCGGCAAGGGCCGGGGAAGCGGGTAACAAGAGACAAGTCTTCCGACCGTGTGTTGTTGTCCGAGGGCAAGATGGCAAAGAGCCCCTACCGGCAGATCGAGAAAATCGAAGCGCAGGAAAAGGGCGGCCCATACGGGGCCTGGTGGAGGGAGTTCTGCGGAAACTATCGGGAGCTCCTCGTCCAGGCCCGCAATCACAGTTACACGGCCCTCGAAAAAAAGCTCGCCGCCACGGGCGAGAGGATCACCTGCCGGAAGGGATGCACCTATTGCTGTTTCCACTATATTTCGGTGCCGCTGGCGCACGGCATCGTGATTGTGGATTACCTGTACGGCAGAAAGCATCTGCTGAGGGCGTTCATCCGGAACTACGAACGGTGGCGTCACAAGGGGAAGGCGATCTCGAAGACCCTCGATGAAACCCGCGCCCGGGCCTTCTTATCGGCGATGTCCATCCACGAGATCATCGCCGTCACCCGGCCCTTGTCCATGCGTTATCTTGAGAGCAATATTCCCTGTCCCTTTCTCGAAGAGGAAGCCTGCCTCATCTATGCCGTCCGGCCGCTGCCCTGCTCGGGACAATTTTCCGTCAGTCCCCCCGAGCGGTGTTCTCCCGCCGCGGCGGAAGGAGCGGTGATCCATCAGCTCGTGGCCGACGACGAAGACCTCCTGAAATTTTTGGAATTGGCCGGGCCCCGGCTGATGGTGTATGAAATGACCCTTCCGACCCTGATCTACCGGTTCCTGACCGAAGGCGCCTCATCGATATAAGATTCCATCCGCTGCTGTTCCAACGATATTCGAGTCGATTCATCTGATAGCCAAACACGTGGCTGGGTCTGCGCGGTTGACTTTCTGGCTTAGCCCGTTTTCTGTAAAGACTCCGCCAAGATGGAAAGCAAGATTGCGTAGCGGAACGAATGCTGCCTTAAAGAAAATGTGAAAACCGGGCTAATCCGGGCACCGGAAACCGTAGAGGAAAAACCGTCATGACCAGAGGGCCGTTTATTAATGGAGTCCGAGCAGAGCCCATTGACAATTTTAGAACCTATGATAAGGGTGCCTCATAGCATTAACGTCCTATTGTGATTTGATCCGTAGCGAGGTGAAAGCAAGGTGCGTTTTCATCTCGCTTTGAAAGAGCTGGAGTTCAATGATCATAAACGCCGCTCCGATATCCATGACCAGGCGCTCAAGGAATCCTAAAATTTATCGACAAGATAGGACTCATTAGCAATGAATAGACAGTTATACGGCATTAACTCATCTTTTAAGAAACACATCGTTAAATCATGGGAGCAATGTACATCCCTTGCAATTGATCCGGAACTCAATAAAGCCCCTAGGATTACAGAAGAAGAATTTCTGATCTGCCAGAAACGAAAGCAATTGTTGCTGAAGATTGTACAGCCCATTATCAGTAAATACAGCCCTTTTTTTGATTATGCAGGGTATAGCATCACGTTAACAGACGAGAAGGGCATCATTCTTTACTTTTACGGGAAGGATGAATTCATCAGAGAATCATGTGAATTGGGCTATGATATCGGTTCGAACTGGTCTGAAGAATCCGTTGGAACGAACGCAATAGGCACTTGTCTTGCCAATGGTCAACCGATTTGCATTGTTGGTGACGATCACTATGTGAGGCAATGGAGAAATTACGGTTGTGCCGCATCGCCGATTCGCGATCCATTTTCGGGAGAGATTATCGGCAGTATGAACCTGGCGTGTCATGTCAATAACTTTCATGTATTTTCATTATGCATTGCTGAATCACTGGCGATCATATTGGAAACAACACTACGCGTTATGTCAAATACATACGATTACAACAGGCATGACCTTATCATAGAAAAGTTCTTGGAAGCGTCCAAGGAAGCCGATATGCGAGACGGTATCATCGCCATCGACTTGAATGGAAACATTATTGCGACTAACAAGGTTGTGCATTCTATGCTTGTGAATGAAAGATGTGCACAGCATAAGAATATTTTTCAGCTCAGATCGAAACTTCAAGAGATATTGAGCCGATCAAAATCATCGGCTGTTTCCTTCAGTACAAATATCGAAAAGAATGTGAATAGTGATGAAACTTATCTGGCTAACTTTAGACCCATATTCGACAACAATAAAATTCACGAAGGCTGGATAGGCCGCTTATTAAATATTTCATCGGGGGGCAAGGCTTATGGAAGGACAGTGGTGGGCGGTGTAAAGGAAAATTACTTACAGCCGATATACATCTCATCCAGCATGAGCAAAGTCATCAACAAGGCCAGAAAAGTCGCCAATTTTTCATCAACAAAATTGATCCTCGGCGAAAGTGGGGTAGGAAAGGAAATAATAGCAAAGTTTATTCATGTAAACGGACCCCGAGCGGCTCATCCGATGATTTCTCTGAACTGCGCGGCAATACCGAAGGAACTGTTGGCCAGTGAACTGTTCGGGTACGAAGCCGGTGCCTTCACAGGAGCAAAACAGAAGGGAAGTCCGGGGAAGTTTCAGATGGCAAATCGTGGAACGATCTATCTTGATGAAATAGGAGACATGTCGCTCGACCTCCAAGCCTACCTACTTAGAGTGATAGAAGAAAAGAAAGTGACACGCCTTGGAGGCACAAAATCCATACCCATTGACGTACAAATTATTACTTCAACCAATCGTGACCTCAAGAAACTTGTCGAAGAAAATAAATTCAGATTGGATTTGTATTATCGACTCAATGTAATAACCATTCGCATCCCGTCTCTCAGGGAGCGAAAAGATGATATTTTACCTCTTGCAGAATTTTTCCTGGAGAAAATGAAGGGGAAATTGGATGGTGTTAAGAAGAAACTGTCGCCGGACGTCATCGAGGCCCTTCTGAATTACAATTGGCCCGGTAATGTCAGAGAACTGGAGCATGTCATAGAGATGGCGCACGCTATATCGAACGGAGAAGTAATCAACCTAGGCGACATTAAGGAAGAAATTTTATCAGAGAAATCCAGATCGAGCAGATGCTTCATTTCAGATAAAACGACAAACAGGGAAGATGATAAAATTCAAATGGCCATTAAAATGTCCGCAGGAAACATGTCTAGAGCGGCTCAAATTCTTGAAGTATCGAGAACAACTTTATACAGGAAAATGCGAAAGTACGATATTCCTTTAAAATCATCAAACCGTCTGAAAGATATTGACAAGCGAATGGAGGATCTTAGAATAGAAGGACGGTTCTGATGAAGCGCGTTCCAGACTCAACAATAGGCCTTGGATGGTGAAGATGCATCACCAAGCCGGGATCGATGTGGGATCCACGACCGCCAAGCTCGTGGTCTGCGACGATCGGGGGAATCCCGTTCACGCGGACTACCGCCGTCATCAAACCCGGATCCGGGACACGCTGGCGGCCATGTTGGCGGACGCCAACGCGCGGCTGGGCGATCTGTCCACAACCGTGACCCTGACCGGTTCCGCCGGCCTCGGGATCGCGGAGTCCGGCGAACTGCCGTTCGTTCAGGAGGTGGTGGCGTCCACCCGCCTTGTCCGGCGACGCTATCCAGAGGTGCGCACCCTGATCGAAATCGGCGGAGAGGATTCGAAGATCGTCTATTTCGACGACCGGCACGGGCCCGATATCCGCATGAACGGGAGCTGCGCCGGCGGCACGGGGGCCTTCATCGAGCAGATGGCCGTGCTCCTGCACGTTCCCCTTGAAGAGTTCGACCGTCTCGCGGGGGCGGGGAGGGAGATCCACACCATCGCGTCGCGCTGCGGGGTGTTCGCGAAGACCGATATCCAGGCGCTTCTCAGCGGAAGCGCCCGGCGCGAAGACGTGGCCGCCTCCGTGTTGCATGCCGTGGTCCTGCAGGTCATGGCCACCCTGGCGCGGGGCGTGGACGTCCGGGCAAAGGTCCTGTTCGCCGGCGGCCCCCTGACGTTTTTCCCGCACCTGCGCCGGGCCTTCATCCGCCATCTGAACCTGTCCGAGGGGGAGGCGGTCGTCTGCGACCGTCCGGAGCTGCTGACGGCCCTCGGCGCGGCCCTGTACCACCCTGAAGGCCGCGGCGCCATCCGCCTTGCGGAACTCCGGTCCAGGATCGTGGCGCCGGTCCTCCGGACGGTCGGTGGAGCGGGGGAAGGCTTGTCTGTCCTGTTCCGCGATCCGGCCGCCTACGCGCTCTGGGAGGCGGAACACGCCCGCCACCGGGTCCCCCGGGTCCCGCCGGAAGACCTGGGCGGGGTCGACTGTTACCTCGGGGTGGATGCGGGATCGACCACGACCAAGCTGGTGCTCATGGACGCAAAAGGGCGGGTCGCGCTTACGCACTACGCGAACAACGATGGAGATCCCCTCGAGGCCGTCCGCCGGGGACTCGACGACTTCCGGCGGCGGTGTGCGGAGGTGGGTGTAAGTCCGCGGATCGCGCGGGCGGCCGTGACCGGCTACGGAGAGGGCCTCATCCGCGCCGCCTTCGGGATCGACGACGGGATCGTGGAGACCCTGGCCCACACCCGTGCCGCCCGCACTTTTCTCCCCGAGGTATCCTTCATCCTGGATATCGGCGGGCAGGACATGAAGGCCATGACCCTCCGGGACGGCCATGTCGCGGACCTCCAGATCAACGAGGCCTGCTCTTCCGGATGCGGGTCGTTTCTGGAGACCTTTGCCCGTTCGCTCGACCTGTCGGTCGACGCATTCGCCCGCCAGGCCTGCGGGGCGGCAAGACCCGTCGATCTCGGTACCCGCTGCACCGTCTTCATGAACTCCAAGGTGAAGCAGGCCCTGCGCGACGGCGCCACCATCGCGGACATCTCCGCCGGCCTCGCTTACTCCGTCGTGAAGAACTCCCTCTACAAGGTTTTGAGGCTGAGGGACCCTGCCGTTCTCGGGGAGCGGATCTGCGTGCAGGGCGGGACGTTCCGCAATCCGGCGGTCCTGCGGGCTCTGGAGGTGCTGCTGGGGCGCCCCGTGGTCCGGGCCGATCTGTCGGAACTCATGGGCGCCTACGGTGCGGCATTGACGGCCCGGCACCGACAACGCCTGACGCCGGCGTGCCGGACCACGTTTGACGGGCTTGATGTCCAGCTCTTCGCGGGGGCGATCCGCAAAAGCGTGCATCGTTGCCGCGGCTGTGAAAACCGCTGCCGGGTGACGACCCTGCGCTTTCCCAACGGGCGGCGGTATCAGACCGGGAACCGCTGTGAACGTCACGCCGCGCCGGGCGACGAGGCGGTCTCCCCGGGCGTGAATCTCTTCGAGGAAAAGCTCCGCTCCCTGTTCGACGGCTCCCCCATGGCGGCCGCGCCGGGCCGGCCGACATTCGGCCTCCCCCGGGTGCTCAACCTGTACGAGAACGCCCCGTTCTGGATCACCTTCCTCACGGACTGCGGTTTCGGCGTCGTGCTGTCCGACCCCTCCAGCATGCCTCTGTTCGAGGCGGGGGTCGGCACGGTCATGTCGGACAACGTCTGCTTCCCCGCCAAGCTCGCGCATGGGCATATCCTGAACCTGCTCGGGAAGGGCGTGGAGCGGATCTTCTTCCCCCAGGTGGTGTACGAGCACCAGGTGGACGACCGT
Source organism: Syntrophales bacterium (assembly GCA_023230905.1). Taxonomy (GTDB): domain Bacteria; phylum Desulfobacterota; class Syntrophia; order Syntrophales; family UBA2251; genus UBA2251. Next base: position 18,986 of record JALNWL010000014.1, read on the forward strand.
GCCGGGAACAGTTATAACTGCCCGGTGGTGACCGGTTATCCCGACGTGATCAAAAGCGCCATTGACCCGGAAGGCCGGCACGGCGTCCCCGTTGACAGCCCGGCGGTCAGTTTCCGGGACGCGGGTCTCCTCAAGCGGCAGCTCGCCGCCTTCGTCCGTCCGCTGGGCGTCGGGTCCCGTCAGGCCTTCCGGGCCGTGGAACACGCGCTCGATGTGGCCCGGGAAAAGAAGCGCCTGCTGCAGGACCGGGCGGCCTCCATCCTGGAGCAGGCGGAACGGGACGACCGGCTTGTCATCGTACTGGCGGGCCGGCCCTACCACGCCGATCCGCTCATCAATCACGGCATCCCCGAACTCCTCGCGTCCTGGGGGTGCGATGTGATCCCCGAGGACGTCCTCCCGCTCACGGAGGAGCACACGCTCGGCGACAGCCGGATCCTCACCCAGTGGGGCTATGCAAACCGGATCCTCGCCGCGGCGAAGTTCGTCGCAGGCCGCCGTCGGGTGGAGATGGTTCAGATGACCTCCTTCGGCTGCGGACTGGACGCCGTGATCGCCGACGAGGCCCGGGAGATCGCACGCCGGGGGGGGAAGCTCCATACGCTGATCAAGATGGACGAGATCACGAATCTGGGGGCCGTGAAGATCCGCCTGCGCTCCCTTCTGCAGGTCGAGGCGGACCGCCGGGAGGAGGGCCGAAGCCCGGCGACCGTCATGCCGGCGGAGCGCCGATACCGCGTCTCGGACCGTGAACGGACGATCCTCGTGCCCTGGTTTTCTCCCTTCTATTCCCCGCTTTTGCCTGTCGTGTTTAAGTCCTTCGGGTGCCGCTTAGCGGTCCTTCCGCCCCAGGAACGCGACGCGGTGGAGACGGGGCTGCGCTTCGTCAACAACGACATGTGCTATCCCGCGCTCCTCGTGATCGGGGACATCGTGAACACTTTCCGTTCCGGCAGGTACGATCCCTCGCGAACGGCTGTTCTTCTCACCCAGACGTTCGGACAGTGCCGCGCCTCCAATTACCTGCCCCTGCTGCGCAAGGCCCTGGATGCGGCCGGATGCGAAGACGTGCCGATCCTGTCTTTTTCCACCCTCGACGGCCAGACGCCCTCCGGGTTCGGCATCGACCGGAAAAAGCTCCTGCAGAAACTGTCTCTGACGCTGGTTTTTGCGGACGCCCTGGCTCGCCTGTACCTGGCGACCGTTGCCCGGGAGCGCTCACCCGGAGAGGCGACGCGCGTGCACACCGCATACCTCGAACGGATGGAGGAGGGTCTGGCGCAGGGCCGCTTTTCGGTGCTGCTGCGCCTGCTGCGCGAGGCGGTCGCAGTCTTCAACGCGGTTCCCGTCCATGACCGTGCACTGCCCGTTGTCGGGGTCCTGGGCGAGATATTCGTCAAACACAACGCCTTTTCCAACCACCACCTGGTCTCCTGGCTTGTGGAACGCGGTGTGGAGGTGGTGATGCCGTCTCTGGCGGGATTTTTCCTGCAGCATTTCATCAACGAGGACTTCAACCGCCGTGCCGTCCTCAGGCGGATGGGCGGCGCGGAACGCCTCATGCTCGCCCTCCTGAATCCCCTGATCCGCTTCCGTTTGCGGCAGGTGGAGGCGGTCCTGGAGGGGTTCCGCTACAATCGCCCCGCCCACGATCTCCGCGACCTCGCCCGGGAAACCCGCCGGGCCATCAGTCTGGTCAACCAGGCGGGGGAGGGCTGGCTCCTGACGGCGGAGATGATCGCCATGATCTCCCACGGCGTTCGACACATTGTCTGCCTGCAGCCCTTCGGGTGCCTCGCCAACCACATTACGGGCAAGGGAATCGAAAAGCGTCTGAGAGCCCTGTATCCGGACGTGAATCTCCTCTTCCTCGACATGGACGCCGGGGCCAGCGAGATCAACGCCGTGAATCGGCTCCATCTTCTGCTTATGGCGGCGCACGAGGCCATGGGGACGAGCGACGGGTCCATCCCGGTCAGGCGGGTGGTGGTCAATGCGTGACCCTGGCGGCGTTTTGGCCGAGGCGGAGGGGCGGACGACTTGATCGGGTGCAATCCGGGAAAAGACGCAACAAGTCCCGGAGATGCTTTAGAAGCGGAGCGAGGTTTTCCCGCTTCACCCCATCGAAATCTTCCTGCATGAATTTTCTCAGGACTTCATCCTTCTGGATCGCCCGGCCCACGGACACCAAGGCCCGGTCCCGGGCGCTCAGGGTCCGGTGAACCATGCGGCCATGGAGGGGGAAATGCCGGATGTCCTTCCGGATGTCCGCGGGCAGGCTGACCTTGTAGAGGGCCCGGAGCACGGGGTGATCCGGGGGGGTGCCGGACACGGTAAACAGAACGACGGACTTTCCCCCGATGGCGGACCAGGACGAAGCAATGAAAGGCGCCACGACAATCCGGCCGGTGCGGACGGGGCTGCCGAACACGATTACGTCGTACGGCCCGAAATCCGTCGTCGGACACGCTTCGAGATCCACCATCACGCTGGGGATCTCCCGGTGGATCCAGTCCGCGTACTGTTTCGTGCTGCCGTAGGTGCTCTGGTAGAGGATCAGGACGCGTGCCGGGGATACGCCAGATGTTCCGATCGCGCCCGGGGCCGTCGAGACGGTGCAGACGGGCGCCGGGGCGCAGGCGCACAGGGGAATCCCCGCCAGAAGCAGGATAAGCCACCGGGCCCAGCGACGCTCACGGGCGGGTGGAGGTCTGAACGAAACTGCCGGGATATGCCTCACCAATCCGATGATCCTTGAGATACCGGAGGGCATCGTCGCGGTTTTCGAAACGGCCGACGAGAACCCGATACCACGGTCCCTTTCCCTCGATGCGGATCACTTCGACCCGCGCCGTCGGGTACTTTGCCCGCAGCGCATTCGCCTGCGCCTCGGCCTTCGCCGTTTCCGGATAGGCGCCGACCTGGATGCCGTAGCGCCCTTTGGGTACGGCTTTGGCGCGGGTTCGATCTGCCGCGGGCGCCGTCTCGATCGCGGGGCCGGGTGTGGGTTTCTCCCGGGGCATCGTGACGGTTTTTACCGGTGGGGTCGCGACGGCAGGGGGTTCCGCCGCCGGCGCGGCGACGAAGGGTGCGACGGGTGGGGGAGGGGGTGCCGCCTGCTCAAGCGGTTCGGCCGGGAGAGCCGTTACGGGGAGCGCGGCCGCCGGGAGGGGCGGATCGAGCCACTGCCGGCCGTCGGAGTACTGGGCGCGGGACGTCAGGCGGTTGATGCGGAGCGGGTAGTCCTTTCCGTCCAGTCGGACGGTCTCATAATGGTAAAGGCTGGGCCAAAGGAGAACGAGGATCAAGAGGAGTCCAGCCCCGGCGACCGCGGCCATCAGCCCTGGACGGCGCCGGACCGCGGTCCCCAAACGCGCTTGGACGGTTTTCCGGGGCGGGATATCGTTTCCCCCGGGAGGGTCCTCGTCGTCCCGGCCCGGATTCACGGGGACGGACAGGATGGTCGGACTCGGTTCGGGCCGGGACGGATCTTCCGGAGTGGCCGTCTCGCGCGACGCATGCAAAACGCGGAGTCGATCATAGGCCTCCCGGATTTCACTCTGCTTCTTTTCCGACGTCTCTTTCCAGGATTGGACGTGGGGGAAACGGTCCGGGTCCCAGGCGGCGATCATTTTTTCATAGGCAAAATGCAGCTCGGCCGGAGAGCAGTCGGGGTCGATCTGCAGGAGGTCGTAGTCGAGAGCCGGATCCCACGACCGTGGTGTCGGTGTCGGGTCTTCGGTCATAGAGGCACTCCTTTGCGGGCATCCATGCGTGACCGGAAAGTCCGGGTGGCTTCTCTCATCGGGCGGTCCTCGGGGGCAATTCCCCCGATCGGTCGCCGCAAGCCGCGGTCGGAAAGCGATGTCTTTCCCGCAGGCGGCGCCCATTATCGTGGAAAGGGTTTTTCGTGTCAATGAAATATACGGGGACGGGTAATCGGAACGTCCGACGCCGGCAGGGTGCCGCCGTGCGGCGGGACAATGACGCCCGCAACGGCCAATCCGGATTCTGAATCGGTCGAGACCAGCTCGGTGGACGTGGAGTAGCGGATCTACTCGGGGATCCGGTCACGCGCGGCCAACGGGGTCCTCTCGGCGCTCTTGCACAGTGCTACGAAGAGCGATTTGAACGCCCCTATGGTTTCTTCCGACCCTATGTCCGCGAAGTCATCTGCCGATTCCTGGATTGCGGCGTGCTGCGAAACGGCTTTGCCCGGGTGAAATGCAAGGACTGCAATCACGAATACCTGTTGGCATTCTGCTGCAAACGTCTTTACCGAGGATCAGGAGATCATCAAGGCCATCCTGCAACATCTCGGTCTCTGGGAATCTCGCTCACGGCTTCCCGCGAAGGCCCATGCGCCTCCTCCCGCGCTGTCAGCCATTGAGGGCGCGCGTGATCACCTCTCTCGCGACAGCCCCGTCTATGGGGATCCCATTTATCCCCGGGAGGCTTACGTATAATTCCTCGCCCGGTCGAGAATACCGGTGGGGTCCGTCCTTTTTCACCTAAAAACCCCTCATCGACGCCTTCGATCAGGGAACACAACATCCCTCGTGCCATTCTTCCCTCTCCCTTCTTCCAGAAGCCAATACCCGAACCCAAAGCACCACAACAGGTTGCGATAGATTTTTCTTGACGCACAAGAAGGCTGTCGTTATTCTTTAGCCACTCGAAAGCAAGTTCTTATCAAAAAAAATTATCTGAACGCAAAGGCAAATAAAGATGAAAACCGTCTCTATGCGTAAATATATTCTTTGCGGTTTGCTGCTGATGTGCGCCCTGATTCCGGTAGACGTTTTTTGTGGAGAACCGGCCACTGAGGCAACGCCGGAAATTGTCACCAAAGTATCCGCCGCCGCTTCCGACTGGGAAAATTCCGGATTAGTGGTTAGGAAGGGATCTAAATATAAAATTTCCGCTTCCGGACGGTGGTCCCTGGGGCCGATCTGCGGATTTACCGGGCCGGACGGCGTGGGCAATTCGGCTATCTGCGGCGGAGAATACATAGCGGGAAGCGGTTCGCTTCTGGTCGGAATGATCGGAGAGCAGGGAGATCCTTTTGCCATTGGCCGGGGTATTGAATTAACCGCCCCGGAAGAAGGTCCTCTCTTCTTCAAGGTCAACGGTGGCCTTAAAATATTTTGCAGCGGCTACGTTACGGTTAGAACCTCACCGATTGCCCAGACGCCGTCTGCCCCGCCCCCGCTGGCGGAAAAAGCCGTGTCTGCGGCCAAATCGGATATTGACGAACTCCCGGCAAGTAAAGCCAAACTAAATAAAAACGCCTATGCTATCGTAATCGGCATAGAAAATTACCGCCAGAAACTGCCTCGGGCCGATTTTGCTGTAAGCGATGCCAGGCTTGTGAACGAATATTTATCCAAAGTGATCGGCTACCCGGAAGAAAATATCGTCATGCTCACCAATGAACATGCCGCCCTGGGCGACTTCGTTAAATATTTTGAAAAGTGGCTGCCGAACAATGTCGAAAAAGGCGGGTCGGTCTTTATCTATTATTCGGGCCACGGCGCCCCGAATACCAAAACTGGCGATGCCTACCTGGTTCCCTACGACGGCGACCCCCTGTTTATCGCCGAAACGGGATATTCTTTGAAAAGAATGTACGAGGCTCTGGGCAAACTTCCGGCCCGGGAAACTGTAGTCGCTCTGGATTCCTGTTTTTCGGGAGCGGGAGGGAGGTCGGTCATTGCTAAAGGCGCGCGTCCTCTTGTGATGAATATTCAAGCCAATCTATCTCTGTCGGCCAATATTACGGTTCTTTCCGCCTCATCAGGCGAACAAATCAGCTCAACCTATGATGAAAAGGGGCACGGGTTATTCACCTATTTCCTGCTCAAAGGCATCAAGGATGAAAATGTGATTCAACAGGACGGCTCGATCAAAAAAGAGGACCTCTTTGACTACATCAAGCCCCAGGTGGAACGCATCGCGCGCAAGCAGTACAACAATGAACAGACGCCGCAGCTTGCTGGCCGCAAGTGATTTTCGGAGATAAACGCGGGAGAAGTAATAAACAGGCGGCGCTATATCTGCGCGGGCCTGTCTTGGGTTGCGCCACAGACTATTTCCGATCCAGCTCTTTTCGCACGGCCATACCCAGCTTTTCGATGACGTAAGGCTTTCTCACGTAGGTTCCGGCGCCCAGTTCCGGAGCCTTATGCACCTGCTCCGACTCCGAAAAACCGCTGGCGATAATAGCCTTCTGCCGCAGATTAATCTCCCGAGCCTTTATGTAAGTATCCAGACCGCCTATTCCTGAGTCCATAATTATATCCAGAAGCAGCAAATCCACGGGATGGTTTTTTCGTGTCAATGAAATATCGCGGAGGGGCGATCGGAACTTCTGACACTGGCAGGGTGCCGCCGCGCGGGCGGAACAACGACCCGTCGGAGAAGAATTCCCTTGACATTAAGGGTCAGCTTCGGCAATGTGGTGCGCCTCAAAGGCCACAACTGCTTATTAAAATAAAGGAATCACCTGAAACCCGGACTGGCTCCACAGGATCGACCGACCGCAGACGGCGGATGGAATGGAAGAGGAGGAGCATGACGAGATTCACGAGACGCGGATGGGCGATGCTGGCCGTGTTGGCGGCGCTCGTCGGTTCGCCCGTACTCCTGTGGGCGGAAACCTATACCCTACAGGACCTTTGTCGGATCGCGCTGCAACAATCCGAGAAGATTCGTATCTCCGAGGAGAACGTCGCCATCACCGGCCTGACGAAAGACAAGGCCCTGTCGGTGCTCTTCCCGAGGTTGACGGCCTACGGGGGTTACGTTCGTTTCAGTGAGGATAAATATACCGAGCCTTCGCGGCTGTTTCCTTCGGGGCAGATGATCCAGCCGAACGCGACGTCCGAGTGGGGCATCCGCCTGGACCAGTCCTTTTCCTTGA
>JALNWL010000015.1 GCA_023230905.1 Syntrophales bacterium
AAGGGCTACTTCAACAAGCCGGAGGAGACGGCCCAGACCCTGCGGGGCGGATGGCTTCACACCGGGGACATGGCCTACAAGGACGAGGAGGGGTACCTATTCATCGTGGACCGGAAGAAGGAGATGATCATCCGGGGCGGTGAGAACATCTATCCCAAGGAACTGGAAGGCATCATCTACCGCCATCCCCAGGTCATGGAGGTTGCGGTCGTCGGGTCGCCCGACCCGATCTACGGCGAGGAGGTGATGGCCTGCCTCGTGCTCCATCCCGGTCAGGCGCTGACGGAAGAGGCCTTCAAAGACTGGTGCCGGGCCAACATGGCCTCATATAAAGTTCCGAAATACGTGGATATCCGGACGGCGCTGCCCAAGAACATCCTGGGCAAGATCCTCAAGAAGGAGCTGAAGTCCGCGCTGAAGGCGGAGGGGAAGATCACCGCCGCGTAATCACGGCCCGAAAAATGAAGTCAAAAACGCCCCCGCCTCGTTCGTGAGGCGGGGGTGTTTCCAGTCAGGGATTAAGCCTTCTATCCTTCGGCGGCTTCGGGAGACGGATCCCGGAAGCGTGTCCCGCGGATGTTCGGGGGTTCCCGCCCCACCCCAGGCGAAGCGGGGAGGTCGGGTTGGAAAAGGACCGGGGCGCCCGTCTGGATCGGGGTTCCCCGCTGTCCCGTCATTTCTTCCCGTAGCCGATCTTCTGCGCGGCGTCGGTGATGCTCCCGAGGACGGAGGCGTCCTCAATGGTGGACGGGACATCGAAGTCCTCGCCGTTGGCGATCTTGCGCATGGTGCTCCGGAGGATCTTGCCGGACCGGGTTTTCGGGAGGGCCTTGACGACGACGCACTGCTTGAAACAGGCCACGGCGCCGATCTCGTCCCGGACCATCCGGACGAGTTCCTGCTCGATCTCCGCCGGATCTCGGTCGCTGCCTGCCTTGAGTACGACGAACCCCAGCGGCACTTCGCCCTTCAACGTATCCTGAACGCCCAGGACGGCGCACTCCGCCACGTCCTTGTGCTTGGAGACGATCTCTTCCATGGCGCCGGTCGATAGGCGGTGTCCCGCCACGTTGATGACGTCGTCGATCCGCCCCATGATGAAGATATAGCCGTCCTCGTCGTAATAACCGCCGTCTCCCGTGACGTAGCAGTCGGGGATCTTGTTGACGTATTCCAGGAAACGTTCGTCGTCCTTCCACAAGGTGGGCATGCAGCCGGGGGGCAGGGGCAGGCGGATGACGACATAGCCCTCCTGTCCGTTGGGAAGCTCCTCGCCGCGGAAATCCGTGATCTTCACGTTGTACCCGGGCGCCGGCTTGGTGGGGGAGCCCGCCTTGATGGGGAAGGGCTCGACGCCCATGCAGTTGGCCGCAATAGCCCAGCCCGTTTCCGTCTGCCACCAGTGATCCACCACGGGGATCTTGAGCATGTCGCTCGCCCAGTGGTAGGTGTCCGGATCGAGGCGCTCCCCGGCCAGGAAGAGGTAGCGGAGGGAACGGATATCGTACTTTTTCAGATAGGTCCCCTGCGGATCTTCTTTCTTGATGGCGCGGAAGGCCGTCGGGGCGGTGAAGAGGACGGAGACGCCGTGCTCGGAGATGACCCGCCAGAAGGCGCCGGGATCGGGGGTGCCGACGGGCTTCCCTTCATAGAGCACCGTGGTGCAGCCGGTCAAAAGCGGGGCATAGACGATATAGGAATGGCCGACCACCCAGCCCACGTCGGAGGCCGCCCAGTACACCTCACCCGGCTTGATGTCGTAGATGTGCTTCATCGACCACTTGAGGGCCACGGCATGACCGCCGTTGTCCCGCATGACCCCCTTGGGACGGCCCGTGGTCCCGGAGGTGTAAAGGATGTACAGGGGGTCCGTGGCGGCGACGGGGACGCAGGGAACCGCTTTGGCGTCGGCCATCACGGCGTCCCAAGCCAGATCGCGGCCGGGCGTGAGCTCCGCCGTTACCTGGGGGCGCTGATAGATGATGCACTTCTCCGGTTTATGATCGGCGAGTTTGACGGCCTCGTCCAGGAGGGGTTTGTAGGGGATGGTCTTTTTCCCCTCGATGCCGCAGGAGGCGGTCACGATCAGCCTCGGCTTGGCGTCGTTGATGCGGATGGCCAGTTCGTTGGGGGCGAAGCCGCCGAAGACGACGGAATGAACGGCGCCGATGCGGGCGCAGGCCAGCATCGCCATGACGGCCTCCGGGATCATGGGCATGTAGATGATGACCGTATCGCCCTTGCGTACGCCCTGAGCGGTCAGGACGCCGGCGAATTTCGCAACCTGATCCAGCATCTCCCGATAGCTGATCTTCCGGACGGTTCCGGTGACGGGGCTGTCGTAGATGATGGCGGCCTGCTCACCGCGACCCGACGCCACCTGATAATCCAAGGCATTGAAGCAGGTGTTCAGTTCCCCGCCGGCAAACCAGCGATAAAACGGCTTGTTGCTGTCGTCGAGCACCCGGTCCCACCGTTTCGTCCACTGGATCTCTTCCGCTGCCTGACCCCAGAAAAGTTCCGGCTGGTGAATGGATTGTTCGTAAACCTCGGCGTACCTCAACTGGCTGGACATACGTTTCCCTCCCTACAGTAATTTTCAGCGATCGAGGCGGCGCACTCCACCGCTCTATTCCATTTCACGATTCAATCAAATGATGGATATTCGATAACTCATATTCAGATCGCGGGTGAATGTCAAGCAAAAAATCAAGATCCTAGGGCTGAACCGGGGCGGCCGGGGTTCTTTTGATGCCCAGTTTGTTCATCCGGAAGGCCAGCGTGGAGGGCGGAATGTCCAGAAGCTCCGCCGCACCACCCTTCCCGCGGACTTTCCAAGCCGTTTTCTCCAGCGCCCAGAGGATATGGCGCCGTTCGTTGTCGCGCAGGGTGATAACGTCCTTGCGGGGTCCGGTTTCCGGGTGCTGCACGGCACCCAGTTCCGGAACATTGAAGATCGGACCGGACGAGAGAATCGTTCCGCGCTCGATGATGTTTTCCAGTTCGCGGACGTTTCCCGGCCAGTCGTACTGGATGAGCTTCTCCATCTCCGCCTCGGTGATCCTGGAAAATTCCTTCCCCCGCTTCTGGGAGTAAATCCTCAGGAAGTAATACGCCAGCCGGGGGATGTCTTCTTTCCGCTCCCTCAGGGGGGGCACATAGACGGGGAACACGGCCAGTCGGTAGTACAAATCGGAGCGGAAGGTCTGATTCTTGACCAGCCCTTCCAGGTTGCGGTTCGTGGCGACGATGAGGCGGAAGTCGGAACGCAAGGTTTCGCATCCACCGACCCGCTCGAACTCCTTGGTCTGCAGGACCCTCAGCAGGCGGACCTGGATGTCCGGGCTGATGTCGCCGATCTCGTCCAGGAACAGGGTCCCGCCGTCGGCCAGCTCGAACCTGCCCAGACGCCGCCGAATGGCCCCCGTGAAGGACCCCTTTTCATGGCCGAACAGCTCGCTGGGAATCAGGCTCTCGGGCAACGCGCTGCAATGGACCCGGATGAAGGGCTTGTCCCGCCGGGCGCTGTGGCGGTGGATGGCCCGGGCAACCAGTTCCTTGCCCACGCCGGTTTCTCCGACGATCATGACGGTGGCGTCCGTCTGGGCGACTTGCTCCACCTGGCTCAGGACATGTTTGATGCCTGAACTCTCGCCAACGATGTCCTCGAAGTGGAGGTTCTTCAGGTGCTCTTCCTTGTAGTACAGGTTCTCCTCGCAGAGCTTTCGGTTCAGGCGCTTTATTTCTTCGTAGGCGCTGACGTTGTCCAGGGCGAAGGCCGCCCACGCCGCAAAGTAGGAGATGAGATCGAGGTCGGATTCCTTGAAGGCGCTGCTCAGAAGCCGGTTGTCGTGGTAGAGCACCCCCACGGTCTTATCCCTCAGGATCATGGGGACGCAGATGCGGGAGCGGATGATTTCGCCGGCCGACAGGGCCTGGTTTTCCAGGTCCGCCTCGAAGATTCTTCCCTGGCCGGTCGCGGCGACATCGTCGATCATCTTCATGGAGGAGGCGAAGTTCTCATGGCTGATCTGCTCCTGGGTCAAATTCTTGGAGGCCCGGAGGAGGAGCTTCCGGGGCGAACGCCCATCCTCGAAAAGGAAGATGGCCCCCCGCTCGGCGCCGGTGATCCGGTTCAGGGTGGTGATGATGTGCTGGATCAGATCCTTGTTGTCGCGGATGGTGACCACTTCATGACCCAGCTTGATAATCTCCTTCAGGAGGCTTTCCCCCACCGGCCGGTTCTTGATCAGGGCCCGAAGGTCGTCCGGAACCATCTCTTCGTTGAACGTGGCGAGGATCTTGCTCGTGATCTGCATCAGTTCCTGCGCCTTGTCCTCCTCCCCGCCGGCCAGGTATTGGCGGGCCAGTTCCAGGCGTGTCTTGGACAGCTCGATCTGATGCCCCGCCTCGTCCAGCCACCGGACGGCGTTGTTCAGAATGGGGATGATCTCCTCCGGGGGGGCGCCTTCCATCTTCCGGACAATGGCGAGGAACCGATAGGCCACCCCCTTGAGAAAGATATTCTTCCCCTTGATCAGGACGTTGATTTCCTTCTCGAGGGAGAGACCGTCGATCTGGGGCAGCTTGCCCGTCTTCATGGCGAGACAAAGTTCCAGCAGGTACGGGTACAGGTATACGGTGGCCTGGACTTTCTTGCTTTGCTGCAGAAAATCCTTGAGGTGCCGGACGGCCGGTTTCGTGTCGCCCCGAAGGTAGTAGAGGTAGGACAGATTGATGTTGACGGACATCCCGACCCAGTCGTTATGGGATTTCTTCGCTTCCCGCCCCGAGGTTTCCAGAAAGGACAGGGCGTCTTCCCGCCTGCCGATGTCGAGCAGGATGTTGCCGATGTTTCCCGCGGTATGGCACGCCAGGTAGAGATCCCCCCGCTCCAGGCAGTGGTTCCGGATGGCGTCCAGCATCCCCAGCCCCTGCGTCACCTGGCCGATCTGGGCGTAGCAGTAGCCGATGGTGATATTGGCCAACAGATTGAAACTTTCCCGGGGATAGTTTTCGATGTCGGAAACGGACTGTTCGTAGATTTGGATGGCATCCTTGAAGCGTCCTTGCCAGTACAGGAAAAAGGTGGAGAAATTCATCGCCGAGCGCATCAATCTCGGTTCGTTCAGTTCCTTGGCCAGGGCCCAGCCCTGATCGAAGTAATGCATGGCGCTGTCATAGCGGGAACGGAGCCACTCGTTCTTGGCCATGTGCATCTTGAGAATCGCCTGGGTGCTCTGCAGGTTGCGCTTTTCCGCCCTTTCCAGGGCCGCCTGCAGGATGGCGAGGACCTGAGCGGTGTCATGGCGGGCGGTCGAAACCTTGGAGTACTGAATGGCGGTTCGGGCAAACAGGCGGTCCTCATCCTCGCCGTGCCGGGTCGAGAGGTCGTCGAGAACCTTGGTGTAGCACTGAAGGGCGTCTTCGGCCCGAAAGGCGTTCAGGTGAAGATCGCCGGCGGCGGTCAGGTATTGGCACCGTTCCGTGTCGTTGACGATATGGATGAGGTGATGGGCCAAGGCGTGGGCCTTCTGATCGTCGTCCGGCAACTGGCGCATCAGGATGTCCGCGATGAAACCGTGCGCAATCGTCTCTTCCTGTTCGGAAAGGCGCTGCTTCCAGCCGTCCTTCTTCTTGGGATGCGAAAAGCGGTACTGACCCGGACCCTCCTGGCACAGCACACCCTCACCGACGCCGTTGGCGAGCAGGGAAAGGATTTCGGAAGGTTTCCTGTCCGCAAAGAGATCCATCAGCCAGTCGATCGAAAAGGTCTCCTGAAAAAGCGCCGCGGTGGCCAGCAAGCGCTGGTAGTCGTTCTGCACGGGATGGGTTTCCACGTTTCCGGTCTCCTTTACCCCTGAAAAACCCGCGGGCAACGGTTGCCGGCCGAAACGGACGGCAGCGATTTGAACCTGATCCGAACGCTATCACAAGACGTGAACTCAATCAAGGACCCTGCCCCGGACGGCGTTATCCGGCCGTGATGGGATTGCGGCGGATTGGGGCGGGGGAGGGGAGGGCTTCAGTGTTCGAGCTTTACGAAATCCGGAATATTCTCCAAACGGATCCCGTCCTGAACCTGCTGGAGAAAGGTTCTCCCCTCGCGGGTAATGTGGATGAGACCCTCCAGATTGAGGATGATGCTGTATTTTGTCTGAAGGCGGTTCTGGCATGTATGGTTGAGAACGGCGGAGGCGTCCTGGTCCAGTACCCCGTCCACCTTCATGACGATTGTGCGGTCATCGACAAACTTTTCCTTGATGTAGATCATGCTTCGACACCGTCGGCCCTGAATTTGCCTGTTGGATAACTCGCAATTTACATGCCTGTGCCTCCGGCAACGCCGGTTGCCGAATGAAACCCGCAGGAGGAATGACCCCGGGTTCCATGGTGGTTCGACCTCTCCGGGCCGTCGGTTTTTCCCATGGGGTGCCGCTGGAACGACACCCTCGGCCAGGCGGGGGAAGGATCAGTGCACAACATCCCGATGGCCAAAAACAATATGTTGCGCAATTGACCTGGTCCCCCGGGTGTCCGTGAGGGACAAAGTTCAATTTTAATTAATGAGAACAAGTGGTTGACATATTTGGCTTCAATATTGCGTGGAATGATAGATCCAGAAGACAGGCCGATCCCGCCTTCCAGAAACAGGTGGTCCGGGAGACGCCCCGGTCTTTCGGGGTTGTCGGCGGGTGCCTTGGGCCATCGGCCTTCATCCAACGGGGGACAGGATCATCGGACGGATTGTGCGTCAGGCGTTGACATTTTCCGATGGGAACCAGGGGGGTCTGGTGCTGAGGGTCACCAATCTCGAAACCACCTATAACGACATCATTCTGGCCTTGAAGGGCATTTCCCTCCAGGTTCCGGCGGGACGCATCGTCGCCCTCCTCGGCGCCAACGGCGCCGGCAAGACCACGACGATCAACACCGTCTCCGGAATCCGAAAAGCCATCGACCTTAAGATCGAGGACGGAAAGGTGGAGTTCGACGGCCGGGACATCGGCGCCCTCGAGCCACACGAGGTGGTCTCCCTGGGCATCTCACAGGTCCCGGAAGGACGCCGCATCTTTGCCGAACTGACGGTGGAAGAAAACATCCTCATCGGTTCCTATGCCCTGAAGGAGAGAAAAAACTTCATTCGCAACGAGGAGATGGTCTTCAACTATTTCCCGATTCTCAAGGAACGACGTCGGCAGCAGGCCGGCTATCTCAGCGGCGGGGAGCAGCAGATGCTGGCCATCGCCCGGGCCCTCATCGCCGAGCCCCGGCTGATCATGCTGGACGAACCGTCCCTCGGACTGGCGCCCCTGGTCGTGAGAGAAATATTTGACATCATCGGCCATATCAACCGGGAGCGGGGGGTGGCCATCCTGCTGGTGGAGCAGAACGCCAACGTGGCCCTGTCGATCGCCCATTATGGATATATTATGGAGACCGGTCGGATCGTGATGGAAGGTCCCAGCGACGTGCTTCGCGAAAATCGGGACATCAAGGAATTTTACCTGGGGCTGACGGATGTGGGCACCAAAAAGAGCTTCCGGGACGTCAAACATTACAAGAGACGGAAACGATGGCTGTCATGAATCAAGAGGCCTCCCTTCAGCTTGAGATCGCGGATCTGTCCATGAGTTTTGGCGGGATTCAGGCCATTCGTGGTGTTTCCTTCGGGGTCAAGAAGGGCGAGATCTATTCCATCATCGGACCGAACGGGGCCGGGAAGACCACCATCTTCAACTGCATCAGCGGGATTTACCGGGCCAAAACGGGCAGCATCCGCTTTGAGAGCCGCGAACTGATCGGCCTCAAGCCCGACCGGATCGCGCAACTGGGAATTTCCAGGGCTTTTCAGAACATCGCCCTGTTCAAGGGGATGACCGTCCTCGACAATCTGATGTCGGCGCGCGTCCACCTCATGAAGTACGGGTTGATCGGGGCCGCCGTTTACCTCGGCCGCTGTCTTCGGGAAGAGGTTCAGAATCGCGACGAAGTCGAAGACGTGATCGAGTTTCTCGATCTGCAGCCGGTGCGCAAATCGCCGGTCGGGAGTCTGTCGTATGGCCTGCAGAAGCGAGTGGAACTGGCCCGGGCCCTGGCCATGAAGCCGAAGCTCATGCTGGTCGACGAGCCCGTGAGCGGCATGAATCTCGAAGAGCGCGAGGACATGGCGCGGTACATCATCGACATCAACGAGGAGAGGGACATCACGGTGATCCTCATCGAACATGACATGGGCCTCGTGATGGACCTGTCCGATCGCGTGACGGTCCTGAATTTCGGCACCAAAATCGCCGAGGGTGTTCCGGGGGAAGTCAGCAGAAATCCCGGGGTGGTCCAGGCGTACCTCGGGGAGGCGGGATGACGTCAAGCGGACCGTTGCCTTGTCCCGACCGGTTGGGGGAAAGGGATTCATGGAGAGGGTAGAGACCACGCTGCCGAAACTCCTCTTGGAGAAGGCCCGGCTCTATGGGGGGCGGGTCGCCATGCGGGAGAAATACAAGGGCATCTGGCAGGAAATCTCATGGAACACCTACCGGGACAAGGTCGAGGCCTTCTCCTTGGGCCTTGTAGCGCTGGGCATGACAAAGGGGGACCAGGTCTCGATCCTCGGAGAGAACTGCCCGGAGTGGATCTTTACCGACCTCGCGATCCAGGGCGTGGGCGGCGTGGCGGTCGGCATCTATCCGACGAATTCGGCCGACCAGGTCCGGTATATCCTCGATCACTCCGAATCCCGGTTCGTGGTCGTCAAGGACCAGGAGCAGGCGGATAAGGTGCTCGCGGCCAAGGAGTCGCTGTCCCGGCTTGCGAAGATCATCGTGATCGACATGAAGGGGCTGCGCCATTACGAGGAGCCCCTCATCGTCAGCTATCGGGAGGTGGAAGCGGCCGGCCGCGAGGCGGCCCGTCAGGACCCGGAGCGCTTTTCCCGGCTCGTGGCAGCGACCCGACCCGAGGACGTGGCCTTTATCGTCTATACCTCGGGTACCACGGGGCATCCCAAGGGCGCCATGATTTCGCACCGGAACATCATCCACCAGATCGTCAACGGCCTGCAGCCGATCCTGCGCTTTACGGATCGGGATACCCTGCTTTCCTATCTGCCGCTGTGCCATATCCTGGAGCGAAACCTGTCCATGGCGATGCCCCTGGTGTTCGGCTACACGGTCAACTTTGCCGAGTCGATCGATACGGTCCAGCAGAACATTCAGGAAATCGGCCCGACATTTTTTGCCGCCGTCCCCCGCATCCTCGAAAAGCTCCACTCGAGCGTCCAAATCCGGATGGGGGATTCAACGTGGTTCAAGCATTGGATGTATCGGGCCTGGCAACCGGTCGGGCGTCGCGTCTCGCAGTTTGAAATGAGCGGCGCGCCGGTTCCTTGGGGCTGGCGGCTCCTGTATGCCCTGGGCTATCTCTTCATCTTCCGTGCCATCCGGGACAAGATCGGAATGCTCAACTGCCGTTGCCTCATGAGCGGCGGCGCCCCCATTGCACCAGAAATCCTCAGTTTCTTCCGAATATTGGGCGTACGGACGATCGAAATGTACGGGATTACGGAAACGGCGGGGACGGTTTCCGGTCCCCGGGGCCAAATCAAGCACGGCTCCGTGGGCGAGCCCTGCCGTGCGCTGGAGATCAAGCTGGCCGAGGACGGAGAGATTCTGCTTCGCGGGGATTCGATCTTTGTCGGATACTACCGCGATCCAGCGGCGACCCACGATGTCCTTCCCGACGGCTGGTTCCATACGGGTGACATCGGCCAACTCGACGCGGACGGCCATCTTTACATCGTCGACCGCAAGAAGGACATCATCATCACCTCCGGGGGGAAAAACATCTCTCCCTCGGAGATCGAAAACAAGCTCAAGTGCAGCACCTATGTCAAGGAGGCCATTGTCATCGGGGATCGCCGCAATTTTATCACCGCCCTCATCCAGATCGATTACGACAACGTGGGGAACTGGGCGCAGAAGAACAAGATCCCCTTTACGACCTATCGGAGCCTGGCGGAGAATCCGGCCGTATACGACCTGATCAAGGAAGAGGTCCATGCCGCCAACGAAGGTCTCGCCCAGGTGGAGACCGTCAAGAAATTCAAGATCCTGGAGAAGGAGCTGGACCAGGACGACGAGGAGCTGACGGCGACGCAGAAGGTGAAACGCAAAATCATCGAAGAGCGGTTCCAAAAGGAAATCGAGGCGATGTACGCGGGACGCTGAGACCGCGGTCGTGACGTCCGGATCAGGAAGGCGGGTGGATGCATGGAGAAAATTCTGGAGATCCTGTTGAACGGCCTGTCCATGGGGGCCATTTACGCCCTGCTGGCCCTGGGGTTCGTCCTCATCTTCAAATCGACGGGCGTCATCAATTTTGCCCAGGGAGAACTGGCCATGGTGGGGGCCTTCATCTGCTACAGCTTCGCGACGCTCATGGGCGTGTCTTATGTTTATGCCTTCTTCATCGCCCTGATCGGCGGCCTGCTTCTGGGCGCAATCGTCTATCAGGTCTTCTTCCGGACGATGGTGGGCGAGCCCCTGTTCTCGACGATCATGGTGACTGTCGGGCTCGCGAGCATCCTTGCCTGTGTGGCCGGTCTCATCTGGGGGCACGACGTCTACTCGCTCCGCTCCCCCTTCACGGACAAGATCTTCAATCTCGGGGGGATTATCTTCGCCCAGGGTTCGTTTTTTACCATTATCGTATCCGTCATCCTTTTCGCCCTGTTTGTCCTGTTCTTCAACCGTTCGCTCCTGGGGATTTCCATGCGGGGGACGGCCGAGGATCCCGATACGGCAGGACTCATGGGCATCAACGTGAAGCGGATCCACATGGCGGCCTGGGCGCTGGGGGCGCTGGTCGCGGCAGTGGCGGGCATGTTCCTCGCGGAGCAGAGTTTCGTCCGCCTTTCCATGAGCCATACGGGGATCAAGGCCATGGCGGCGGCGATTCTCGGGGGGATGGACAGCATCAGCGGCGCCATTCTGGGCGGGATCCTCATCGGCCTGGTCGAAGGCCTCGCCGCGAGCTATCTGAGCGGCATGGAACTCGGGAACTTCCATTTCGGGGACATCAAGGATGTGGCCGCCTTCGCGATCATGATCCTCGTGCTCATGGTCCGGCCGCACGGGATCTTCGGCCGGGAAAAGGTGGAGAGGGTGTAGAGAGACCGTCATGGCGAACTTCAAGGTCAGTTATCAGGAAGATACGGCGCTGTTCCAGAATCTCTGGGTCAAATCCTGGCTCGCGATCTTCGTGGCGGCCATGATCGCGCTTCCCTTTCTGATGTCGCGCTACCAGCTCAGCATCCTGAACGAGATGGGCATTGCCGTTATCGGCGCCCTGGGCCTCAATCTGTTGACGGGCTACACGGGGCAGATTTCGCTGGGACACGGGGCCTTCGTGGCCATCGGCGCCTACACCACCGGCCTCCTGACGGGGGCGCTCGGACTTCCCTTTGTGATCGCCCTGCCCCTTTCCGGTCTGATGGCCGCCCTGCTGGGGATGATCGTGGGGATCCCCTCCCTCCGGCTCAAGGGCCTCTATCTGGCCCTGGGGACGCTGGCCTTCGGCTTCATCGTGGAATACGTCCTCTTCCACTGGGACCTCACAAAGGGCGATATGGGAATGGCGGTTCCCAAGATCGGCGCGGGGGGCTTTGTGATTGAAACGGAGCGACAGTATTTCTTTCTGATCATGTCGTTCGCGGTCCTGGCCACGCTTGTAGCGAAGAATCTCGCCCGTACCAAGATCGGACGGTGCTTCGTGGCCATCCGGGATCGGGATATCGCCGCGGAAGCCATGGGGATCTCGCTCGCGAAGTACAAGATCATGGCCTTTGCCGTCAGCGCCTTCTACGCCGGCATCGCGGGATGCCTGATGGCGCATTACCAGAAGTGGATCGTTCCCGGAAACTTCGACATCTCCCTGTCGATCGCGTATATTGCCATGATCGTTCTCGGCGGGATGGGAACCATCCTGGGGTCTATCCTCGGGGCCATCCTGATTACCGGCATTCCCCACGGCATCGTTTTTCTGACCGACGCCTTTCGCGAAACGTATCCCAGCCTCAGCGGGCTGATCGTGGATATCAAACTGGGCATCTTCGGTATCATCATCGTTCTCACGCTGCTGTTCGAACCTCAGGGCCTCTTCGGGATCTATCGTCGGATCAAGGTCTACTGGAAGACCTGGCCCTTCAAGTATTGACGGGCGGGGGTCCCGGTCGGTCCGTCACCAGCGGTTCCGCCGGGGGAAGAGGGAATTCTTCGGACATCGGAAGCCAGCATGGGCCATCGGTCACCGGAAGGAACGATGGCGAAATCGAATGATCCAATCACGAAAGGGAGGGGAAAAATGAAAGCGAGAATGGAATGGTGGTGTGTTGTGTTGGCGGTGGCCCTGTGCCTGTCGCTGGGCAGCGCCTGGGCGGCGGACGTGCGCGGCGTGACGGACAAGGAAGTCAAGATCGCCTGTCTCGTCGACCTCTCGGGCCCGGGGAAGTATGGCGGACCGCCCATTGCGGACGCCTTCCGGGATTATGTGGCCTGGGTGAACGATACCGGCGGCATTAACGGGCGGAAGATCAACCTGATCGTCGAGGACAACGGCATCCTGCCCACCACGACCATGAACGCCGCCAAGAAGGTCATCCTCAAGGACGAGGTGCTGGCCATCGCCATGAACCTGGGTAGCGCCGGGGCGAGAGCCATCTTGCCCCTGTGCGAGGAGAACCAGGTCGTCCTCATGCCCCATGGGGCCAACAAGGAATTCTACTCCCCGGGAAACAAATGGGTCTTCGTCCCCCATACGGTTCAGTTCAGCATGGCATCCCGTGCGGTCGAATACATCCTCGGCAAAAACAGGAAAGCCAGGATCGGGATCATCTATCAGGACGACGATTTCGGGAAGGAAGGTCTGGAAGGGGCCCGCGCGGCGGCCAAGTTCATGAAGACCAAGCTGGTGGCTGAGGCCCCGTACAAGACCGGAACCATCGACTTCACCCCGCACATGAACGCCATGAAGGAGGCCAACGTGGACACCATCGTCCTCTGGACGTACCTGCCCCAGTCGGCCGCCATCATCAAGCAGAAGGTCAAGATGGGCTGGGATGTCCAGCTGATCTCCAACAACACGACGGGTGTTCCGCCGCTGTTTGCCCTCACGGGAGAGGCGGCGGACGGCTATATGCTCGTCACGCCCTACGCCCCGGGACACATGAGCCTTCCGGGGATCAAGCGCATTAAGGAGATCAACGCGAAATACGGCAATCCGGCCAAGACTCTGGGCAACCCCATGTATCCGGATTATCTGTATCTGGCGGGTTGGGGGTACATCGAAGCCATGGGCCAGGGGCTCCGCAAGGCCGGGCGGAATCTGAACCCCGAAACCCTCGTCAAGGGGCTCGAAAGCGTCAAGAACTTCGACATGGGCGGACTTTCCCCGAACATCACCTTCGGTCCGAAGCAGCACGTGAGCAGCTTTTCCAGCCTTGTCCTCAAGGCGGACGGGAAGGCCAAACGGTTCGTCATCATCGATTCGATCAAGGCGCCGCGGACGCCCCAGAAGTGACCGGGTAAATCGCTCGACCCGGCGGTCGGACATGCCGCCCGTCAGGGTCCCGGAGGCGGATGTGCCCGCCACCGGGACCCTGACCCTTGGGGGGGGGGGGACAACCCCCGACGCGCACCCGCGCAACATGTGGAGGGTCAAGAAACCGTATGTTGTGCCTCTCGAGCGTTTTTTGGGGCGGCTTAAATGCCAAGCATTTGAAATCACGGAGATTCATTTATAAATGAGAGGTGGCATCCATTTTGCTAACGAGACGGGATACGCGTTCCAGGAGGCCATCAATCATTCGGAAAGGAGAAAAAGTGTGAATACATCCTATCTGTCGTTGCAGGGAAAGGTCGCCGTGGTCACCGGAGGAAGCCGGGGCATCGGCAGGGCCGTTGCGTTGGCGCTCGCCGATGCCGGGGCCGATGTCGTCGTCGGCAGCCGCAAGCTGGCCGATCTTGAAAAGGTCGCCGAGGAGATCAGGGCCATGGGGCGAAAGGCCCTGGCGGTGGCGATGCACAACCGGGAAGTTGAAAGCATCAAAAATTTCGTCGATACCGTCGTGAAGGAATTCGGTCGCATCGACATTCTCGTGAACAATGCGGCCACCAATCCCGGCATGGGCCTGCTCGTCGACATGGACGAGAAGATGTACGACCAGATCATGATCACGAACCTCAAGGGCTATACCATCCTGAGTCAGCTCGTGGGCAAGGTCATGCAGCAGCAGAAGGGCGGCAACATCGTCAACATCTCCTCCGTCGGCGGCGTGAGCCCCGATGTCGGACTGGGGTTGTACTGTATCAGCAAGGCCGGGATCGGCATGCTGACCCGGGCGATGGCCAAGGAGCTGGGCGATTTCGGCATCCGCGTCAACTGCATTGCTCCCGGTGTGGTCCGGACGAAGTTCAGCCAGGCCCTCTGGAGCAACGAGCCGATGATGAAGCAGGAACTCGCCCACACGCCGATCAAGCGCATCGCCGAGCCGGAAGAGATCGGGCGGATCGCCCTGTTCCTGGCGTCGGATGCCTCGGCCTATATGACGGGGCAGATCCTGATCGTCGACGGCGGCGGATCGATCTGAGTATGGATCTTCACTTCATCCCTCAGCCGGAGAGAATGCATAAGGAGGCATGGGTACCATGGGTTTAATGACCGCACAGGAGTACAAGGACAGTTTGAATGACGGGCGCATCGTCTACTACAAGGGACGAAAGATCGACAATGTCGCCACGGATCCGGATTTGAAGGCCTGCGTCGAGACCCTCGCCGTCGATTACGAAATGGCCCACGATCCCCGGTACAAGGAGCTTGCCCTGGTGTACGATGAGGAGTTGGGCGAGAATATCAGCCGCTATTACCACACGCCGCAGAACGGGCAGGACCTCCTCAAACAGCTCGAACTCATCATCAAGGCCACGGAACTCGGTGACGGCTATATTCCCCTGGCCCACGACATCGGTGCGGACGCCCTGAATGCCATCGCCATCACGGCGCGGGCGATGAAGGATGCCGGCAAGGTGTACCTGGAGCGCATCGAGAACTTCCGCACGTACCTGAAAAAGACGGACAAGTGCATCGTCGCGGGCGTGACGGACGTCAAGGGCGATCGAAGCCTGCGGCCCTCCGATCCGAAGCAGAATCACCCCGATTTCAACGTCCGGATCGTGGAGCGGAACGACCAGGGCATCATCGTGCGCGGCGCCAAGGTCCATATCACCGGGGCGGCCTATGCCCACGAATTTTTCGTCATCCCCTGCCGGGCCATGACGGACGCGGATGCGGATTACGCCGTGGCCTTCGCCATCCAGGCGAATGCCAAGGGGATCCGGCAGATCGTTCGTCCCTTCCACGGACGGATCAGCGACATGGAGTTTCCGGTCAAGCGGGAGCTCCGCCGGATGCACACCGACTCCCTCATCATCTTCGACGATGTCTTTGTCCCCTGGGAGCGGGTCTTCCTGTGCGGCGAGGTGAAGTTCGCCGCCTCCATCGTCTACAACTTCGCCCTGATGCACCGCCGCACGGGCTGCGCCTACCGGATTCCCCTGAGCGAGCAGCTCCTGGGGGCCGCCGTGGCGATCGCCGATTACAACGGTGTGGCCGACGCCCCGCATGTCAGGGAAAAGATCACGGAGTGCGTCATTTATCTGGAAACCCTTTCCGCCCTGTCCCGGTCCGCCTGTCTCGACTTCGTGGACCATGCGGGCATTCCGGTGCCCAATCCCATGACCACGAACATCGCAAAGTACCACTTTGCCCACAATTATCACAAGATCGTCGAGATCGTTCAGGACCTGGCGGGCGGACTGCTCGTCACCGCCCCGACGTATCAGGATTGGTGCAATCCCGAGACGCACGACGACATCGACAAGTATCTGGGTGGGAAGGCCGGCCTGCCGACGGAAGCGCGTCTGCGCATGTTCGACCTCATCCGCCGGATGACCTCGGCGGACCTGGAGACGATCTGTCTCCACGGGGAGGGGTCGCCCTACGCCGAGCGGATGACGATCCTGATGGAGGCCCGCGGGCTCATCAAGAAATGCAAGCAGATTGTCGAGGAGCTGGCCGCGATCAAAAAGTGAGGGCCTCTCGATGGGGATGTCCCGGATGCGCTTTCCGCCCGCGGGCGGGGGTGCGTCCGGGCGGGGTGCCTTTTCGGGGAGTTTCGTGTCGCGCCGCTGAAGCCCGGCGGCAGGCCGGAGATGCGGGGAAGGCGCGAAGCGTTCGTTGGTGAGGAGGAGAATCATGATCGGTATCACATCTTTTGGGGGGTATATTCCCCGCTTGCGATTGAGCCGGAAGCTGATTGCCCAGAACGTGGCGTGGTACTCGCCGGTCATCTGGGGCGCCGCTCAGGGAGAAAAGGCCGTGGCGAACTGGGATGAAGACGCCCTGAGCATGGCCGTGGCGGCCGCGCAGGACTGTCTCGTCGGGCGGGACAGAACGCAGGTTGACGGCGTCTATGCCGCCTCGACGACCTTCCCGTTTGCGGACCGTCTCAACGCCGACATCCTGGCGACGGCGCTCAACCTGAGCGAGGACGGGACGGCCTGTGCGGATTTCACGGGCTGCCTGAAGGCCGGAACGACGGCCGTCATCTCGGCCCTGGAGGCGATTCAGGCCGGCGGAAAGAAGCGCGTCCTCGTGGCGGCGGGCGACCAGCGGCGAACGAAGATGGCGACCAATTTCGAAATGTTTCTGGGGGATGGGGCGGCCGCCCTGCTGCTGGGCAGTCAGGAGGTGATTGCCGAATTCAAGGGCGGCTATTCCCTCAGCTGCGATTTCATCGATCATTATCGCGACGCCGGCAAGGAGTTCGACTATGCGTGGGAGGAACGATGGGTCAGGGATGAGGGATACGGCAAGATCATCCCCCGGGCCATTTTCGGCTTTCTGAAGAAAACGGGTCTGACCCTCGGCGACTTCGACAAGGTCGTCTATCCCTGCTACTTCAGCGCCACCCACAGGGGGATCGCCAAGAAGCTCGGGCTCGATCCTGCGAAGGTGCAGAGCAACCTTCACGAGGTCTGCGGAGATACGGGCGCGGCGCACCCGCTGGTGATGTTCGTGGCGGCCCTGGAAGACGCCAAGCCGGGAGACAAGATCCTCCTCGTGGGGTTCGGTCAGGGCTGCGACGTCCTGTATTTCCAGGTCACGGACGCGATGGCGGGTTATCGCGGCGGTCAGGGCGTCAAGGGCTCGCTGGCGAAGCGGGCGGAATTGACGAGTTATACGAAGTTCATGAAGTTCCGGGATATCGTCACCGCGGATCTGGGCATCCGCGGCGAGGCCAATCCGAATTCGTCGCTCAACATCCTGTGGCGGAACCGCAAGAAACTCATCGGCTTGGTCGGCAGCCGCTGCAAAAAATGCGGAACGCCTCAATACACCTTTACACCGGTCTGCGTGAATCCGGACTGCAACGCCGTCGGCGATATGGAAGACTACGCGTTCTCCGGTCAGAAGGGAACGGTCTTCATGTATACGGGCGATATGCTGGCCGCATCGGTCGATCCGCCTGCGATCTACGGGATCGTAAACATTGAGGGCGGGGGTCGGCTGCTGGCCGATTTCACGGACTGTACGCTGGACGAGATCAAGGTGGGGCTTCCCGTCCGGATGTCGTTCCGCCGGAGGTCGAAAGACCCGGTGCGCGGGTTCAGCGGCTATTTCTGGAAAGTCGTCCCGCAGGCGACCGAGAAGGGGGTGTGACGATGGCTACGGGAATCAGGGACAAGGTTGCCATTATTGGCATGGGATGCACCAAATTCGGCGAACGCTGGGATTGCGGTCCGGAAGACCTGATGGTGGAGGCGTTTCAGGAGTGCTTGAGCGACGCCGGGATCGAGAAGAACGACCTCCAGGCGGCCTGGTTCGGCTCCTGCCTGGATGAGGTGAACGTCGGGAAGAGCGCGCTGCCGCCCTCCCTGGCTCTGCGTCTACCCAACATCGGCGTGACGAGGGTGGAAAATTACTGCGCGAGCGGCACGGAGGCGTTCCGGGGCGCCGTCTACGCCGTCGCTTCGGGGGCCTATGACATCTGCCTGGCCATCGGCGCCGAGAAGCTCAAGGATATCGGGTATGCGGGGCTGCCGGAATTTTCGGCCGGGATGGGCCTGACCAACCAGCAGTGGTTCCCCAACATGACCGCGCCGGGGTGCTTTGCCATGCTGGCCAGCGGTTACAGCGCCAAATACGGGGTGGACATGAAGGAACTGAAGCGCGCGATGGCCCACGTCTCTGCGAAAAGCCACGCCAACGGCGCCCTCAATCCCAAGGCGCACCTGCGGGCGCCGGTGACGGAGGAGGTCATCCTGAAGGCCCCCATGATCGCCTATCCCTTGGGACTCTTCGACTGCTGCGGCGTCAGTGACGGTTCGGCCTGCGCCATCGTCGCAACGCCGGAGGTGGCCCGGCGCCTCGGGAAGAAGGATTTCGTGACGGTCAAGGCCCTGCAGATGTCGCTGAGCAACGGCGAGGAGATGTCCTTCACCAACTGGGACGGCTCCGGCTTTGTCACGACGGCCAAGGCAAGCGCCGCGGCCTACCGGGAGGCCGGGATCGTGAACCCCCGGGAGGAGATCAGCATGATGGAGGTCCATGACTGCTTCTCCATTACGGAACTCGTGACCATGGAGGACCTGCACATCTCCGCGCGGGGAGAAGCGACGAAGGACATCATGGACGGCTTCTACGATCTGAACGGCAAAGTGCCCTGTCAGGTGGACGGGGGGCTCAAGTGCTTCGGACATCCGATCGGCGCCTCGGGGCTGAGGATGATTTACGAGATGTACCTCCAGTTTCACGGACGTGCCGGCCAGCGGCAGCTCGAGAACCCCCGATACGGTCTGACCCACAACCTGGGCGGATTCCCGTTCATGAACGTCTGCAGCATTGCCATCGTCGGCAGGAACGAAGCCTGAGGCCCCCCGTTGGACCGGGGGGCGTGCCGGGACGGACGGCGAGGCCCCCCGGCGATACAGGATGATTCTGCAAGGGTGAGAGGAGCGCAAGAACCCGAATGCCGCCCTTGATTCAAACAGAATTCACCGCCGTGATGGGTATCCGTTATCCCATCATCGGGGCGCCCATGTTTCTGGTTTCCTACGAGGAACTCGTCGCGGCCGTCTGCGAGGCCGGGGGGCTCGGCATGCTTCCCCTGCCGAATTACCGGACGACGGATCAACTGCGGCGGGCTCTGGACATCATCCGCTCCCGGACGGAGGCGCCGGTGGGCGTCAACATCCACCTCTCCGGAAAATTTCCCTGGCAGGAACAGCTTGATCTCTGTCTCGAGCATGGGGTGAAATTCTTCATTACGTCTCTCGGCGATCCCCGCCTGATCCTGGATGCCGTGCATGCGCACGGGGGATGGGTGTTCGCCGACGTCGTCTCGCTCGCGCAGGGACTGAAGGCCAGAGAGGGCGGCGTGGACGGTCTGGTGGCGGTGGGGGCCGGCGCCGGCGGTCATGGCGGCCGGATCTCGACGCTCGTTCTCGTTCCGTATCTGAAGGAGACGATCGGATTGCCCGTTGTCGCGGCGGGCGGCATCGCGTCCGGTGCGCAGATGGCGGCGGCCCTGGCGGTCGGCGCCTGCGCGGTGATCGTGGGGACACGGTTCATTGCCACCCCTGAATCCCGGGCCTCCGCGGCTTACAAGCAGGCGGTCATCGATGCCGATCCGGACGGCATTGTCTGCACGGATCGAATCACGGGGAATCCGGCGAACTGGATCGCCGCGAGCATCGCGGACACGGAGGAGCGTCCGCCGCTCACCTCGAAAAAATGGCTGGATTTCTGGAGTGCGGGACAGAGCGTGGCCCAGGTGAGGGACATCAAGCCTGCGGGCGCGATCGTCGCCGAGATGGTGCGCGAGTATGGTGAGACGTGCCGGCGCATGCAGGGCACGGTGGTGTCGAACGGAACGTGATCAAGGGAGGAGGTCCACCATGAGTAAACTGAAAGGGAAGGTCGCCATCATCGGGATCGGTGAAGTCCCCACGGGGAGATTTCCGGAGACGGCGGCCATCTATCACGCCATTGCCTCGGCCAGGCTGGCCATCAGGGACGCCGGTATCCAAAAGGATGAGATCGACTATGTCATGCCCACGGCGGCGCTGTTCAGCCCCCAGTTCAACACGGAACTCGTGACCTGCCGGGTGGCCGAGGAACTGGGGCTCAAGAACGTAAAGAAGAACTGCCAGGTGTTCGCGGGCGGTTCCAGCAGCACCTGCGCCCTGGAAATCGCCGCGAGCCTCATCCACAGCGGCGCGGCGAACATGATCCTGTTCGTCCATGCCGACCGTCTGGGGACGGGCGTCTCCGCGCAGGGCGGCATCGATCTGTTCTCGACGGCCGGGATCTCCGCGGAGTGGGAAGTGCCGTTCGGCCAGCACTATTCGGCGATCGCCGCGATGTCGACCATGCGCTACAAGTACGAGACGGGCTGTACGGACGAGCACATCTCGGCGGTCTGCGTCTCCAACCGGAAATGGGCGCAGCTGAACCCCAACGCGATGTTCAAGAAGGATCTGGCGATCGAGGAGGTCATGGCCTCCAAGTCACTCTCCACGCCGCTGAGGGTCAAGCACTCCAACGTCCTGGCGGACGGCGGGGCGGCCTTCATCGTGACCTCGGCCGAGCGGGCGAGGGCCATCTGCGAGCGTCCCGTGTATCTCCTGGGCGAGGGGGGTGTCGTGACCCACTTCGTCTTTTCACAGGAACCCGATGTCAGCCGGTTCGGATGGGCCAAGGCGGGGCGGATGGCCTTCGAGGAGGCCGGGCTCACGCCCAAGGACGTCGACGTGGCGGAGATCTACGATTCCTATCCGATCTACCAGCTGATCGGCTTCGAGGAGCTCGGTTTCGCCGAGCGGGGACAGGGCGGCGAGATGTTCCTGAAGGGCGATACCTGGCCCGGCGGGAAGATTCCGACGACGACCAACGGCGGCATGCTGTCCCAGGGGCATACGGGCGCCGGCGGCGCCGTGGCCCTGATGGTCGAGACGGCGCGCCAGTTGATGGGCAAGGCCGGCGAACGGCAGGTCCAGGGGGCGCGCTTCGCGGTCGAGACCGCTGTCGGGGGGACGTACATGGACGCCCAGGTCACCATCCTGGGAACGGAAATTCCGTAGGGAGAGGAGGTCAGTCATGGATACACCCGTTAAACCCAAACCGGTTCCGGTCGTCAATCCCTGGGCCAAGCCTTTCTGGGAGGCGGCGCGGGAAAACAAGCTGATCATCCAGCAGTGCAAGGATTGCGGCACCTATATCTTCTACCCGCGGATCGCCTGCACGAACTGCTTTTCGGACAACCTGACCTGGGTGCCGGCGTCGGGCCGGGGAAAGGTTTATACCTACACCGTCGTCGAGAGCTATCCGCCCTCGGCCTTCATTCCCGATCTGCCCTTTGTGGTCGCCGTGGTCCGCCTGGAGGAAGGGGTGCAGATGTTGAGCAACATCGTCGGCTGCGATCCGCACAGCGTCTATTGCGAAATGCCGGTGGCGGTCGTTTTCGAAAAATTGAACGAGGAATTCACCCTGCCGAAGTTCAAGCCGGTGGAAGCGTAAGATTCCGCGGTCCGGACGGGGCGAACTGATCAAGGAGGTGGATCATGTCGCAGAAGTACTGGGAAGATTTCGATATCGGTTTCAATTTTCGGACGCCGTCCATCACGGTGACGGAAACGCATGTGGTGAACTGGGCGGGGTTGACCATGGATTTTTATCCCCTCCATATGGACGCGGAGTATTGCGCAAAAACGGTCTTCAAGGAGCGGATCGCCCATGGGCCTCTCATCTTTGGGATGGCGGTCGGCATGGCGGGCCTGGCGAAGGTGGAGGGCGGTTCGATCATCGCCTGGATGGGCGTGGATAAGATGCGCATGCTGGCCCCGGTCAAGTTCGGGGACACGATTACGGTCCATATCGAAGCGGTGGAGAAGAAGGAGACGAGCAAGCCCTCGCAGGGATTGCAGACCTGGCGTTATACGGTGAAGAACCAGCGCGACGAAGCCGTCATGGTTTTCGACATGAAGTTTCTGATGCGCCGGAAAGGCGCCTGACGCCCGAGCGGACGGCCCCCTCCCTGCCGGGGGAGGCGCCGGACGTTTTTGGAAGGAGACGGAACGTGGATTTCAATTTCAGCGAGAAGCAGAATGCGTTGCGGGAGAAGGTGCGGGGATATACCGAGGCCAACATTTCCCGGGCCGTGGTTCGTGAAATCGAGGAGAGGGACGAGTTCCCCCACGATCTCGTGAAAAAATTCTGCGAACTGGGGTTGGCCAGGATCAATATCCCCGAGGCCTACGGGGGCTTGAACGGCGACATCGTGGATTTGATGATCGTCTTCGAGGAGATCGCCAAACGGTCCCCCGTCCTGTGCTGGAACCTCGGCAACATCCTCCTGTACGGCAACGAGATCATCGGCGTGAACGGCAATCAGGCCCAGAAGGATGAATATCTCCCGAAACTGGCCCGGGGCGAGATCATGTTCAGCTTCGCCATTACGGAGCCTAACGCCGGCTCGGATGCCGCCAGCATCAAGACGCGCGCGCTGGAGGCGGTTCCGAAGGACGGGTCTTACGTGATCAACGGCGGCAAGATGTTCATCACCGGGGCGGGTGTGACGCAGTACACGGTGACGTTCGCCCGGACCGCCGAATCGAAATACGGCGGCATCACGTCCTTCATCGTCGACACGTCCCTGAAGGGCTACAGCGCAAAACCGATCAAGAAGCTCGGCTTCCACGGGTCGAATACCTGCGAGGTGGTCTACGATAACGTCCGGGTGCCCCCGCAATCCATTCTCGGCGGGGAGGAAAAGGGGCTCAACAATGGCTGGAAGCAGGAAATGAAGCTGCTGAACCAGGAGCGGCTCGTTCTGTCTTCCATGACGCTGGGCATGGCGCAGTCCTCCTTCGACGAGGCCCTGCAGTTTGCTCGGGAGAAAATGCAGCGGACCGATCCGGGCACGGACGTGCAGTCGATTCAGCACGACATCGCCGAGATGGCCTCGGAGCTGGAGGCCATGAAGGTCTTGGCCTACAGCGCGGCCTGGAAGGAGGCGCAGGGGTTGAATCCGGTCCGGGAAACCTCCATGACCAAGTACTTCTGCGCCGAGACGGCCAAGCAGATCATCCTGAAAGGAATGAACGTCCTGGGCGAGAGCGCATCCTCCATGGACTACGAGATGCAGAGAAACCTCCGGGAGATCCTCATCTTCTCCATCGGTGGAGGGACGTCGCAAATCCAGAAGAACATCATCTGCAAGACCTTTGGACTTTGAGGGTCGGCCGAACCGGGGGATGACGTAGGCCGCGGCCGGACCGATCATGCGTTGACGGAAGGAGAGGGAACATGGGACGGATTTTTAACTGCAGCAACGAGGACGGCATCGCCGTGGTCCGGTTCGACGTGCCCGGCGAGGCGATGAACACCTGGACGGAGGAGGCCATCGCGGATTTCGCCGTTCTGCTCGAAACCCTGGAGCGTCAGAAGGTGGCTTACCGGGGCGTGATCTTCATCTCCGGAAAAAGCACGAATTTTCATGCCGGCGCGAACCTGAACATGCTGGGGGCGGAGAAGGATCTGGCGGACTTCCGGAAGGGGTGCGATGCGTTCAACGGGCTCTTCATCCGATTGGAAAACCTCGGCATACCGACCGTGGCCGCCATTCATGGCCCCTGCATGGGCGGGGGGTATGAATTCGCCCTGACCATGACGGCGAGGATCGCGACCGACGGCAAACGGACGACGATCGGCCTGCCCGAGTGCAACGTGGGCGTCATTCCCGGCGCCGGCGGCACCCAGCG
>JALNWL010000016.1 GCA_023230905.1 Syntrophales bacterium
CAGGTGTCGGTGCCGTAAATCACGATCTTATCCGCCATGGTCCGGCCCTCCTCTCGAAGGCGCAATCAGCGTTCTCCGGCCGGTCAGCGCGCCGCCTCGTCCAGCCAGGCCTTGATCTCTTCCTTCTTCGGGATCTTCCCCACGCATTTCACCTCGCCGTCCACGACCACGGAGGGGGTGGCAAAGACGCCATAGTCGGCGATCTTCCTGAACTCCGTCACATGTTCGATCTGTGCCTCTTTGCCCGTTTCGGCCACCGCCTCCTTGACCAGCGCCTCGACCTGACGGCACTTGACGCAACCGGGCCCCAGGATTTTGATGTCCATCGCCTTGCCTCCTTCTTACCCGAAAATCATGGTCGATTCATTGTCGATCTGATTTTTTTCCAAAACACTTACGCCGGAGAGGCCCCTTGCGCCTCCAGCAGCCACTGTTTGATCCGATGCTTCGGCGGCACGGACCCGATCCAGACAACCTTGCCGCCGATCACCAGGGCCGGCGTGCCCATGACACCGTATTTCGCGATCTCCAGGGGCGCTGTCACGTGGTCCACCGCGGCGGGCAGATTCATCTCGCTCAACATATCCAGGACGGACCGCTCCAACTGATCGCATCGGGTGCAGCTCGCCCCCAGAATCAGGACGCTCAAACCCGCCGCAGGTTCATCCTCGACGGCCTCGCCCAGGAATTTCTTGAATTCGCGCAGCAGGGCCTGGCCATAGGCGGGTCTGGCGCTTCTCGGGATATAGTTGTCCGCCGATAGGCGGTCGATCAGCGCCTCCCGGAGGGCCTCGTCCGTTTCGTCGGTTCGCTTCCGGGCGATCTCCTCCATCGCCTCCGCCAATCCGACAAGACCGATCGGATGACCGTTGACCCGGATTTTTGCCACCTCGTTTTCCGTCACGATATCCCCGCTTATCGAAGAATTTTCATTGGCCGGATTCAGGCCGACGTTCCGGGACTGGCCGGCCCTATCCCGCCAGCCACCCGTAGGCCATCCCCGCGATGGTGGAAAGGACCACGACGATGGCGCAGTAGGTCAGGGTCTTCTTCACGCCCATGATACCGGCGATTGTCAGCATGTTCGGAAGCGACAGCGCCGGTCCAGCCAGGAGCAGCGCCAGGGCGGGTCCCCGGCCCATGCCCGAACCGATCAGCCCCTGGAGGATCGGGACCTCCGTCAGAGTCGCGAAGTACATCAAGGCCCCCGCGATCGAGGCGAAGAGGTTCGCCCAAATGGAGTTCCCGCCCACAAGGTCGACAATGTAATGCCCCGGAATCAGGGCTTCATGGCCGGGACGCCCCAACAGGAATCCCGCCGCCAGGACCCCGACGAGCAGCAGCGGAAAGATTTGCTTCATGAACCCCCAGGTCGCCTCGACCCAGGACGTCAGTTCCTCCTTGACGAACCAGGCCTTCAGCATCACCGCGAGCGCGATCAGGAGCGCACCGGTGATATACCACTTGGCGGCGAAAATGGCTTTCCAGAGGCTTCCGTCGTCGGCCGCAGGCCTCGCGAATGCTGCGAAGACGAGAATCAAAACCATGGTCAGCATATAGACGGCCTCCTGCCAGAGACTGCGGGCCTTGCCGTCCTCTTCGGGCAGATAGATCTGCCCGGCCGTCCGGTTCGCGTCGTCCTTCCGGAACAACCAGGCCATCAGCAGACCTGTGACAATGGCGAAAATCACCGCGCCGACGGCCCGGGCGAGTCCGAGCTGCCAACCCAGGACCTTCGCCGTCAGAACGATGGCCAGGACGTTGATCGCCGGGCCTGAGTATAGGAAGGCCGTCGCGGGGCCGATCCCCGCGCCCCGCGTGTAGATCCCGGCGAAGAGCGGCAGGACCGTGCACGAGCAAACGGCCAGAACCGTCCCCGAGACGGAGGCGACCGAATAGGAGAGAAATTTATTGGCCTGCGCGCCGAAGTACTTCAGGACCGACGCCTGCGAGACGAAGACGGCAATCGCTCCGGCGATAAAGAAGGCGGGGATGAGGCAGGTCAGAACGTGCTGCCGGGCGTAGTCCTGGAGCATCAGGAAGGCCTCCAGGCCCGACCGGCGGATCACCTCATGGTCCCACGGAATATAATATGCGACCAGAAAACCGGCCGCGATGAGTAGCAGCTTGGTTGTCTCTTTCATGATTTCCTCTTTGTACATGTGTGCATGTACTTTACACGCCATTTACGACGGGGATCGGCGCGCTCCCCATCACCGGACGGCAATTCAGTGCCGCTGGAGATCAGTGACGGGTGTGACAGAGGTCCTCTCGACGAATATTCTTGCTCCGCTTGAACAGATCTTGAATTTCCGGGGCGTCATCCAGCCAATGTCTCAGATTCCCCAGGAGGCTCGCGGCATAAGGGCTACGCGCACCGTCCGTGAGCGCGTAGTTGACCCAGAGCCCCTCCTTCCTGTGGCTGACCAGTCCCGCACCCTCCAGGAGCTTGAGGTGCTTCGAGACCGTAGGCTGGGCAATCCCCAAGACGGCCTGGATCTCGCAAACGCACATCACGCGCCTTTGGAGCATCTTGAGCAACCGCACCCGATTGGGATCGGAGAGGGCCTTCATGACCTTGATGAATTCCTGCATGGTTCATCTCTCATATTGCTTTCCGGCAATATAAGGATGCGCCGATCCCGTGTCAAGGAAAATCGCGCCAGGAATCTACACGCCGATCCGGGCCATCCCCTTTCAGCCATCTGACGCCCCGCCGGAACGCCTCCGGCATGCGTGAACTTGACCCGCCCCACCAGGGGTGGTACAGTGCCGGCCACACTGACGAACAAAGGGGGGATCATGGATAAGCCCGCGATCGATCTCGGCGTTTTCCTCCAACCCCGTTCCGTGGCCGTCATCGGCGCTTCGGACAAGCCCGGCTCCTGGGGTTCGTTCATGATGGAGGGGCTGGCCGCCAGGCGCTATCCCGGCACGATCTACCCGGTCAACCGGCGGGCCGGGACGGTCTTCGGACATCCCGCCTTTACGGACGTCCGGGACATCCCCGGCGAGGTGGATCTGGCCGTCATGGCGGTGCCGGAGGCGTTCGTCGAGGAGACGATCCGCGCCTGCGGCGAAAAGGGCGTCCGGGGAATGTCCATCATCACCGCGGGTTTCGGCGAAGCCGTCCGGGGCGGGCGCGAGCGCGAACTGGCCTTCGCCCGCCTGGCCCACGGTTACGGGATGCGTCTCCTGGGTCCCAACATCAGTGGAACCTTCAACCTCCATGCCGGATTCAACGCGGCCGCCTCGCCCGCCGAACACCTCTACCCCACGAAGCTGGCGGCCGTCTGCCAGGGCGGATTCGCCTTCTACGATCTTCTCGCCGCCGGGTCCTTCCGGAAGATGGGGGTGGGCCGGTTTGTGCACACGGGCAACGAGTGCGATCTCACCGTGACCGATTTCCTGGAGTACTTCGGCGCCGATCCGGAGGTGCCCGCCATCCTCACCTATCTGGAGACGGTCCGGGACGGGGAGCGCTTTCTCGAGGTCGCCCGACGCGTGACGCGGAAGAAACCCGTGATCGCCTTCAAGGCCGGCCGGTCCGCGGGCGCCGCCCGCGCAGCCCAGAGCCACACCGGCGCACTCGCCGGCCGCGCGGAGGTCTTCGTGGGATTCTTGCGTCAGGCGGGCGTGATCACCGTGCCCACCATGGACGTGATGCTGCCTTTGGCCCATGCCCTAGTCGAACACCCCCCACTGAAGGGGCCGCGGATCGGCATCGTGACCATCGGCGGCTCCTGGGGCGTGGCCCTGGCGGACGCCCTGGAGGAGGAAGGCCTTTGCGTTCCTGAGCTGAGCACTGAACTGCAGGAGAAGCTTCGCGCCCTCGACATGCCGCCCCGGGCCTCGACGCGGAACCCCATCGATCTGGGGGCCGCCGGCATGGTGTCTCTGCCGGATCGGCGTCAAACGCTCGGGCGGTTGCTGCTTGAGTCCGGCGAGGTCGACGCCCTGGTCGTGCACGGCCTGGGCCGACCGGGACGGATCACGGAGATGCGGTCCGAAGACTGGAAGGCATTCTTGAGATTCGAAAAATGGACGGTCCGGCAGTTCGTCGACCTGGAGCGTGAAACGGGCCTTCCCGTGCTCGTCGGGGCGCATTTCGCGCCTTGGGAGAGCCAGCTCGTCTGGGATCTCAACGAGAAGGGAATCCGGATCCACAACCGTCTGGACGAGATCGCCCGCGTCCTGGCCGGCATGCTCCGGGACGATCACCGGGGGCCGGGGGGCTGATCGTCTTCATCGCCACCCGGGATTCGACGGACGGGGGCACCTTCCGCCCGGCACGGCATCCGATTCGCGCTTCCCGGAGGGGGGTTCCGTCCGCCGGGTCGATCGGGCGGCTCGTCAGTGACCGGTGAGCAGAGCCTGCTCACCGGAGCGGTAGTTGGCGATGATGACGTTGCGCGTCCGTTCGATGAGGGCCTCCAGGTGGTCACGGTCCTCGCCCTCTGTCGCGATGGGGTCGCCGACGACCACCTCCACGGTGCCGGGGTTGAAGGCCACGCTTTTCTTCGGGAGGATCCCACGGCTGCCGTTGATGGTCACGGGCAGGATGGGCAGGCCCTTTTCCACGGCCATGACGAAGCCGCCCTTCTTGAACGGCCGGATGCGGCCGTCCGGTGAACGGGTGCCTTCCGCGAAGAACAGGACGCTGACGCCTGCGGGAAGGCGGTCCAGTGCCTTGTGGATGCTTGTGATGGCCCGGGCCGGATCGGCCCGGTCGATGAAGATGTTGCGAGAGGCGTACAGGGCATAGCCGAAGAGGGGAACCCTCAGAAGCTCCTTTTTGATGATCCAGCGATACTGGGTGCGCAGCCCCGTCACGAGGGCCAGGATGTCGTAAACGGAGGCGTGATTGGCGATGATGATATAGGATTGTCCCTGCCGGATCTTGTCCCGTCCCCGGGTCATGACCCGGACGCATGTCACCTTGAGCATGATCCAGGCCCAGAGCTGGCTCAGGTTGAACGCCAGATTCCCCGTACGGCTGAAGAAGGCGGCCAGGCAGATGGGAACGAAGAGCAGAAGCGAGGACAGAATGGCCCAGAAGTAGATCCACAGCGTTTTGGCCAGGCGCAGCAGAACGGTCATCTCTTCCCTCCGGCAGTGGGATGAACGGATCGACGGGTGAATTCATATACCATAATTTTCTTTTGGGGCTATAGGGGAATCGGGCGTTTCGCTACGCGCGGGTCACCGCCCGGCGGGGCGCGGGTCCTGTTCCTGGGTCAGGTCACGGATGAGCGCTTTAATTTCGAAAAGCATGATGAAGGGGGGCTCACGAATGAACGAATTAAACCGATATCGGCAATTCGGACGGAAAATAGAGGCGTTTCTCAGACCGGCCTCTTTCCCTTTCGCGATCAAATTAATCAGGACAGAAGAAGAAATCCCGCCGGGAGCCAAACGTCCGTCGGTGGATTTTCGGCATCAGAATTTCGTCTGCCAGAACTTCAAAATCGCGCGAAACTATGGATGGACCCTCGCCGTGACCGAGAAAGATTGCAATTGTAAAATTGCACGCACCGTTTACGGTTGGGATCCACTCACCCCCGAGGTCCAACAGTTCGCGGTTCAATTCACGGTGGGATTATATTCCAAGGATGCCGCAACGTCGAATAAATGGACCGACACCTTGTACATGCTCAAGGAGAACTATGCGGGCATTGTGATCTCGCCTTTAGCCCGCACGAAAGTTGTGCCGGACGTCATTCAGATTTATGGATTGCCCGCACAGATTATGCGTTTGGTTCAAGGCTATTTATACATGGAAGGCGGCACGATGCAATTTACGTCTTCCGGTCGAGCGGGATCCTGTCATGAAGGCGTTATCAAGACG
Source organism: Syntrophales bacterium (assembly GCA_023230905.1). Lineage (GTDB taxonomy): Bacteria > Desulfobacterota > Syntrophia > Syntrophales > UBA2251 > UBA2251. The sequence continues at coordinate 5,849 of JALNWL010000016.1, forward strand.
ATCCAACTCGATGCACCGCAAGTGGTCTTGCTGGGAAACGGAGACAGGGTGTGGGGTGGCGCTGAAGACGCTGAGATCATGTTTTCATCCCCTCGCAGTAAGTTAGCGCTCCTTGTTGAGGGATTAGAGGCAACCCACCAGGCGGGCCTCAGATACCCCATTCCGAAATACATGAACTATTCGCCTGGATTTCAGGATGAATTCGAACAACGGGCGATTGAACGAGCGGGGGGCACGCTCGTCAAAAAAAGATGAAGACCATCTGCGATCCATCGGTGCACGAATCGCTCGGCGGCGTTGGACGCGGGGAGGTGCGATCTCAAACCAGTTCGGGGGGCTCCAGGAGGGTGATGCCGTTGCGCCTGAGAAGTTCGGCGAAGCTGTAGATCTTCCTGCCGAAGACCGTCATCTCATGCGCACCGGTCGGACAGTTGTTCAGACAGCCGAAACACAGGATGCAGCGGCGGGTATCCACGCGGGGGACGGCCAAGTCGATGGCGCCCACGGGACACCGGTCCACACAGGTACCGCAGTGGATACAGCGCCCGGGGTCGATCTCGTGCCGCCCGATCGTCGCCTTGGCGATCCCCCGGGAAATGCCGCCCTTGAAAAGTCCCCTGACGCTCAATTCGTCCTTCACCTCGATGCCCCGGCCGCGCCCGTAGCGGCCGAGCACATCGGCCGCTAGCTTACGCACCTGCGCATAGGTCGCCTGGTCCGGCTTGTCTCGAAACGCCAGGGTGCGCGCCTCGTAGCCCATGGACCAGGTCGGCGGATAGGCGCTCATGTTGCCGAACGTCCCCATGCCCAAGGGAACGCCGCCCCGTCGGGTGAGGGTGTCGAGAAGAGTCACGGCCGCATTGTGCTGGCCGTCGCCCTTGCCGCCGAAACTGACGTACCCCACGATGCCCGTTCCCGGGATGGACGGCACCCCCGCGAGCCAGTCCTGCACGTTTGGGGGAACATCGAGATATTGAACCGGGGTGCCGACGGCAATCAGGTCATACCGGGCGAGGAGGGACCGGTCGGCCCGCTTCATCGGGACGGCATCGACCGAAAGGCCCTGCTTCCCCCAACAGCGGGCGATCAGGCGCCCATAGCGTTCCGTATGACCCGTCTGGCTGTACCAGACGACGAGGGCACTCTCGGGTTTTTTCTTTTTCAGGGGACCCGTCGCCTTGACGATACGGGCGGATGACACTCCGGGAAGGGCCAGCGAAGCCGCCATGGCCGCACCACCCGCCAAGAACCTGCGTCGGCCCATCTGTCCCGGATATTCCACGCGTTCAATCCCTGGAAGGCAAAAAGACGCACCGCGTTCCCAAACCGGAACACGTCGTCTCGATCGGCGATGCTTCACCGGCGCCGAAGGGCGCCGACGGGAAGGACGCCGGGGGCACCCCCCGGCTGAAGGGCGCCCCTGGCTCAAACAAAACCTGAAACCGTTCCGGCTCTAGATGGCCCGGACGTTGGCCGCGGACGGCCCTTTCTGACCCTGCTCGATCTCGAAGCTGACGCGCTGACCCTCGGCCAGAGTCTTGAATCCGTCCCCCTGGATCGCGCTGAAATGGACGAAAACGTCCCCCCCTTCATCCTTTGCGATGAAACCGTACCCCTTCTTCTCGTTGAACCACTTTACCGTGCCTTCTGCCATGCTGCCTAACCCTCTCCTGTCAGTGTGTTTGCGGGCGGCAATAAAAAAACCACCTTGACCCGCGAGTGCATGGTGGTTGTTCCATTGCCCTTCAATACGTCTTCCTTTAAATCCCGTCTGGCGGCATAGAGAAAGCCGCATTGTTCAAAAAACCATGTCCTCCTTAAGGTGTGTTGGAAAGGATGTCAAGTCTTTTTTCACGCTCCCGCCATCGGGACGCGGGGGACCAAAACGACCTCATTTTGCCTGTGATCCCCCCGCGTTCCCTGCAAACGGACTTGGACAACGGCCGGAGAAGATGGTATGAACGCCTCCATGGAGATCCAACATCCGAAAATTCTGGAAATCATGGCGTGTCTATCCGGCTACCTGTACGGGAAGGACCTCGCCCTGAAGCTCGCCCTGATCACCTGCTGCTCCCGGGGACACCTCTTGATCGAGGACCTGCCCGGTCTGGGCAAAACCGTCCTTGCGCTCTCCATTGCCCGTGTCCTGGGGCTCACCTTCGGGCGGATCCAGTGTACGAGCGACCTCTTGCCGACGGACATTACGGGCCTGTCCATCTACAACAAGAACACGGCCGAGTTCGAGTTCCGCCCCGGACCGGTTTTCAACCACATCGTGCTCGTCGACGAGATCAACCGGGCCACCCCGAAAACCCAGAGCGCGCTGCTCGAGGCGATGGGGGAAAAGCAGACGACGATCGAGGGCAAGACGTACCTCCACCCCCAGCCGTTCTTCGTCATCGCCACCCAGAACCCCGTGGAGCACTTCGGCACCTTTCCCCTGCCAGAGTCCCAGATGGACCGTTTCATGATGCAGATCCGGATCGGCTATCCTTCCGGCGACGAGGAAAAGGAGATCCTGAAGCAGGGGAGCAGCCGCCGGGAACTGGACCGGATCGACCCCCTCGTCTCGCGCGACGAGGTCGTGGAGATGCACCGGCGGATCAACACGGAGGTCCACGTCTCGGAAAAGATCCTGGGGTATATTCTGGACATCGTCGCCGCCTCGCGGCACCACCCCTACATCCGCGCCGGCATCTCGACCCGGGGGGCGCTGGCCGTCACCGCCTCCGCCCGGACCTACGCCTTTTTTTGCGGCCGGGATTTCGTCATCCCGGAAGACATCCGCGAACTGGCCCCCTTTACCCTGCCGCACCGCCTCCTGCTCAAGGAGGAATACGAAAGCCTCGACAAGAAGGAGTTGGTCCAATCGATCCTCGACACGGTCAAGGTCCCGGCGTAATCCAGATCACGCGTGCCGGCTGGATCTACATGGCCCTGACGCTCTTCCTCGGCATCGCGGCGATCAACACGGGCAACAACCTCGTGTACATGATCGTCGCCGCTCTGCTCTCCTTCCTCCTGATTTCGGGCTTCTACGGCAAGCGCAACCTGAGCCGGCTCATCGTCGACGTCACCTTCCCCGAGGAGGTGTTCGCCCGGACCGAAACCCTCGTCACCGTTGTTCTCGTCAACCGGCGGCGCTATCTGCCGGCGTTTCTGATGCGCGTGTCCCTGGGGGAAACCTCCGTCCTCTTTCCCTTCCTGGAAGCCGGACACCGGGCCACCCGGCCCGCGCGCCTGACCTTCGCCGGGCGGGGGCATCAGGCGGTCTCACCCCGGTATCTGGCCTCCTCGTTTCCCTTCCGTTTCTTCATCCGCTACCGGCGACTGGAGGGCGACGTGACCGCCCTGGTCTACCCCGAACCAAAGCCAGGGTCGGTCGGGCGGGAGGAAGGCCGTTCCCGTTCCCGGCCGTCGGAGTCCGGTCTGGACCTGTCCGGCGCGGGGACGGATCTCTTGTCCATCCGCCCCTATCTCGTGGGCGACCCCCTCAAGTACATCCACTGGAAGGCGAGCGCCCGGACGGACCGCCTGCAGACCAAGGAGTTTACCCTCCCGGCCATGCCGCCGCTGGTGCTCGACATGGCCCGGGTTCCCGGCCCCCTTGAAGGGCGGCTGTCCATTCTGACCTTCTGGGTGCTCGCCCTGTTCCGGAAAGGCGTCCCGGTGGGCCTGAAGATGGGCGAGATCCTCTATCCGCCCGTCCATTCGCCCCATCAGAAACACCTCCTGCTCCGGGCGCTGGCCCTTTGCGGACACGAAGGGGAGGCTCATGAAGGTTGAGGGCTTCCTCAAGATCCTGACCTACACCCTCACCCTGACGGGATTTGTGTCCGTGGCCGCCCACGTCGGGGCCACCTTCGTCGCCGGTTTCGTTGCTCTGATGCTTCCGGCCGCCTGGCGGGACTGGCGCCGGCCCTTCGTCGTGCCCCGGTGGATCCTGAACGCGCTCGCCGTGGCCATGGTCATCGTCACCTTTCTCCGGCTGCGGATCGACAACATCGTGGTGCCGGCCGTGGACATCCTGCTCGTCATGATCGCCCTGAAATTCATGGAGGACAAGCAACCGCGGGATTACTTCCAGATCTTCGTCCTGTCCCTCCTCCTGTTGGCAGGCTCCTCGCTGCTGTCGCTGGACATGATCTTTCTCGCCTATCTGATCGCCTTTCTCTTCCTCCTGTCCTCCGCCACGGTCCTGCTGGCCTACTTCGCGGAAGACCCCGCCCTCGTCATGCCTCGGCGCACGCTGATCGCCATCGCCCTCAAATCCCTCCTGATTCCCCTGGTCGCCCTGCCGGTCACGGTTATTCTGTTCGTCCTCCTTCCGCGGACGAGCCACCCCTTTTTCGATTTTCTGAACCGGACCGGTCCGGCCACCAGCGGCTTCAGCGACCACGTGCGTCTCGGCGGCGTGGCGGACATCCAGGAGGACACGACCATCGCCTTCCGTGTCGCCATGGCGCGGCTCGATGAAGACGCGTTGTACTGGCGGGGCATCGTGTTCGACCAGTTCGACGGACGGACCTGGAAGACCCTCCGGACGCCACCCGCGACAACTTTTCACATCTCCGCGCCGACCCGGCGCGTCCGCTACACCGTCTACCTGGAACCCTCAGACAATCGCTATCTGTTCACCCTGGACAAGCCCGTCTTCGTTTCCCTCCGGAACGCCCGTGGGGGCGGAAACCTCGTCTATACCCTGCCGGACCCGATTCTCCGAAAGATCCGGTACGAAGGCGTCTCCGTCCCCGCCGACGACTTCATCCCCGCCCACGAAAATCCCAGGGCGTACCTCGACCTGCCCCCGGGGCTGGAGGACATCCGGGCCCTGACGGCCAGCCTCACCCGGGGCCTGGCCCCCCTCCCGGCTGTCCGGGCCCTCCACGGCTACCTGCACCACGGCCCCTTCCGCTACGCCCTCTCGGATCTCCCCCGCTCTTCCCGGCCGCTCCAGGATTTTCTCTTCCGTCACCGTTACGGCAACTGCGAATATTTTGCGTCGGCCATGACCGTCATGGCGCGTTCGGCGGGGGTCCCCGCCCGCCTGGTCGGCGGCTACCGCGGCGGGTATTATCACGACCTGGGCGGCTATTACGCGGTCCTTCAGAAAAACGCCCACGTCTGGACGGAGGTCTGGCTGGAGGGACACGGCTGGCTGCGTGTCGATCCGACGCCCGCCGCCCTCTTGATCGCGACCTCCGTGTGGCAAGGAGGTTTCGGGTTCCGCGTGCGCATGATCTTCGATCTGCTCGAATATTACTGGAATATCAACGTTATTGCCTATGACCTCCAGAAGCAGTTCCGCCTTCTGACGACCCTGGAGCGGACGCTCCGGAACCCTGACTGGCACCTGTCCCTCGACCCCGGACAACGCCTCTGGGGCGGCGGCGCGCTCCTGAGCCTCCTGGCCCTGGCCGGCGTTCTTCTTCTGCGGCGGCTGAAATGGCCGACGCCGGAGGAACGGCTCCTTGCGCGTTTCCACCGGCGCCTCGCACGCCTCGGGCATACGCGCCATCCCAGCGAAGGCCTTGAGGCGTTTATCGCCCGCCTCCCTGCGGACGTTCCCCGGCGGCAAGCGGAAATTTTTGTGGCGGAGTTCGAGCGTTTCTATTACAAGGATATCGCCATCCCGAAGCACGAGCGCGCCCGCCTCGCCGCCCTGATCCGCTCGATATCGGGACGCAGGCCGGAGGGATGACCGGGTCCGGGCCTGCCGGTTCGTTTTCCCGGACCCTTCGACGGTCGGCCCTGCCTCCCGTCGCGCCCGGGACCTTTTGTCCCCGACCCCGGCCCTTTCACCCTTTGCCCCCAGGAGGTATCATGCCCTTCATCAATCTCGCGTCCCTCGCGGAGCGTGAAATGTCCCCCGGGTTCCGGGCCCGCTTCGTGCATACGGACCACATGACCCTGGCCTATTGGCATATCCGGGCCGGCGCCGCCCTGCCGGACCACGCCCATCCGCACGAGCAGGTCACCCACCTGATCGAGGGCGCCTTTTCGCTGACCGTGGACGGGGAAACCCGGACCCTCGCTCCGGGCGGGGTGGCGGTCATTCCCCCCGGGGTGCCGCACAGCGGCCGCGCGGAGACGGACTGCGTCATCATCGACGTATTTTATCCCCCCCGCGACGACTACCGCTGAAACGTGCGGACGGTTTTGTCCGGGAGAACCGTTTCCCCCCGTAACCCCTTGTTTTTCCGGAGGCAAAATATCTTGAAAAACCCCTTCAAAAAAGGGCCGTTTTGTGCTAGGGTCAGTCATCCGATGGCAAAATTTAACTACTTGAAATCATTAGAGTAAATAATGGCAAAGATTCTCTGCATCGCTAACCAGAAGGGAGGGGTGGGAAAGACCACCACGGCCATCAATCTGGCCGCCTCGATCGCCGCCGCCGAGCGGCGGACGCTTCTGATCGACTGCGACGCCCAGGGAAACGCGAGCACCGGGCTGGGCGTCTCGCGGGAGGCGATCCGGGAGCAAAACCTCTACCAGGCCCTCATCGGCAAACGCCCCCTCAAGGACGTCATCGTCGGGACCATGATCCCGCAGCTCGACATCGTCCCGGCCGACCAGGATCTAATCGGCATCGAGGTGGAGTTCGTCCCGCTGCCGGACCGGGAAAAAAAGCTGCGTACGCTGGTCCGGGAACTCGATACGCCCTACGAGTTCATCATCCTGGACTGCCCACCGTCGCTGGGGTTCATGACTCTGAACGCCCTGGTCGCCGCCGACGCGCTCATCATCCCGCTGCAGTGCGAATACTTCGCCATGGAGGGTCTGGGGCACCTACTCAACACCCTGCGCCTGGTGAAGGCCCACCTGAACCCCTCCCTGCAGCTGGGGGGGATTCTCCTGACCATGTTCGACACGAGGAACCTCCTATCACACCGGGTCAGCGAGGATGTTCGACGGCATTTTGGGTCGAGGGTCTTTCAGACCTATATTCCCCGAAACGTCCGGCTTTCGGAAAGTCCCTCCCATGGACTGCCCATTCTTCTGTACGACATCCGGTCCCGGGGGGCCCTGTCCTATATGGACCTGGCCAAAGAAATTCTCGCCAACGGGAGGAGATAGATGCCGCCGAAACAGTCCCTGGGAAAGGGTCTGGGGGCGATGTTCCCCGATCTTCTGACGGATGCCTCGAATCGGCCCGCCTTTATCACCTGCGGGATTGAGGCGCTTGTGCCCAACCGCTTCCAGCCCCGGCGAAACTTTCGCGACACGGAGCAGCATCAACTGGTTCAGTCCATCCGACAGAACGGGATCGTTCAGCCGATCCTCGTCCGGAGGGTCGACGAGGGGTACGAGATCATCGCCGGCGAACGGCGCTGGCGCGCCGCCCAGAAAGCCGGCCTGAGCGAGGTTCCGGTGATCGTCCGGGAGGCGACGGACCGGGATCTGGCCGAGGTGTCGCTCATCGAAAACCTGCAGCGGGAGGATCTGGACCCCATCGAGGAGGCCAACGCCTACCAGACCCTGATGGAAACCTTCGGCCTGTCCCAGGAGGAGGTTTCATCCCGGGTCGGGCGGGATCGCTCCACGGTGGCGAATACGGTCCGGCTGCTCAAGCTGCCCGGTGAGGCCAGGCAGGCGATCATCGATCGGAAGATCAGCGCCGGCCATGGCCGCGCCCTTCTGGCGCTGGACACGTTAGGGGAACAGCGCCGCATCCTGGCACAGGTCCTCAAAAACTGTCTGAGCGTCCGGGAAACGGAAGCTCTGGTGCAGCGATCCAAACGTCCGCTCCCGCCGGCCACGGCGAAACGCAAGGACCCGTATGTTGCGGACCTAGAGCGGACCCTGTCGAGGACCGTGAAGTCCCCTGTGAATATCCATCAGGGACGGAAGAAGGGTTACATCCAGATTGCCTTTCAAAATACCGAGGAATTGAACCGTCTTTCCCGGTTGCTTCTGGGTTAAGCATTTGTTTGAATTTATCCACAAGTGTGGATAGCCTTGTTGACAAGGATGTGGGTTGTGGAAATTTTGTGGGAAAAAAGCACCGGTATCCTCAAGGAAAAAATCAGTAGCCAGAATTTCGAGACCTGGATCAAACCGGTCCGGATTTCCGCCATGGATGGTCAACAGATTCAGCTGACCGTTCCCAATAAATTTTTTCGGGACTGGCTCCTCGACAATTACGTCACGCTGATCCGGGAAGCCCTGAAGGCCGCCTCCGGCGTGGATCTCCAGATCGACTTTCGGATCGGCCGGGACGCGAAGTCTCCCGCCGGTGGCGCTTCAGCTCCGTCCGGTGCACCCGCCGCCCGTTCCCGAACGGCTCGCGTCAAGGCGCCCTCCCGCAACCACCCGACCCTGAACGCCAATTACAGCTTCGACCGTTTCGTGGTCGGGTCCTGCAACCAGTTCGCCCACGCGGCCGCCGTCGCCGTCGCGGAACAGCCAGCCAAACAGTATAACCCCCTGTTTATCTACGGCGGCGTCGGTCTGGGGAAAACGCACCTGCTCAACGCCATCGGCCTGCAGATGCTTGCCCTGTATTCCCAGCGGAACGTGGCCTACGTCTCCGCCGAAGAATTCATGAACGAGCTGATCAACTCGATCCGTTACGACAAGATGCCCCAGTTCCGGGAAAAGTACCGACACATCGATTGTATGCTGATCGACGACATCCAGTTCATCGCCGGCAAGGAACGGACCCAGGAGGAGTTTTTCCACACCTTCAACACCCTCCATGACGGTGGCAAACAGATCGTCGTGACGAGCGACAAGTTTCCAAAAGATATCCCGAACCTGGAAGGGCGTTTGCGTTCCCGCTTCGAATGGGGACTGATCGCAGATATTCAGCCACCGGAGATGGAGACCAAGATCGCCATCATCGAAAAGAAGGCCCAGGAAAACAACATCAACCTCCCGCACAACGCCGCCAATTACATCGCCTCCCATGCCGAATCGAACATCCGGGAGCTCGAGGGATTTCTGATCCGGATCGGCGCCTTCTCCTCCCTGACGGGGCGGGAGATCGATCTCGACCTGGTCCGGGAGGTGCTGAAAAAGATTCTGAAACAACGAGAAAAGGAAGAAATTTCTATAGATGATATCGTCAAAACCGTCGCCGGAAAACTCAATCTTAAAATCGCCGACATCAAATCTCCGAAGAAAAACAAGAATATGGTTCTGGGACGCCAGGTGGCCATGTTTCTGGCACGTCAGATGACCCCCGCCTCCTACCCGGACATCGGCGATAAAATCGGCGGTAAGGACCACTCGACCGTGATTTACGCCTGCCAGAAGATCTCCCGGTTGATGGAAACGGACACCAAACTAAAAAAAACGGTTCAGGACATCGAAGAGGTTTTGCAAAGCCGTTCCTAACAGAAGGCCACAGGGCCATCCACAGGACGGAATGGTCAAGTATAGCGATTTAAAAAGGAAACCGGCGATGATTGAGATGTCCACAGGGCTTATTACTAATACTATTTATGTTTATAATTAATTTAACTTTAGTCTAAAAGAAAGGATGGGAAATATGGAATTCACGACCCGGCGCGAGACAATCCTGGAAGGGGTGCAAAAGACCCTGGGAATTGTGGAAAAGAAGACCACCATGCCCATCTTGAACAACGTCCTGGTCAGGGCGAAGCATGGCCGGGTCAAACTGATGGCCACGGACCGGGAAATCGGTCTGATCACGCAGTACGACGCAGACGTGTCTGTTGAGGGCGACATTACGCTTTCTGCACGCAAATTATCGGAAATGCTCAGGGAACTTCAAGGGGAGTCCATCCTGTTTCAAAAACAGGAAAACAATCAGGTCCTGATCAGTTGCGGAAAGGTGGTGTACCGGATTCCCGGGATTCCCGCCGAGGATTTTCCCCTGGTCGTCTTCGATGAGTCGGTGCGACTGTATCCCATCAAGGCGCAGGTGCTGAGAGATCTGATCCGGAAGGTCTATTTTGCCATGTCGACGGACGACCTGCGCCGGAACCTCAATGGCGTCTTTTTCGAAACGGAAAAGCAGGGGGAGGGCTGTCAGGTGAGGATGGTGGCCACGGACGGTCATCGTCTGGCGAAGGCCTGTGCGGGCGTAGAGGATCCTGATTTTCTGTCCCTGGAAAAAGGGGTCATCCTGCCGCGAAAGGGCCTCGCCGAAATCCGGAAATTGCTGGAGGGGGAGGACGGCGATGTCGACGTCGCCATCGCGTCCGGGATGTGCATGATCAAGACGGCCAATACGGTTTTGAAGGTCAGCCTGATCGATGCGGAATACCCCGATTATCGGCGGGTCATCCCCCCCGAGCCGGGAAAGCAGGTCACGTTCGATAAAAATACGGTTTTGCACGCATTCCGTCGCATGGGGGTCATGGCCAACGACCGGTACAGCGGGGTCATCGTCCGCCTGACGGAGAATCGGATGATCCTGAATTCTCAAAATCCGGATGTCGGTGAGGCCAGCGACGAGATCGAGGTGGGCTATCGGGAGGCGGAGGTGGAGGTGGGGTATAACGTCCGCTACCTGATCGATGCCTTGGAAGTGATAGATGAGAAGGACATCGTATTTGATGTCGGTGCGGGGATGAAACCCGGAGTGATGCGTCCCTTGGGAAATGAACAGTACTTTTGTATTATCATGCCCTTGAAGCTTTAAACGTCAAGGGATCCGGTCAACGAGGCAATGAAGGTTAACTATGGAAAATAATCAGGTAAACGAAAAAGCGCTGAGGGAGCATTACGACGCGGAAAGCATCAAAGTGCTGGAGGGTCTGGAGGCCGTCCGAAAGCGGCCGGCGATGTACATCGGGTCGACGAGCAAGGAAGGCCTTCATCACTTGGTCTATGAGGTGGTGGACAATAGCATCGACGAGGCAGCCGCCGGATTCTGCGATGCCATCACCGTCGGGATCCGCATGGATAACAGCATCGTTGTGGACGATAACGGGCGTGGCATCCCCGTGGACATGCACACAACCGGCGTTTCGGCGGCGCAGGTCGTGTTGACCAAGCTTCACGCCGGGGCGAAGTTCTCCAGCGACAGCTACAAGATCTCCGGTGGACTGCACGGCGTGGGTGTTTCGGTGGTGAATGCGCTGTCGAGCAGCTTGGAGTTGGAGGTGAGACGGGACGGGGTTCTATTTACGCAATCCTACGAGCGCGGCGTTCCCAAGGCGCCCTTGGAAAAGATCGGCAAGACCCGGGGACGGGGAACGCGGGTCACCTTCAAGCCGGATTCGGAGATCTTCGACGAAACGGAGTTCAGCTTCGACATTCTGGCCAATCGTCTCCGAGAACTGGCCTTTCTCAATTCTGGCGTGAAAATCACCCTGATCGACGAACGGGCCGACAAGCGAGGAGAATTCTTCTACAAAGGGGGCATCGTCTCCTTCGTGGAGTATATCAATCGCAACAAGCGGGTTCTCCACAAGCACCCCATCTTCGTTCAGGGCGCACGGGAGGACTGCGAGGTGGAGATGGCCCTCCAATACAACGATACCTATGTGGAAAACATCTTTTCCTTTGCCAATAGCATCAACACGACGGAGGGCGGAACCCACCTGATCGGTTTCCGCTCCGCCTTGACGCGGGTGTTCAACAACTATGCGACCACGAGCAATCTCCTCAAAAACACGAAGGAGTCGCTGCGCGGGGAGGACCTGCGGGAAGGACTGGCCGCCGTCATCAGCGTCAAGATCAAAAACCCGCAGTTCGAGGGCCAGACGAAGACCAAATTGGGAAACAGCGAGGTTCGGGGACTGGTGGAGGGCATTGTCTACGACAAGATCGGGGTCTATCTGGAAGAGAACCCCGCCGTGGCCAAACAGCTCCTGAACAAGTGCATCGATGCGGCGCGGGCGCGCGAGGCTGCCCGCCGCGCCAAGGAGCTGACCCGCCGCAAGAGCGCCCTGGAAGTCGGGTCCCTGCCGGGGAAGCTCGCGGATTGCCAGGAGAAGGACCCGGCGGCCTGCGAGATCTATTTGGTGGAGGGGGACTCGGCCGGCGGATCGGCCAAGCAGGGCCGGGACCGGAAAAACCAGGCAATCCTCCCCTTGCGGGGCAAGGTCCTGAACGTGGAGAAGGCCCGCTTCGACAAAATGCTGCAGAACGAGGAAATCAAGGTCATCGCGACGGCCTTGGGAACGGGGATCGGGAAGGAAGACTTCGACATCTCACGGTTGCGCTACCACAAGGTCATCATCATGACCGACGCCGACGTGGACGGCCTCCACATCCGGACGCTTCTTTTGACCTTCTTTTTCCGTCAGATGCGCGAACTCGTCGAGCGGGGGTTCCTGTACATCGCCCAACCGCCCCTGTTCCGCATCAGCGACAAGAAGACCGAACTGTACATCCACAACGAAGAGGCCATGAAAAACCATATTCTGGACATGGGCGTCGGCCGCCTCCGCTTGCTGACCGGCAACGGTACGCCGCTGACGGGGAGCCGCCTGTCCGGAATCGTCAAGAAGGTCATGCGGATCGAGGCAATCCTGGACAAGTTCGAACGCGAGGATCGGGACCGGGAGGTCATCCGCCTCCTGGCCGGCGACCCATCACTCGCGGACCGCGATTTTCGGGCTGAGACGGACCTCGAGCGCGTGGCACGGCGCACGGCCCTGGCCCTGGGAGACCGGCTGATCGAGGCCCGAGTCGCCCTCGACCCGGATCACGGCATCTTCAAGCTGGTCTTTCGCCTCCGGCGACACGACCAGGAACAGACGACCTGCATCGACCGGGATGTCCTGAAGATGCCGAAATTCCTGGAAATCAAATCCCTGTTGAACCAGGTGACGGCCTTGGGCGAGGCCCCGTACCAGGTTCTGGCGGAAGAGGGCGAAAACGCGTCGCCCGTCGTCCTGCCCGACATGGCCGCCCTGATCGAGCACGTCATGGCTGCCGGCAAAAAGGGCATGACCCTGCAGCGTTACAAGGGTCTCGGTGAAATGAACCCGGGGCAGCTCTGGGAGACGACGATGAACCCGGAAAAGCGGACGCTTCTGCAGGTCCGGGTCGAGGACGCCGTTCAGGCGGACGAGATCTTCACAACACTCATGGGCGACCAGGTTGAACCGCGCCGGGAGTTCATTTTCCGAAACGCCCTGTACGCATCAAATCTGGATGTGTAAAGAAGCAGGCGCCCGTCAGGAGTCGTCGGAGCGGGGATGATCGACCCGAGACCTCCCTCCCGACGTTTTGCACGTGACGCCCAACGCCGATATGGATTGAAAGGTTACACATGGAGCAACTGCCTTATCAGAAGAATGTCTCGGTAGACATAGAAGACGAAATGAGAAAGTCCTACGTGGACTACGCCATGAGCGTCATCATCGGGCGCGCCATTCCGGACGTCCGCGACGGCCTGAAGCCGGTGCACCGCCGGGTGCTGTTCGCCATGAGCGAAATGGGCAACCGCTGGAACCGGCCCTACAAAAAATCGGCCCGCATCGTCGGGGACATCATCGGCAAGTACCATCCCCATGGGGACCAGGCGGCCTACGACACGATCGTGCGCATGGCCCAGGATTTCTCCATGCGCTACTGCCTGATCGACGGCCAGGGCAACTTCGGCTCCGTCGATGGGGACCCCCCGGCCGCAATGCGGTACACGGAAGTCCGCATGCATCGGCTCTCGGAGGAAATCCTGTCCGACCTGGAGAAGGATACGGTGGATTTCGTCCCCAACTACGACGAGTCCCTTCAGGAGCCGACGGTTCTGCCGGCGCGAATTCCCGTTCTGCTGCTGAACGGGACGGCGGGCATCGCCGTGGGCGTCGCGACGAACATCCCCCCGCACAACCTGCGGGAAATCGTCGACGGGACCGTCGCCCTGATCCAGAAGCCGGACATCACGGTCGACGAACTCATGAAGCATATCCACGGCCCTGATTTTCCGACGGCCGGATTCATCAACGGCCGGGAGGGGATCGTCTCCGCCTACCGGACCGGCCGGGGCATCATCCGGATGCGCGCCCGCGCCCTGATCGAGCGCAACGCCCGTAGCGACCGAGAGAGCATCGTCGTCACGGAGCTGCCCTACCAGGTGAACAAGGCCAACCTGATTGCCGCCATCTCCGAGCTCGTCAAGGAAAAGAAGATCGGGGGCATCGCCGACCTCAGGGACGAGTCGGATCGTGAAGGCATCCGGATCGTCATCGACCTCAAGAAGGACGAGCCGTCGGCCATCGTGCTGAACCAGCTCTACAAGCACACCCAGATGGAGGCGACCTTCGGCATCATCATGCTGGCCATTGACCACGGCCAGCCCCGCGTCTTCAACCTGAAGGAAATGCTGGAGAGCTTCGTGGAGTTTCGCCGGCAGGTCGTGACGCGCCGGACCCGATTCGAGCTGGCGCGGGCCGAGGAGCGCGCCCATATCCTGAAGGGACTGCTGATCGCGCTTGATCGGATCGACGAGGTCATCGCCGTGATCAAGGCGGCCGCGAACCCTCCAGCGGCCGGTGAAGCGTTGTGCGCCCGCTTCGGTCTGTCCGAGGTTCAGGCCCGGGCCATTCTGGAGATGCGCCTCCAGCGCCTGACGGGGCTGGAGCGGGAGAAGATCGAGCAGGAATTCGCCGAACTGACCCGGCTCATCGCCGAACTTCAGGGGATCCTCGGCGACCCGATGAAGATCCTGGACGTCATCGTCGCGGAGCTCGCGGAGCTCAAAGCCCGCTACGGGGACGAACGCCGCACGGAGATCGTGATCAGCTCCGAGGACATTAGCATCGAGGACCTGATCGTCGAAGAGGACATGGTCGTGACCGTCTCCCACAGCGGCTACATCAAGCGAAATCCCGTGAGCCTCTACCGCAGTCAGCGCCGCGGCGGACGCGGCAAGATGGGGATGCAGACGAAGGAAGAGGATTTCGTAGAGCGGGTGTTCATCGCCTCCACGCACAACTACGTGCTGATCTTCACGAACCTGGGCCGGGTGTACTGGCTCAAGGTCTACCAGATTCCACAGGCCGGACGGGCGGCGAAGGGCAAGGCTCTCGTCAACCTGATCAACCTGAACCCCGGTGAACGGGTGGCGGCCATCCTGCCGGTCCGGGAATTCGTCGCCGGAAAGTCCGTCGTCATGGTGACCCAGCGCGGGATCATCAAGAAGACGGATCTGACGGCCTATGCCAATCCGCGTTCGACGGGGATCATCGCCATCACGATCGACGAGGGCGATGAACTCATCGACGTGCAGCTCACCACGGGCAATCAGGATATCTTCCTGGGGACCAAGAAGGGGCAGGGCATCCGCTTCCACGAGGAGGACGTCCGGGAGGTGGGGCGGACCGCGCGCGGCGTCATCGGGATCCGGATGGACGAGGACGACGTCGTCGTCGGAGTGGAAATCCCCGCCGAGGGGACGACGCTCTTGACGGTCTCCGAGCGGGGCTACGGCAAACGGACGGCCATCGAGGAGTACCGGCACCAGAGCCGGGGCGGCAAGGGGACGATCAATCTGAAGACCGTCCCGAAGGTCGGCACGGTCTCCGGCATCTCCCAGGTTGTCGGCGACGAAGACATCCTGCTCATCAGCGACGGAGGGAAGATCATCCGGATGCGCGTGGACGAAATCCCCGTGATCCATCGCAGCACACAGGGGGTCAAGCTGATCGAACTCGAGCCGGAGGAGCGCCTGGTGGGACTGGCGAGGGCGGAGCGGGAGGTGGAGGAAGCGAACGGTCAGGAGGACGCCCTAGCTTCAGAAGACGCGGACGCGCCTCCCCTGGATCGGGAGGACGATACGGAACCAACGGCTTAGGGGTTTCTTCGCGGGATGACGCATCCCGGGGAATGGCGGGGTTCGGGGATTTCCGTGGGGGCCGGTTATGGCAAAATGTCCATTCTGCGATGAGGAGTGGATACAAAGAGGCGCCGCGAAATGCGTCTATTGCGGTGAACGGCGGGTCCAGACACCCCCCCGGGAGGGTCTGGACGGGCGGGAAGCCCCTGAATCCCGACCGGAGGGCCGGGAAGATTTTCAAAAACAAGCGCCCCCGGTGTCGCCGCCTCAGCCGGTTTCGGCGGACTCCGTGCCCCGGGAAGACCCGCTGGAGCGGGCTGAGGCACTCTACAAAGCCTTCCTCGGGGGAACAAACGAGAACTACTACCTCGAGAAATTTCATGAATTCGACCGACACCTTCCGGGGATAAAGGCAGGCTGGAACTGGGCCGCGTTTTTATTCGGCGGGGGCTGGGCCATCTATCGGAAAATGTATGGATGGTTCCTTTTTTTCGTGGAAATCGTTTTGCTCGCGGGGATTTTGCAGGGTGTTGGGGCCCCGACCATCGGCGTCGCCGTGTTATCCGGCTCGTGGATCGCCTTTTCGATTTACGCAAACGCCTTGTATCATGCCAGTGTCGCGAAGAAAATCGCCGACGCGCAGCGCTTCATCATCAATGAACCCATGCTGCTTCAGTCCCTCCGGCATGAGGGCGGCGTGAACACGGGGTTTCTCGGGGGGTGCGGCTTGGCCCTGCTCATGACGGTCTGGGTCG
>JALNWL010000017.1 GCA_023230905.1 Syntrophales bacterium
ATCGCCGGAGAGATGGCGGCCCGCCTGCTGGCTGGGCTCCCCGTCCGCCACCGGACAATCCTCTTCACCGCCGCCCCGACCCTGGCGGCCCACTTGAAGGGCCGGAAGAAAGCCCAGCTTAGAGCCTTGCAGAAGGACTTCGATCTGGCCGGCGTGGAGGTCGCGGTTGATCCCGCTTCGCCGGGCAATGTCCTGACCCTCACCGTGGGGGACCGGACTGAACGGACCGGCCGCTGGGGTCCGCTCTGACGCGGCCGCTCCCTCCCCCGCCATTTCTCGGTGACAATCGTCCCTGTCCTATGCTAATCTGAGCATGCTCCGGGAAGGATGCAGGACCTTCCCGAGGCGGACCGCACCAAACTCAGGAGGCTGGCGATGCAGGATTTTACGTTTTTTCTTCCCACTCGGGTGGTGTTCGGATGCGGCAAGGTTCGGCAGGTCGGGCAGGAGTGCCGGATGCTCGGAGGCAAGAAGGCGTTCGTCATCACCGGGACGACGGCCACCGCGACGTCGCCCGGTTTCGCCGCCGCGCTCGAGTCGATGCGGGAGGCGGATCTCCCGTTCGAGGTCTATGACCGGATCGAGCACGACCCGACGCTCGAAGCCATCGAGACAGCCCGGCAGACCGCCCTGAAGAGCGGCGCGGACCTGATCGTCGCCTACGGCGGAGGAAGCCCGATGGACGCCGGCAAGGCCGTCGCCGTGTTCGCGACGAACAAGGGCGCCGTCGAGGACTACCTGTACGTCAAGAAGGTTTTCAAGCTCCCCGGCCTTCCCTTCCTCGCCATTCCGACGACGGCGGGGTCCGGCTCCGAGGTGACGGCGGCCATGGTGATCCGGGACGACGAGCGGAAACAGAAGACCGGCCTCTCCCACCCCCTCGCCTTCGCCAAGACGGCCGTCATCGACCCGGAAACCCATGTGAGCATGCCGCCCACCGTAACCGCCGCGACGGGCATGGATGCCCTGACCCACGCCATCGAGGCATATACATCAAAAAGCCATCAACCCTTCAGCGACGCCTTCTGCCTCCAGGCCATCCGCCTGATCGGGGAAAACCTCCGCCGGGCCACGGGCAACGGGACGGACCTCGCGGCGCGCTCGGGTATGGCGGCGGCCAGCACGTTGGCGGGGGTCGGCTTCACCTTCGCCGGCCTGGGCTCCGTTCACGGCCTCGCGCACGCCATCGGCGCCCGCTTCGACGTTCCTCACGGCGTGGCTAACGCCCTGATGCTGCCCTATGTCATGGAAGCCAGCATCATCGCGGACATGCCTCGCTTTCGGGACATCGCTGCTGCGCTGGGCGAAAACATCTCGGGCCTAAGCCTGCGCGACGCGGCCTTCGCCGCCGTGGACGCCGTGAATATCCTCAAGGCCGACCTGGATATTCCCCGCTGCCTGACGGACGTCGGCGTCCGTGACCGGGCGCTCAAGGACATCACCGAGGACGCCCTAGCCTATCGCCTCCGCCCGCTCGCTCCCCGCGATTTCTGCCGCGCTGATTTTCAGCGCATCCTGAACCGCGCGATGGGAAAACCCTGAGCGGGGACGCGCGGCGCCATCCGCGGTCGGACTTCCGCCACCCCGGGTATCAAGAGTGACGGTCTTCCCGCGCCGCTTAGGCGAGCGCCTTCAGACGGCGCTCGCCTAAGCGCATGGGCAGGACCACGGCCAAGACGGAGAGCAGGATCACCAGCGCAAAAGAGATCGCCAGCCAGACCCACTGCAGGAGGGCGAGGCCCCGGCCGTTGAGCGACGCCATGAAGACGCTGTAGACCGGTCCGGTCTCCAGGATGACGATGAACCCGATGAACCCGGCACAGAGGATCATGAAGAGCAGCCCTCCGAAACTGGTGACCGCCTGGGCCGGATTCTCCGACTGAAAATCGGGATAGGCGGCGCCCAGTCCCACGCCCATGGCCACGATGCCGGGCACCATCAGCAGAACCGTCGCCGTCGACAGGATCATCATCAGGTCCGTGACCTGCAGCAGGAGGTTGGTCGCGACGATCAGAAATTCCGCCAGGATCGCGAGCGGGAGAAAATACACCCAAAACTTGACCCACAGAAACGACCGGATCGACACGGGCGAGGCCCGGACGATCCAGAAGGCGACGCCCTCCGTGCTCACCGCCGGAAAGATGAAGCGGGCCGACAGGGCCGTCAGGACAAAGGCGGCCAGCCCCATGTTCAGGAAGGAAAACAGGTTCTGGAGATAAAACGTCTTGATGGGGCTCTTGTCCAGCGGCAGAACGGAAAAATTGTAGAGATACACCACGATCAGGGCGATCATCAGGAAGATCTGCGGCCACTGCGTCTGATCCCGGGTGAACGTCTTGATTTCCTTGACGGCGAACGCCCGGGTTGGGCCGGACGGAAAGCCCAGCAGCCAGGCGCCCGCCGCCCCCCGCCCCTGCCGCGACGGGAGCAGCCGTTCGGCCGTGGTCTGCGCCTTCGAGAAACCCTGGAAGTAAGCCGCTCCGGCGATCCACGTCATGAGATACCCCAGCGCCGCCGCGCCGCTCCAGAGCAGCGCCAGGTGGAAGAGCGCTCCCGAACGGTTCCCGGAAAGCACTTCCCGGAGGCTGTCATAGATCCAGGTGGAGGGAAGCCAGGGCGACCCGGGTGTCTCCAGGGACCTGAAATACAGCAGGACGGAGGCGAAGGTGTCCGGATTGGTCAGCTGTTCCGGCCGCATCATCCGGAAGGCGATCAGCAGGATGACGAACAGGACCAGGCTGAGAAAGACGAAGACCGTGCGAATGCGCCCCGCCGGGAGAAACCGGGCGACCAGGACCACCGCGATGGCGCTCAGGGCGGACCCGATGAGACAGAACGGCAGGAGGGCGCCCAGGATCGTGGCATAAAAAAGAATGCCCCCCCGGTAAACGATGCCGTAGGAAAGAAAGATCGGCAGGCTGTAGACGACGACCATCCAGGTGCTGTCGATCGTGCTTTCGATCCAGCGGGCCAGAAAGATCTGCGCCGGCGACACGGGCAGGGCGTGAACCAGGACGAGGTCGCGGCTCAGGTAGAACTTGGACAGCGCGGTGATGATGCTGCTGAAAATGAGCAGGGCGAAGAACGTGATGAGCACCATGGACAGGAGCTTGTACGCCAGGATGTCGCCGAAGCCCTCCACCCCCTGGAAGTATCTGAGGACACGGTAGAAGACGGTGAAGATGCCCGCCCAGAACAGGAAACCGATCCCACCGAAGAGCAGCCATTTGATGTTCCGGGGTTCCCGGTCCCGCGCGACATTCCCGTTCAGAAAGGACCAGAGCCGGGGTTTCAGCAAGGTCAAGACGCCGTTCATGAAAGGGTCTGCTCCTCCGTCAGCTTGAGAAAAACCTCTTCCAGATCGGCCTGCTGCGCCTGGGCCAGTCGCTTCAGCTCCCGGGTCGTTCCCAGGGCGATCAGCGCGCCCCGATGGATGATGCCGATCCGGTCGCAGAGGTCCTCGGCGACGCTCAGGGTGTGGGTGGACATGAAGACGGCGGTTCCCCGCCGGGCCAGATCCTTGAGGATGTCCTTGACCATCTTGATGGCGGCCGGATCGAGGCCGACCATCGGCTCGTCCACCACGATCACCCTGGGATTGTGGAGCAGGGCCGCCGAGATAACCAGGCGCTGCTTCATGCCGTGGGAATAGGCCTCGATCAGGTCGTGCGACCAGTCGAACAGACCGAATGTCCGGAGCAGCTCCTCGGCCTTTTGAAGGAAGGTTCCGTCGCCCACCCCGTACAGGTCCGCGGAAAACCGCATAAACTCCATCCCGGTCAGCTTTTCGTAGAGGAAAGGCCGGTCGGGAATGAAGCCGATCCGCCGTTTCGCCTCCTCCGGCCGGGCCGCCATGTCGATCCCGTCGATGACGACGGCACCCGCCGTCGGGGAGAGCGTTCCCCCCATCATGCGAATCGTCGTGGTCTTGCCGGCCCCATTCGGTCCGATGAACCCGAAGATCTCCCCGGGGGCAACGGATAGGTTCAGCCGGTCCACGGCCAGCGTTTTCCCGTAACGTTTGGTCAAGTCGGTCAGTTCGATCATTTTCCCGTATCCACGATCTCCAGGCGGATGTCCCCGATGATTCCCGCCAGATCGATCTGGCGGTCGGCCTCCCCCCGGACGAGACGGATGTGGGTGACATCCGCCGGCATCTGCCCCATCGTCGCGTCGGCCGTCACCCACCCGTCGACGTACAGGACATTCCAGGCGTGGTAATAGAACCGCCCCCTCAGATACACCAGGCCCGCCTCGATTTGCGCCGGGATGCCCGCCGCCCGGGCGAGCGCGGCCAGGAGCACGGCGTGCTCGTTGCAGTCCCCCACGCGATGGGTCAGGGTTTCCAGGGCATTCGGAACAGACAGCACCGGCCGCTTCTCCACGTTCCGGTACACCCAGTTCACGAGCTTCCGGGCCTTGACCGCATCGCCGTCCCCGGGGGAGACGATCCGGGCCGCCCGGGCGCGAATCTCCGGATGATCCGACTGGATGAAGGGCGTCGCCTGCAGGAACGGACGCATTTCCGCCGGGAGCGCGTCCCGGGTCGTCCGGGCCGCGGGCATCGCCTCCCGCACGACCGTGAGCCGGCCCTGTTCATACCGCTGTCGGCCGCCGTCGAGCAACAGCGATTCGGGCCGGACGTTTGCCAGGCGGACGGTCATGTGCGCCAGGGTCTCCGGCGCGTCGAGGCGCACCCGCGAGGGGATCGACGCGGCGTCGGTCAGATCGGTGCTGGCGGCCAGCGTCAACCCGTCCAGCGCCCGGTCTTTCGTGACCTGTTCGACGGTCATCCCCAGCAGGCCCTGTTCCCTCAGGACCCCGCCGTCTTCCCCCAGCCACGCCACCTGCCGGGCGCCCATGAAATCCACCGCGACCTTGCGGGCCGCGTGCGGCCGTCCCATGATTTGGATCGTTTCACGCTCCAGGACGGTGATCCGTACCGGGCGCTCGGCCATCAAGGCCGGATCGAAGACGTTCAGGGTCATCTCCTGGCCGGTTGCGAGCGCCTTGCCCCGGAGCGCCTCGTAAAGGCTGTTGGACAGGTGGGGGGGCTCCCGGAGCGCGATCCGGATTTGCTTCTCCGCCGACGGCGGCCCTTGATAAACGATGGCGTCACGCCCCCGGACCTCCCCGCGCACGACGAAGCTGAAGAGACTGGATTGAAGATCGAAGCGGAAGGCGGACAGGGTCCCGTCCGGATTCAGATCCCCGGTCGTTTTCATGCGGATGTCCTGAACGACCCCCATCGTATTGATCCGCAGCAGGCCGGATTCCTCGAAACAATACCCCCGGGGGACGCGCTGCATCCGACGGTGCGAATAGCCGATTTTCCGCCCGTCCTGGTAGACGGCCATCCATCGGTCTTCATCAGCCCGGGAGGGGCCGGCGGAAGACGCGGCCGGTCCGGACCCGGGAAGTAGGGCCCCGGGAAAGACGTCCAAGCGAACGGCGAGCAGCGCCAGAAAAAGCAGGACAAACAGGCCTCCGGCGATCCCATGCCCCTTGATTCTCGCGGACGTCACGACCCCTCCCCCGCCTCCCGCTGGATTTCGAGGGAGTATAGGGGAAGGCGCCGGAGGTGTCAACGGAAACACAGGCGGCAACGGGGAGACCCCTTCCGCTCATCCTTGATACACAACCCTTGACGTTGCCCGCCCCCCTTCCTCCCGCGCCTGGCGAACGATGCTTGACGTTGCCGCGGGCCAGGAAATGCAGCGATCCGGGAAGCGTAGCGGGGCCGGGGAGGAGCCGGCTCAGGCCTCCACGACGTGCTTCTCCAGGACGCGACGAATGGGCGGCGGGATGGGAATGGATTTCCGGGACTGCGGATCGAGGTAAACAAAGGTCGGCCTTCCCCTCGCGCACAATTTCCCGCTCTGGTATATCTGCTGAATCAGGACGAAGCTGGCATTTCCGATCTTCTTGACGCCGGTGACGATCTCGACGTCTTCGCCCAGGAAGATCTCGTTCACGAAGTCGATGTTGACGTTGGCCATGACCAGGAAGGGGTCTCCGGGCTTCCCCCGCAGCTCGGGATTGAACAGCCGGATGATCTCCAAAAATCCCTCCTCCAGCCAGACGGGGATGACGTTGTGTCCGACGTGTCCCGCTCCGTTGATCTCGGATATCCGCGGGCTGAGCAACTTTCTGTACATGTCCGCCTCTCCTCTCGCGATTTCTCGCGCCCGGTTTTCGTGAATCCGCGCTTTCGGAAGCGGCACCTTGTATCATCGCCGGCAGCCCAATTCCAGACATATTTTTCAACGAAGCACCGCCCGGGGTCCCCGCAGAATGCCCCTTGACTCACCCGGGCGACCGGGGTAGATTTTCGGGCACGGGGCGACGGTCCGTCCCTGCTGCGCCCCGTCTGTCAAAAGCGCGGAAGTGAAGCCTGGCGGGGGGTGGCTTTGCCCGCCCCGCTTTCGACGGTGTTCAGTCGGTGACAAAACCCTTTCCGAGGAGGCGATGCGATGAACGGCAAGTCAAGTCTGGAACGGCTGATCAAGACGAAACACTCCCGAAGGCGCTTCCTGGCCTTCACCGGAAAATCGATGGCCCTGCTGGCGGCGTTGCCGGGTCTGGGGCTGCTGAGAGGAACGGCAAACGCCAAACCGACCGCCGGCAAGATCCCCGGCAGGGGGGTGGTGACGGGCACGGGGGGCCATGATACGCTTCTGAGGAACGGCTTCATCGTCGACGGCTCGGGAAAGAGAGGCTTCAAGGGCCACCTGCTCATCCGCGACGACAAGATCGAGAGGATCTCCCGGGACGAGATCCGCGCGTCCTGCCCGGTCGTCGACTGCATGGGGCAGGTGATCATGCCGGGAATCATCGACGCCCACTCCCACATGGACTGGTATCTGCCCATCCGGGGGCGTGACGATCTCAAGCTCCCCTTCACGGCCCAGGGCGTCACCACCTTCGTGGCAGGCCAGTGCGGATACGGCGTTGCCGGGTTTCGGAAAAACTCGCCCCACATGAACCTGATCGCATCCAGGACCAAGGGGCTCTTCCGCATCGAGTGGGATACCATGGCCCAGTACTTCGATTACATCGAAAAGACCGGCCTGACCCACAACCTCGTCAACCTGGCCGGACACGGCACGACCCGGACCTCGATCCGCGGATTCAGCGCCGCGCCGGTGAACAGGCACGAAATGAAGGAGATGCTCGCGCTTCTGGAGCAGTCGCTGGACGAAGGCGCGGTCGGCGTCTCGCTGGGGCTTCAGTATGAGCCGGGCATTTTCGCCCAGACCGCCGAACTCAGGGAGATCGCCAGGCTCGTCAAGAGGAAGGGCAAGATCCTGACCGTCCATCTTCGGGCGTATTCGGCCCTCGCCCCGGGATACCCGATGAGCGTGCCCAAGATCCTGCTCGACTACATCATGCCCTTCGACGGCTATGAACCCCACAATTTGATCGCCATCGACGAGATGCTGAACATCGCTCGCGAAACGGACGTGCGCCTGCAGATCTCCCATCTCATTTTCGTGGGAACCCGGACCTTCAAGACTTGCGAAGACGCCCTCAAGCGCATCGACCGGGCCATCCGGCGGGGGGTCGATGTCAAATTCGATACCTACGCGTACCACTGCGGACAGTCCGTGATCAATGTCATCTTCCCGGCCTGGTTCCTGGCAAAAGTCCCGCAGGCGTACGACGACCCCAAGATGCTCGCCCGGCTCAGGGACGAATGGCAACAGACCATGCGATTCCTGGGCTTCGGGGTCAAAGACATTCAAATCACGTACGCGAACCACCCGGAACTCAACCGGTTCAACGGCCTGTTCCTCGCCGACATCTCGAAGAAGCGGGGAATGGACTGGTTTGAAAACACCATGGATTTTGCACGCAAAAGCAAGGGTCTCGCCAACATCCTCAATCACGGCTACAGCAATCTGCCCGTCGTCGAAGCCTTGTTGGCCTCCCCCGCCGCCCTCTTCATGACGGACGCGCTCCCCGCACCCCAGGGCGTGCAGAACCCGGCCATGTTCGGAAACTTCCCCCGGTTCTTCCAGTTGGCGCGCGAGAAACGGCTCATCCCCCTGGAGGAAGCGGTCCGCAAGATGTCGGGCGCGACTGCCGAGCGCTACGGGATCAAGGATCGCGGCTTTTTGAGAAAAGGGCTGGCGGCGGACATCACCGTGATCGACTGGAACAGGATCCGCGACAACAACACGCTTACGGAAACCAGCCAGGCCCCGACGGGCATCGCGGCGGTTTTCATCAACGGCAGGCGGGTGTTGAATCAGGGGAAGGTCGACGGGTCGATCCGGGCGGGCAGGATCCTCCCCGCCTAGGGCGGGTGACACCCCGCCTTCAGGATTTCGGCGAGAACGCGGCGAAGAGCATTCCCAGCATCCTGCCGACGTCGGCAAGAATCTCGACGGTGATCCTGTCGAGAAAATCGAGCTTGTCCCGATGGGTATCCTTGAAAATCACCCGGGCCGCGTCCGCGGAGCACCGGTTGGTCTGCGTTGCCGCGTCCAGAGGGCTGTCGGGATTCATCCGGCTGAACGCCTCGATCAGTTCCGGGCCGAACCGGTCGAAGAAGAAATAGAAAATCGGGTTATGCCTCCGCTCCGCCCGTTTGATGTAGGCCGGCAATAGATCCCGCACATCCCCCGGGGTATCCCGCCCTTCACGCGCACCGCGCAACAGAGCCTCTTTGAAGGGTTCGAACCCCTCCCGGAACCTTCGTTCGGTATAGACCTCGTAACTCTGATGCACGGGGGAAACGATCCTGAAAAGCTCGTGCCTGGCCAGTATCTTCTTCAGCAGAAATGAGCCGGGCAGCGCCTTGACGTGAAAGGGATGCCCCAGGTCCGCCAGGTAGTGCGCGCCCCGGGAAAGATACCGCCATCCCCAATAGTCGTGGTTGCTGTCGAACGCAAGCCTCGCCAGATCCCTGTGAACGCTGAAGGACCGGGGCGCGATGCCGAAGGTCATCCCGAGAAGCCGGAAGCGCATGTGCCGCCAGCCGTGGGAACCACCGGTGATTTTCTGGTTTCGATGCAGGATCAGATCGTAGTCCGGATACAGATCGGGCTCCGTACTGTAGATCACCAGCACCTTCCACGGCTCGATCATCTTTCCCGCGGGCGGTTCGAGGGCAAAATCGCCGTTTCGCTTCTTGTAATCGAAGGACCACAGCGGATCCAGTTGCCGGTGCGCCCGGTAACTTTCCTTGTAAACGTCGATGTGCCTCGGGCCGATGGGCCAAATCCTGTCGCCGAAACGGGGATTGGGCCGGACGGGGACCGGCGGCAGAGCCATCAGGCCGTCCAGGGCCCTGACGCAGAAGTACGAAAGGTATTCATGGGAGAACCAGGGCGCCCAGGCCGCGGGAAGGCGCGGATCGTCATGCAGGTAATCATCCAACGTCGGGTTTCCTTCAAAAAACGGAGAGCGGCGTGCAACCGCTCCCCGCACGGACAAAAGTAGCGTCCCTCATGCGATGGACACTCAAATGCGGACAAAAGCAACGTCCCTCATGCGATGGGCGCTCAGATCTTGAAGTCGGTTTTCTTGCTCCAGACGCCCAGGGCAACCCCCAGTTCCTCGTGTTCCTTGGCGTACAGTTCCAGTTTGATTCCCTTGACCGCGGCATCAATCGCCTGTCGCAGGGCGCGGGCGCCGGCCCTCGGCCCCTGGGGATGGGCATGGATGCCGCCGCCGGAACCGATCATGATGTCGCGCCCCACGGCGGCCACGATATCGGCCACGTTCGCGGGCGTGATGCCGCCGGATGGCATCGGCATGGTGGGTTTCAGGCGGCCCATCGGATACGTCAGATTGCGCACCGTGTTCATGAAGCGGTCGTGCATGTACATGGCCTTCCCACCCATGGAGAAGGGCAGTACGATGGCGTCCGCCCCGCACAGGCGGGGAAACTTCCCCAGAATGATCGGCGAGGCGATCCCCTGGTTGGGCGACATGTAGTAGGCGCCGGCCAGATCCATGTGCGCCAGGATCGGCACGTTGATGGCCGGGTCTTCCGCCAGCGCGCGCATGGCTTCAGGACCGACGGCCAGATAGTTCACCATCATGCCGTTGACGCCCGCATCGACGCAGCGCCTCGCCAGATCGAACATTCGCGGCAGGCGGTCGGTGACATTGACGGTGTAGAGGGTATGTTCGCCGGTTTCCTCGTACACCTCCCGCTCGATCTTCATGTAGGTCTTGACCCGCTTGACCGCGTCGTTGTACCGCATGCTGGCGATCAGTTCGTCGTCCTTGATCACATCGCAGCCGCCCAAGGCCGCCTGCCGGAATAGGTCCGCACCGACTTCAAGCGGATAGCCGCTGCACGGCTTGATCATGTTGTTGAGCAGCGGCCGGCCCTTCTTGAGCCCCAACGCCTTCCACCAGCCGTCCGTCCCGAATTTCGGGCCCTGATACTGGTCCAGGGTGGCCTTGGGGAGGCGGAGGTCGAGCAGTTTGAAGTTCGGCACCATGGAGATGTTGCCGATCGTCGCCGTCAGCATCATGGGCAACTGGTCTTCGACATTGGCCGCGGGAAAGGCGATTTGCAGGATGTACTGCCGCTCCGTCACGTCCGCGGGCAGCCCGTACTCGTAATACGGGGCCTCATAAACGCCGATCACCTTGGCGACGTGGCCCGCGCGCACCTCCGGGGTTTCGCCGGGGACCGGGACCCAGGTACCGGTGGTCTGTTCGATCGCCATCACCTGTCCCATGATGGACATGTCCCACCCCTTGTCCGCCTGGATCCAGTAGGTGGCGACGACATGATTTTCCATATCGATGCCTTCGGGCAGGGCGATGGGTTTGTCCGCGTAGGGGCCGATTTGCTTCTTGACGACTTTGGGACCTTGATTCTTTTTCATCATTTTGCGCTCCTTATCGGGATCAATCGTTTCACCTCAATCTCTCACCTCAACCTCTGGGAATCAGCGAAAGCAGGTATTCCCATACCCCCAGCGTTTTCTTCAGCGCCTCGTCATCGTGCTGCATGCAGGTGTACATGCGGGTCCCCGCCAGCGTGCACAACCCGCGCGCCATCGTGACCACCTGATAGTCGTCCGCGACCTGCTTCCGGCTGAAGATCTGGGTGAGCGCGTCCGGCGCGTTCAGGTCCACGGAAAAGAACGCGGTCGTCATGTAATGCAGGATGGCGCCGAAATTGTACACGAAGAATCCCAGATCGGGACGCGTCGCGTACAGGTCGTTGAGCGCCTGGGTGAGGCGGTTGGCGTAGGCCGTCGCCTTGGCCACCGCGCCGGTTTCCTCCATGTACTTCAGAGCGTAATAGCAGGCCGCCATGGAAATGGGGTTGGCCGCCAGCGTCCCGCCGACAAAGATCTTTTCGCCCATGCTGCCGGCGCAGACCTTCATGACGTCCCTGCGACCGGCCACGGCGCCCGACGACGGATAGCCGTGCGTGATGATCTTGCCCAGCACCGTCAGATCGGGAAGGATGCCGAACAGCTTCTGGGCGCCGCCCATGTCCAGACGGAAGCCCGTCACGACCTCGTCGAAGATCATCAGCGCCTCGTACCGGTCGCACAGCTTCCGGATGGTCCGGTTCCAGTCCGGATGAACCGGATGGGCGCCCGATTCGCCACCGATCGGCTCCACCATCACGCCGGCCACCCCGCCCTTGTCCTGGTTGTCCCGGAACGCCGCCTCCAGCGCCTCGAAATCGTTGGGCGCCACATCCACGGTGTGGGCGTAGCACTCCGGCGGAATGCCCTTGGATTCGAAATTGCCGGTGCGGGGGATGTGCACGGAATAGACCACCTGATCGGACCAGCCGTGATAGCTGCCGCCGATCTTGATGATCTTGAGCTTGCCGGTGAAGGCCCGGGCGATGCGCAGCGCCGCCATGTCCGCCTCGGTGCCGGACTGGAGAAATCGGACCATCTCCACGCCGGGCATGTGCCGGATGATCTCTTCCGCCGCGAGGAGCTCGTACTCCGAGGTCAGCCCGGTCGCCGGCCCCTTTTCGCGGATGATCCCGATGATCTTTTCATCGAGCGGTTCGTACCCGTGTCCCAGCATGATGGGCGCGCCGCACATCAGATAATCGATGTATTCGTTGCCGTCCACATCCCAGGCCCGGTAGCCCTTGGCGCGATCCATCGCCAGAGGAAAGGGTTTGTTCTGGCTTAAATTGTGCTCGACGCCGCCGGGGATCAGCCCCTTGGCCTTCTCGAAGATTTCGATGGAGCGTTTGCAGCGCTCGGCGTAGCGCCGGTGCTCCTCGGCCAGTTTGTCCGGCGGGATCGATCGCACCGGCCTTTCCAGAATCGCATCCTTTCGTTTCATGATTTCCGAATATTCCATGAAATCGTCACCTCCCGACGTTTGATTGCGATACCAACGGCGGCACACACACGCCCGCCGCGTTTTTGTTCATCCGTGCACAGGCCTTCCGTTGGGTTTTGTAATAGTGGACGAATTCATTGAACCGTTCGTCGTATAATTTCCGGTTTTCCGGGTTGGGCGTGTATTCGGCCTTGATTTTCAGGGTCCTGGGAATGTCCTCCAGGGTCATGTACTTCAACGCCATCGATGCGAGGAAGGCTGCGCCGCGAGCGTTGGCGTAGATCGGGTCCTTGACCTGGCGGATTTTCCGGTCGAAGACGTCGGCGAAGATCTGCGACCAGATGTCCGAGTTGGCGCCGCCGCCGATGAAATTGAGATAGTCGAAACGCCGGCCCATGAACTTCTCCACCGGCGCGAGCAGCCATCTCGCATTGAACGCGACCCCCTCGAAAACGGCCCGGGCGATGTCCTCCCGCGTGTTCTCCAGGGACAGGTTGAAGAAGGAAGCGCGGATGGTGCAGTCGTCCACCGGGGACCGTTCCCCGTAAAGCCAGGGTGTGAAGAGGATGCGATTGGCGCCGGGCGGGACGCGGGCGACGATCTTGTCCAGCACCTTGTATATATCGGGGACGCTCTCCTCGACGAGCAGTTCGTCCTTGTGGTACAGGATGTTGTCCCTCAGCCACGTCAGGCATTTGCCAGCGCATTCCTGCTCCGTGAGGATGATGTACCGGCCCGGGATCGGGCTGGGGAAGGACCCGAAATTGTGGGCGAGGTCGGTCTTCTTGAACGGGACATGCGCGGAAACCCACGAGGAGGTCCCGATGTAAATATGGCCTTCATAGTCCCGGACCGCGCCGGAACCCACGCCCGCAGAAGGCACGTCGGGCGTCCCGCCGATCACCGGCGTTCCCTCCCGGAGCCCCAACTCCCGGGCGACCTCGCTTTTCACCGGCCCGAGGATATCCATGGCCTGGATCAGGTCGGGTAGCTTCTCCCGCTCGATGCCGGCCATCTTCAGCAACCTGTCATTGTAAACGACGTGCGACGGATCGCGGTTATCCGTCACCCAGTGCAGCAGGATGGAGTCGTAGGTGGCGGCGAATCGGCCCGTGAAGCACAGGTTGATGTAGTCTTTCGGTTCCAGAAACTTGTAGGTCCGGCGGTAGATGTCCGGGTGGTTCTGCTTGAGCCACAGGATGTGGCAGATGGGGTCCTTGCCGGACCGGGCGGGCGCGCCGCCGGTCAGCCTCTGCCAGACCAGCAGCCTGAACAGCGGATAGCCCTCGATCTTCGGAAAGCCCTTCAGGATGTCCTTGACGGACTCGGAACCGCGGCAGTCCATCCAGATGATACCGTTCATCAGGTGGCGGCCGTCCCGATCCACGGGAACGGTGCCCGACCATTGCGTGGTGACGCTCACGGCGGCGATGTCCTCGGGCGGCACCCGGTTCTTGCCGATGACCTTCTTCGCGGTGGACCGGATGGCGTCCCACCAGCCCCGCGGGTCCTGCTCGGCGCCGCCGTCGGGAAACAGGATCACGGGCGTGTCCTGGAACTCGCTGTCGACCACGTCGCCATGGACGGAGACCAGAGCGGTCTTGGGGCCGGACGTTCCCAAATCCACGGCCAGAACATACTTGTCAGTGCGTTTCATGATCCTCCCCCATGGCTCGAATCCACACACGAACGGTTCTGCTCACATCCCCCGACGCGGCGAGGCAGCCCTCCCCGCCGTCCGGCGGCTTTGCGTGTCTTAATAAGGTTTGACTTTTGAAGTCAATCATTATCTCGCTCAGATCCCTCCGGACTTCACGAGCGTGGACTCCCGGAGCCTCGTCGTCAAGAAAACGTTGAGCGCCATCAGGACGAGAAACACGATCATGGCCAATGTCTTGGAGTCGCTCCCCGCCGCCAGGACATCCATGCCGATGACAAAGACGATGCCAGAAATCTGCCCCGCCAGCAGGAGCAGGCCCTGCGACGTGGCCTCGGGCGCCGGATAGCAGATCTCCGCGCTGTACTGATAGCCGATCGGCCCGCCCGCCATCAGGAAGAAACCGAAGGCGAGGCTCGACGCCAGCAACAGCTCGTAGCTGCCGGCGAAGGCCAGGCCGGCGAGGCCGGGAATGGCGAGGATCATGGTGGCGACGATGAAGATCTTCCGCTTCCGCAGCCGGTCGGAGAAATACGGCAGGATCGCCGCCCCGAGAATGCCGCCCGACATCATCAGCGCCCCCGTGACCCCCGCCTGCGTGATGTCGAAACCGCGCGGCCGGACGATCTGTTCGATCCAGGTCGTCACCGCGTTGAAGATCCCCAGGGCGATAAAGAAGACGAGCAGAAGGTAAATCATGTCCCGCTGCCGGAAGATATGCTTCAATCCCGCCAGGACGGCGATCCGCTCGTCCTGACCCCGCGGACAGGGTGGCGTGGCCGGACGCTCCCGGTTGAAAATCAGAAAGATCACGGCGCCCGCCAATGTCACGACCCCGTAAATCATCAGCAGGGTTTCCATGCCGTATTTCTTGAAGAGCAGCGGGGTTAAGACCATCGCCAGAATGATGCCGACAAACTGCGCCAGCACGCTGATGCCCGCCTGGGTCGCTCGCTCGCGCAGGGGGAACCAGCGGACACCCACCTTGGTGACGGAATTCAGGACGAAGGGCTGGCCGACGGCAATGCCGACCTGGGCGACGGCGACCAGGGCATAGCTCGACCCGCAGACGCCCTTCATGAATCCGAAGACGCCCATCAGGACGGCACCGATGCCGATGCCGATCCGGATCCCCCAGGTGTCGATCGCATAAGAGGCCGGGAGGGAGACAAAGATGTAGACAATCATGAAAATCAGGGAGAGGAGGTCGATCTGTATGGCGGGCACGCCATAAAATGCGACCGCCTCGCTCGTGATGGGCGCAAAGGTGATCCACTGCACCTGCATCAGGGCGTTGAGAAGAACATAAACGAGGAGCACAACCCATCGATAGCGGTAGACCCTGAACGCCGTCTGTTCCATCGGCATATCCCCCCTTTTGATGACATGCATTCAAAAGAACCGGCCCCCCGGCGAGCGGTGGCGCCGTTCAGACGCCGGGCGTCCCGTCGATCGAAATCACCCATTCGCACGAAACCTGTCCACGGTTTCCGACCGGATCGACTTCGGGGGGCGCAAAGATCTTGTGGATGGTCGCATCCCGGTTGACCTGCTTGCAGAAGCTCCCGAGACAGACCATCGTCGCCTCCGCGCACGCGTAGTGATCCATCCCCCACTTTCGGGCCGCCCGCTGCGTCGAACAGCCCATGATCCGCATCAGGCAGCTCGTTTCCGAAAGCCTTTCGATCTCGAAACGCTCAAAAACGCCCCATTGCGAACAGCGAAGAAGCTCGATCATGCTGTCGATGCCATCGCCTTGAACGCCCAACACCCTGGCGAGCCCCCTGGCCTGGTCCGAACACAGCTCTTCCATGATCTGCACATACCCGTTGCCCGCCAGCACCTCGGGATGCGTCGCCCGGATCAGATTCTCGAACTTGAACCAGCCCGCGTTGATGACGATCAGGTGCTTGAGCAGGAGGTCGTGAACCGTCTGTTTGCCGTACTTCTCCACGTCCAACATGCTATCCCTTTTCCCCCTTGTAAAATGGTATGCGAATCCGCTCCGGACCGCCTCTCGGACACGCTTCCGTTTCCGTTTGCGTGCGGATCGTGGTCAATCGCCGGGTGTTCCGCGATGGGACTTCCTCCCGAAGGGGATCCCCAGCTTGCGCATCCGGTTCCTCAAGGTATTCGGCTTGATCCCGAGGCGTTCCGCCGCGCCGCCGGCTCCCTGGACCCTTCCCCCGGTCCTGTCGAGCATCTCCTGAATATGCTGCCGCACCGCGTCATCCAGATGACACGGGGCCTCTTTCGGTCCGCTTGGGAATTCCCTTTCCGCCGGTCTCGCCGACGGCGGATCCATCGGGAACTCATCGAAGGTGAGCGGCCTGTACGTGTGCCCGGTGCGCATTCTGATCAGCGCCCTCTCCACAATATTTTCCAGCTCCCGGACGTTGCCGGGCCAGTCGTAGGCCATGAGTTTCTCCATCGCTCCCGGCGCGAGGACCGGATCGACGGCAAGGTTCAATTCCCGGGATTTCTTCAGGATAAAATGCAGAACCAGGCGCGGGATATCGGATTTCCGTTCCCTGAGCGGCGGAATCCGGATGGGGAACACGTTGAGCCGAAACCAGAGGTCCTCCCTGAAACGATTCGAGCTGATCAGATCTTCCAGTTTCCGGTTGGTGGCGGCAATGACGCGGACGTCCACCTTGATCGGGTTTGTCCCCCCCACCCGCTCGATCTCCCGTTCCTGAAGCACCCGCAAGAGCCTCACCTGCGCCGGGGCAGGGAGATCGCCGACCTCGTCGAGAAAGATCGTGCCCTTATGCGCCCGCTCGAAACGCCCGAGCTTCTGGGAGATGGCGCCGGTAAAGGCGCCTTTCTCGTGACCGAAGAGCTCGCTGTCGATCAGTCCGTCTGGGATCGCGCCGCAGTTGATCTTCACAAGGGGGCCGTCCTTGCGCGGCGAGGCGTAGTGGATCGCATTGGCGATGATCTCCTTGCCCACACCGGTCTCTCCCAGCAGGAGCACCTGACTGGTAAGCGGCGCCACCTGCTCGACCGCCTCCATGACGCTCTTCAGCCCGTTCCCGGCGCCGATGATCTCGCCGGACGCCACCTGCCGCAGTTCCTGGCGAAGGTAGCGGTTGTCGTCGGCCAGCAGTCGCTTGATGTTGACGATCTCGCGATACTGGAGACTGTTGGCCATGGCGATGGAAAAAGGATTGTGAAGCTGAGCGATGAGCCGTGCGTGTTCCTCGGTGTAGCGGTTGCGGCCCTTGCAGAAGAAATCGATCTGCCCCAGCCTTGTTCCCTTGAAATTCACGAAGAGCACCAGACTCGATTTGTCGATAAAGCCAAGGGTCTCCCAAATCTTCATCGGCACGGGGTCTTCTTCCGGGTTGTTGTAGATGACCACGGTGCTCTTGGTGTTCTTGAACGATCGATGTCCTTCTAAAGAGATCGGGATGGAAGGATGCGAAACATCCAGAGGTATGTTCGAAGCCGTGGCCAGCAGGAGCAGGGACCGGTTCTTCTCGTCGTAATAGTGCACCGAGATCCCATCCAGCGGGATAAACTCCTGCAGGAATTCAAGACAGTCCTTCGCCACAACATCGATCTCCAGGCTGCCGCAGATGCGCAGCGTGGCCTCATGAAAGAAGTCGATCAAACCGGCAGACATCGTTGAAACCCCCGTCGTCGGATCCCGCCGCATTCATATTTTGGGAGATAACTACCATATAATTCACTTTATCTACAGCATTTATGCAGTCCAACCGGGCTGAAAATCATATCTATCTGAAAATACACATTATCTGTTCATGGCACGGTTTAAGCTTCCATTTAATAACGAAAGGAGCTTTTTGGAGTGCGTATCAATCAAACCAACCCTGATGCAAAAGCGAAGGAGGATTATTGAATGAAAAAGGAAAATGACACCAAGAGCGGAATGGACAGGCGCGACTTTCTGAAAACGGGAGCCGTAACGATCGGCGCCGGCGCCGTAGCCGCGAGCGGCGTTCTCGGAGCCGTCGTCAAGGAGGCCGATGCCGCCGAGAAGAAGGCGTCCACCCCCTGGAAGAACTGCGACGTCAACCTGAAGAACGTCAACCCGATCAAACCCATCTCCGAACCCCGAAAGTACGACTATCAAACCGACGTCCTGGTCATCGGTTTCGGCGTCGGCGGAACCATGGCGGCCCTCAGCGCGGTTAAGCAGGGTGCAAAAGTTGTCGTCTTCGAGAAGCTGACCCGTGAAAACTGGGATGAGCACTGCGGCGTGCAGGTCCTCGGCGGACTCGGCGGCGAAGAATGGGGGAAGATCACCAAAAGAGGGTGGGACCCGGCGAAAGACGTGGACGCGGCCGCTTACGAGATCTGGGCGGCGCAGGATTACCAGGCCGACTACCGTCTGATCAAGAAGCAGGTCGAGGAATGGCCCACCCCCATCGAGATGCTGCGGTCGATCGGATGCAAGTTCTTTCCCGTGGACCTGGGAGACTCCTTTGTCGGCCGGATGAAGATCAACTACCCGGCCATCCGCTACACCAACGTCGGCAACGACCTTCAGGACTTCACCCCCATGGATCCCTGGATCAACAAGTATCACGCCTGTGAAGTGGCCATCGAGCGCTTCCTGCAAAACAGCGGCAAGGCGGAGTTGATCTACGGGGCCGATAACACCCGCCTGGTCACGAATGCCTCGGGCCGCGTTGTCGGCGCGAAGTCAACCGTCAAAGGCAAGGACGTGTTCGTGAAGGCCAAGTCCACCGTCATCGCGACCGGCGGTTACGGCGCCAACTACGACATGGTCAAGTACTACGGCTGGATCGACGTCACCTGCGGGTGCCACGTGGGCGCCGAGTCGAACGACGGTCACGGCATTCGAATGGGACAGGGCCTGGGCGCGGACCTGAGCTGCATGCCGTCGGGCGCGGTCGCGGACGGCGGTCCGGACACCCTGGCGGCCGGCCGGCCCTGGACGTTCAGAAACGATTTCTTCTACAAGGACAAGACCGTTTCCGGCTATGCCGAGGCGGGCATTCAGCTTGCGAGGCAGCCGTCCCTGCGGGTGAACGAGGCCGGCCTGAGGTTCATGGACGAAAACGAAACCTGGAAGGCCAAGAACCTCTGCGCCTCCGAGCAGCCGAACAAGAACTACTTCACGATTTACGACGCCGACATCGAAGGCTTCATCAATTACACCAAGAAGTCCCGCTACGGCATGTGCGAGAACATGATCACGCCGGACTTCAGAATCTTCTACGAGGACGATGACATCCGGCCTCTCTGGAAGTGGCAGGACAGCCTGCAGTGGTGCAAGAAGAACCTGAAGAACATCTACGAGGCGAACAGTCTCGAGGAACTGGCCCGAAGGGCGGGCATCAATCCGAAGGCGTTCGTGGCGCAGGTCAAACGCTACAACGAGTACTGCCGTTCCGGCGTGGACAAGGAATTCGACAAGCACAAGTCCTTCCTGTATCCGATCGAGAAGCCGCCGTTCCTCGCGGTCAAGAACAAGCCGTCGTTCCTCTGGTCGACAACGAGCGGCCTGAGGGTCAACCCGCAGTGGCAGGTCATCAAGGCCAACGGCGACGCCATCCCGGGTCTGTACGGCGGCTCCGGCGACGTGGGCGGGTTCTGCAAACCCTATGGCTACGGGAACGACAACGAGTTCCAGCCCGCGGCGAGCGCGGCGATCAGCGGCAGCATCGGAGGACGGAACGCGGCGCTTGAGGCACTCGGCAAGGCCTAACCCAACCGACCGCATCCTGTACCGTGTGCGGGGAAGCATTCAAGTTCCAACGGGCATCCGGAGTCTCGCAGCATTGAAGCTGACTCCGGATGCCCACGGGACACCCTCTGCGGGACGCGGGTTCAGGGCGATGGAGGGAAAGCGATGTTCATGAAAAAAAGGACTTCCGCCTTGTTGTTCGGCGTTTTTGCGCTCCTCGCATTCACGTTGCCGCTCGCGGACTACGGCATCAGCGGCGCGGCCTCGAATCTGCCGGATAAAGCGAAGCAGGGCGCTGCGGCCCCGGCCGTTGCCGGGTCCTTTTCGAAAGACGCGGACTGTGCCCTCTGTCACGCGCCCTACGCCGAATCCATGAAGAACGACAAGATGCTGATGGGCAGGCATGCGGCCGTAACCCCGAAGTGCTCGTCATGCCACAAGGAAGCCGATATGGCGACCGCGCATGCGAAGGTGACCAAGGCGCCGGGGAAGTTCTTCAGGCAGCGGAAGTACCCGAACGAGATGTGCCTGGCGTGTCATGGCTCCTACGACCGCCTGGTCGAAAGAACCAAGGACAGCACCGCATTCAAAACGACTCACAACGAGTTGATCAATCCCCACAAGCCCACGCATGGGCAAGTCGAATGCTATAATTGCCACAAGATGCACAAGGACAAGCCGCCGATCGAGTACTGCTACGGCTGCCATCACCCGAGGCAGCTCAGCAACTGCAAGGACTGCCACGCCCCACAAAAAGATTCGTAGGGTTTAAGACGGACTGGCCGGCTCGGAAGTCGAAAGCTTCCGAATTCATCGCGAAGATGTGCCTGTTTTTGTAAGAAAAAGATGCTCCTTTTCCTTACAAATATTCATGCACGAACATCATGCAAGGTATCGATTCTAAAATACTAAGTCGCATATGCGGTCGCGGGAAGGGTTGTGTCGTTACCCCAGGCGATTTTGTGAAGCTCGGCCGCATATCCCAAAAAAGGGCTGCCGGGGCCAAGGCAATTCCCCAGTCTGGAAAAAGTGTCGGCCCGACGGAACTGATTTTCCGATCGGAACCGAATCGGGCCGACGCAACGTTCTCCGGGCGGGCTGTCAGCCCTTCCCCTGCTTCTTCAGCTCCAGGTCCCGGAGCTCCCGCCGCAGGATCTTGCCCACGGCGCTCTTCGGGAGGGCCTCCAGGAACTCCACGATCTTCGGGACCTTGTAGGCCGCCAGGGTCTGCCGGCAGAAGGCGATCACCTCCTCCGCCGTCAGGGTCTGCCCCGGCCTGGGCACCACGAAGGTCTTCACCGTCTCCCCCCGGTAGGCGTCGGGGATGCCGATGGTGCAAACCTCGAGGACCTTCGGGTGGGTCATGAGGAGCTCGTCGATCTCCTTGGGGTAGATGTTGAACCCGCTGGCGAGGATCATGTCCTTCTTCCGGTCCACGATGGTGACGTAGCCGTCGGCGTCCATGAACCCGATATCCCCCGTGTAGAGCCAGCCGTCGATCAGAACCTTGTCCGTCTCCTCCGGGTTTTTGTAGTACCCCATCATGACCTGGGGCCCCTTGAAGCAGATCTCCCCGGCCTCGCCGATCGGCATTTCCTTCTTACCCGTTTCCAGGTCCACGATCTTCAGGTCCGTGTTGGGGAAGGGAATGCCCACGGAGCCGGGCTTCTCGTCGCCGCCCCAGGGCGTCGCCGTCCCCATGGGGGTGATCTCCGTGAGGCCGTACACGTTCACCAGGGGAACGTTTCGGCGCTCCTTGAGCATCTTGATCGTCTCCACCGCCATGGGGGCCGACCCGGTCAGGTAGGCCTTCACGAAGGAGAGGTCCATCTTCTGGAACCGCTCGGAATGAAGCAGGGCCACGAAAATCGTGGAGACCCCCGGGAGCAGGCTGGGCTTGAACTTCTCCAGGAGGTCGATGATCCGGTCCGGCTCGGGCCGGGGAACGAGGATGTCAGACCAGCCGGCGAAGATGGCGGTGTTTTTGAGCCCCGTCCAGCCGGCGGCGTGGAAGAAGGGGAAGATGGCCAGCATGCTCTCCTCGCCGTCCTTGAAGCCGACGTACCAGGTCCGGAACTGCTGGGCGTTGAAAGAGATGTTGGCGTGGCTCAGCATGACGCCCTTGCTGAGGCCCGTCGTCCCCCCCGTGTAGATCAAGGCCCCCAGGTCCTCGAGGGAAGCCTGGTTCGGGACGGAATCGGCGGGCTGGGGGCCGACCAGGTCCATGATTAGGTACACCCCCTCCGCGTCGGGGACGGCGGCGGGCGGGACGCGGGGCTTCAGCGGCGC
>JALNWL010000018.1 GCA_023230905.1 Syntrophales bacterium
ATGTTCACGTACACGCGGCCGTAGCGCTTCCTCAGCACGCCGCCGGACTTGATGATGTCGGTCGTCGATTCCGACTTCTTCGTCTCGCCGCCCAGCTCCTTCAGATAGGATTTCTCCTCGATCACGCGGTCGTAGCCGATGTAGACGGGGACGGCGGCCAGGTCCTGGCAGCAGCCCTCGATGAACGACTGCATGATGATGGACAGCAGCCCGTACTTCGGCATCACCATCTTGCCCGTCCGGCTGCGTCCGCCTTCAATGAAGAACTCGATCGGCAGGCCCTCCCGCAGCAGGGTCTTGACGTACTTGGCGAAAACCTCGGCGTACAGCGGGTTCCCCTTGAAGCTCCGCCGCAGGAAGAAGGCACCGGACTTGCGGAAGATCGCCCCCAGCGGCCAGAACATCAGGTTCGTCCCGGCCGCGATGAAGGGAAGCTGGATGTTGTTCTTGTAGAACACGTACGACAGCAACAGATAGTCGATGTGGCTCCGGTGGCAGGGGATGATGACGAAGGGCATCCGCCTCGAAATGTCGCGGAGGCGGGCCATCCCCTCCCGATCGACGACCACGCCGTCGTAGATGTCGTTCCACAGCCAGGTCAGGAACTTGTCCCAGATCTCCACGAACATTTCGCGGTAGTCGGACGAGATCTCCTTCAGGTAGCGCCGCGCCTCCTTCCGGACGGCGGCGAAGCCCTTCTCCGTTCGGCGGGCGTGCTCGTCCATGAAGTGGAGGAGGTCCTCATCCTTGAGGACGAGGTTGTTGATCTCCGCGCGGGACTTGAGGACGGGGCCGACCATGGTCGTCTTTTCCGCGTCGATCCGCTCGATGAGTTCCTGGCGCAGGCGGCGGCACTGCTCGGCCGCGGGCAGGCCCTCGTGCTCCGCCAGGAATTCGGCCACGTTCACCGGCTCGGCGGCGATCACCTGGGCCTTATTGGCGTAGCGGAGGAAGGTGATGACCCTGAGCCAAGGCCCCGTGTTTTCCGTTTGTCCGAAGAGGATGTTGAGAACGCTCTCGCGCTCCGTCTCCCGCCTCCGGCCGTAGGTCACCAGCTCCGGAACGATGTAGACGGGCACGTCAAGCCCCCTCTGGGCCTCCAGCACCTGGTTGAGGGCGTCCGCCGCCTCGGGGCTTTCGAGAAACTCGGCCCCGCCCAAGTGAATGATGGCGCTCCGGCGGTCCGTCACGAGGCGCTTCAGGTAGGCCGTCCGGTAGGGGTTCACGCGGTTCAGGAGCCCCTTGAGGGCGAACGCGTAGGGCTGCCAGAGGAGCATGTTCGCGCCGTAGCTCCAGGCCGGCAGCGGGAGGTTCTTGCGGAGGGAAAGCTCCCGCAGGATAAGGCTGTTGAGCTGGCTCTCGGTCTTGACGGCGTGGACAACGACCCCCTCGCGCGCGAGCCCGCGGATCGCGTCGGCCTGCTCGTCCGCAAAGGCGACCCGCGAGAGGGCCTTTCGCACAAGCCAGCCCAGCAGGATGTTTTCGCGGGGGTAAAGACTCCCCGGGTAATGCTCCTTCTCCGACATCTCGATTTCTCCCCCCTCGAGGAAACGCCCTTCTCCGGCGCCCCCGAAATCAGGCGCGCCGGGGCCATTCCCCGACGGGCGGGAACGTCCGCCCGCCTAAACGCTATTTTGCATGCAGATCCATGTTCCCGTTGACGGCAAACTCGTCCGGAAAACGCGCCTTCATGAAGGCTTCGACATAGCCCCGGATCTCCCCGACCGAGGTGAAGGTCATGACCCGCTCGAGGAGTTCTCGGGATTCGGTCAGCATCGCCCCTCGGACGATCTTCTTCACCCGCGGGATCGCTTGGGGGTTCATGCTGAGCTCGTCGATTTGAAGGCCGAGCAGGATCATAACGTACAGCGGATCGGCGGCCATCTCGCCGCACATGGCCACGCGGATGCCGGCCTGATGCCCGACCTCCACCACTTGCCGGATCAGTCTGAGGACCGCCGGGTGAAGCGGTTCGTAGAGGTAGGTCACCCGCTCGTTGATCCGGTCGATCGCCAGGGCGTACTGGATCAGATCGTTCGTCCCGATGCTGAAGAAATCCACCTCCCGGGCAAGCTGATCGGCGATGATCACCGCTGACGGCACCTCGATCATGACGCCGATCTCCGGGTCCGGGCCGATATCCACCCGCTGGGCAACGAGATCCCGGCGGACCTCCGCGAGGATCCGTTTCGCCTCCCGGATCTCCTCGACACCGGAGATCATGGGGAAGAGGATGCGCACCTTGCCGAAGGCGCCCGCGCGCAGGATGGCCCGGAGCTGCACCTTGAAGAGGTCCACTTCCTTCAGGCAGAACCGGATGGCCCGCAAGCCCATCTGCGGGTTCATCTCCTTGGCAAGCCTCGGGTCGGAGAAGAACTTGTCGCCGCCGAGATCGAAGGTGCGGATCGTCGCCCCGTCCAGCCCCGGTACCGATACCACTTGGCGGTAACTGGCCAGGTGCTCCTCCTCGGTGGGGAGCTGTTCGCGGTTGATGTAGATGAACTCCGTCCGGTACAGCCCGATGCTGTCCGCCCCGTTGGCCAACGCCGCCGGAATCTCCTCGACAAACTCGATGTTCCCGCTGACCCGGACACGATAGCCGTCCGTCGTCACCGCGGGCAGCTCGGCATATTTCTGCGTATCGGCCTTGAGCTGGAGGTAGTGCCGCTTCTTCTCTTCGTAGCGCCGCAACAGCTCCGGATCGGGATTCACGATCACCAGCCCCGACGACCCGTCGATGATGATCTCGTCATTCGTCCGGCAGATCCGCGTTATCTTCTCCAGGGCCACGACCGCCGGGATCTGCATCGATCGCGCCACGATGGCGGTGTGCGACGTCTTGCCGCCGATGTCCGTGGCGAACCCGAAAATCTTGTCGATTTTCATCTGGGCGGTATCGGCGGGAGACAGGTCCTGGGCCACGATGATGACACCCCCGCCCAACCGGGTAAAGGACGGCTGCTGGCCCCCCGTCAGGTTCTGCAGGATCCGCTGCCCGACGTACTGGATGTCGCTGATCCGGTCGCGCAGGTAGTCGTCTTCGACCTTCGCGAAAATCTCCCGGTAGGTGTCGATGGTCATCCGGAGGGCCCACTCGGCGTTCACGCCTGCCTCCTTGATGTTCCGGACCGTGCGGTTCAGGAAGCTCCGATCCTTGAGAATCAGGATATGCACATCGATGATGTACAGGGCCTCCATGCCCTCCAGTTCCCCCATGCGACGCTGCAGGTCCTGCATTTGCCGGAGCGATTCCCGGACGGCACGACGGTAGCGGGTCACCTCGCGCGCGATCA
The DNA here is from genome assembly GCA_023230905.1 of Syntrophales bacterium. Taxonomy (GTDB): domain Bacteria; phylum Desulfobacterota; class Syntrophia; order Syntrophales; family UBA2251; genus UBA2251. The sequence continues at coordinate 3,294 of JALNWL010000018.1, forward strand.
GCTTCGGATTCTCCAACCGATAGAAGGAGATCTGCGAGTCCATCCTGTCGAAGAGGTAGGCCTTGCCGGTGACCACCCCCGGAGACACGCCGACGCCCTTCAGCACAAACGTTTTCTTCAACTCATCATCAGGGGACATACCGTTCTGAATGTCTACTCCTCTTCGTCGAATTTTCGCGCTACAAGCGCCGCAATCGCCTCGACCGCCACCCCGGCGTCCGCCCCGACCGCTCGGATCGTGATGTAACTTCCCCGGGTGCCGGCCAGGGTCAGAATCCCGAGCAGGCTTTTGGCGTCCACCGCCTCACCGTTCCGCTCGAGGAAGATCCTGGCCTGAAAGCCGTTCGCCATATGGACCAGCTTTGCCGCCGCCCGGGCATGGAGTCCGAGCCTGTTCACGATCCTGACCGTCCGGATGACTTCCTTCATCGGATTCCGTCACGCCCTCTCAAACAGCTGCCAGCAGGGTAAAGGCCGCGAGCAGAACCGCGAAGGCGCCGTACAGGAGCAGGAAGGGGGACAGCCCCTTCCGGATTCCCCAGTAGCTCGCTAGCATGACGAACAGGAGCGCGAGTTTCATCGTAAAGCCCGTCACCAGGGGAATCTGGCCCTCGACCCCCTCCGGAAGCAGGGCCGCGGCCGTGGCCAGAAACACGAGGGACCCCCAGCGGATCTGACGGGTCCGGCGTGGCAGATCCAGCGCCGCGATAAAGTCGGCCCCCCCGCGCCCCTTTCGAATTCCCTCCACATACCCCCGGGTCCGCACCCACAGGTGGGGCGGGTTGTAGAGCATGAGCAGCACCAGCGGGGCGGCCATGGACCCCATAATGGCAAGGGTCACGCAGATCAGCCCACAGAAGGGCCGCCATGCCCCCCAGAAGAAGGCGTCGCCGATGGCGGCGTAAGGCCCCGTCAGGGCGTTCTTCAGCGCCGTGGCCGGCGCACCGTCGGCCGGCGCGTCCGGCCGCGATTCCGCGTGCAGGACCGCCCCCAGAACAGGCGCCATCAGATAGGGGTGCGTATTGAACGGCTGCAGGTGCCTCAGCAGGCGCCGCGTCATCTCCTCGCGGTCGCCGCCCGCCCGGCGGATCCAAGGCAGCAGGGCGTAGCAGAAGCCGAGATTCTGCATGCGCCATAAATTCAGGGACGCCTGCACGGTCAAGGAGCGGAACCATATTTCCCTGAGGAGCCAGCCATCCATACCAAACCCCAAAACCCTCGAACGCGACGGTCCCTTTTCATGGCAACGTAACATCGATTCCGGGCCCGCGCACACACGTAAAAAACGGTCGTTGCCTACCACGATTGCCCTGTGAAGTCAATTCATTCCCCGCGATTTACGCCCTCGCGTTTTCCGAATATCTTTTTTATTGACACGCCTTTTTTTTTCTGGTAGCTAGGCGCGCCCGCCAAGCAGGGAACCGCCCTGCCGGACGAAAGCAACATTTGCGACACGTTGAGAAAGAGGTATCGACCCATGCTTTGTCAAACCATCAAGACCGGTACGGAATGCGCCTTCATGACCAAGAAGGGCTGCGGCTTCAACGGCGGAAGCTGTCACGTCATCGTCGAGAAGTGCGAGGGCTGCAACAAGGTGATGGAGGTTGCATCCGGCAAGTACTGCCGCGTCTATCCCGATCCGGCCGCCAAATGGGGAATCCGGAGCTGCCCCACGGCCTCGCACCTGAAACTGGATGTCAAGGAATCGAACCAGAAGGTCAATCCCCTCAAGGCCTCCAAGCGGGCAAACAAGAAATAACCGCCCCTTCCCGTTTGCATTGAAAAGGCCGATGAAGTCTTTCCCTTCATCGGCCTTCACTGCATGATCCGCTTCAGTTCAAGGAGCCCGTCCTTGATCCGCCGGAGGCGTTCGTGCTCGTCCCCCCCTCCGGCCGGCGACGCCTCGCGTCTCAGACGGGCGAGCTGCCTCTTCGCCCCGTCGAGGGTGAAACGCTCCTCGTAAAGGAGGTTCCGGATGCGGAGCAGTTCCTCGACGTCCTGCCGGCGGTAGAGCCGCTGATCGGTCCGGGTCCGAACGGGCCGGACGGTCTTGAACTCCGACTCCCAGTACCGCAGGACGTGGGTCTCGACGTCCAGCAACCGGGCGACCTCGCCGATGCGGAAATACGTTTTATCGGGTATAGCCGGATCCACCGTGAGTCCCTCCCCCGGCACACGTCGAACGCGGGTTCGGAACCGGCGGAGCCGCTCATCCCGGGAAAACGAGGGGCGCCGGACGGACCCCGCGGGTCTTTTCTAATTGAGGGCCTTGCGCAGCACCTGGCTGGATTTGAAGGTCAGGACCCGGCGCGCGGAGATTTCGATCTCCTTCCCGGTCTGGGGGTTGCGACCGCGGCGGGACTTCTTTTCCTTGACGACAAAGTTGCCGAACCCGGAGATCTTGATCTTCTCCCCCTTGGCCAGGGTGTCCTTCATAATGTCGAAAACCGACTCCACGATCTGCGCCGAATCCTTCTTGGAGAAGCCCAATTTCTCGTATACTTCCTGAATGATATCGATCTTCGTCATCTCTCACCCTCCTGAAGCTGTCTGAATGCGACCCTGTCTAGGATTCACCCCTCACCCTGGCGCCGGTCCGCTCAACCACCCGGGCGACCAGCGCCGTGTGGACCTGCTGCACCTCTTCGTCCGTCAGGGTTTTGTCCGCCTTCCGGTAAGAGAACCGCAGGCCCAGGCTCTTGAAGCCCGGTTCGATCCGTTCGCCGTCATATACATCAAAAATTTGAACTTTTTCAAGTAATTCTTCACCTGTTTCGCGAATATGGCCCAACAGCGCTTCACTTTCCAGCTCCCGGGGCACCAGGAAGGCGACGTCCCGCGCCACCGCCGGAAAGCGGGAAACGCCCCGGAAGGCCGAGACGGCGCGCGTCGCGGCGGTCAGCGCGTCCAGGTCCAGTTCGCAGACCACCGTGCGCCCCTTGACATCGATGCGCTCCAGCAGGTCCGGGTGCACCTCGCCCAGGATTCCGGCCGCCTGCCCGCCGACAAAAATCCGGCAGGCCCGCCCGGGATGGAGGAACGGCTCGGGGTTCGCCGAGTCGAAGCGGATGCCGTCGATCTTGAGCGCCCGGAACAGCCCCTCGAGCACGCCCTTGAGGTCGTAGAAATCCACCCGGACGTCCGGGTGGTGCCACTGGTCGTCGTACCGGAGCCCCGTCAGGAGGCAGGCGATGCTGTCGCGTTCGACGGGCAGCTCGCCCGCCGCCCCGGCGAAGAAGAGGCGCCCGATCTCGAAGAGCTTCAGATCGCCGGCGCCGGCGCGGACGTTGCGCGCCATCGTCTGGATCAGCCCCCAGATCAGCGTCGTCTGCATGACGGACTGATCCTCCGTGAGCGGGTTGGAGATCCGGACGAGCCGCCGCCGGGGATCGTCCACGGCCAGCCCCAGCCAGTCGGGGGCGGTCTGGGAGATGAAGCTGTAGTTGACGAGTTCCGTGTAACCCGCGCCCGTCAGCACCTCGCGGATGCGGTCCGCCGCGTGCTCCTTCGGGGCCTTGCGGACGGGCGCGGCGGCCGCGGACGGCAGCGTGGTCGGCACGTGGTCGTAGCCCCAGAGGCGGGCGACCTCTTCGATGAGGTCGATTTCGCGCGTGACATCGACGCGGTACGTGGGCGGGGTCACCCGCCAGGTCCCGTCGGCCTCCCCGCGCACCTCCATCCCAAGCGCCTTCAGGATGCCGGCCGCCGCTTCGGCCGGGACCTCCGTCCCCAGGATGTCGTTGATGCGCTCAAGGCGCAGCGGGATGTCCTTCGCCACGGGCACCGTCTGCGGGTAGCAGTCGATGATCCCCTGGAGCACCTGCCCACCCCCCAGTTCGGCCATGAGCTGCGCCGCCCGGTCGGCCGCCCGGACCACCCCCTCGGGGTCGATCCCGCGCTCGAAGCGGAACGCGGCGTCCGTTCCCATCCCCAGCGTCCGCGAGGAACGCCGGATGGACGACGGCGCGAAATACGCGCTTTCCAGGAGGATCATCGCCGTGTCCTCCTTGACCTCGGAATTGAGGCCCCCCATGATTCCCGCGATGGCGACGGGTTTCCGGCCGTCGCAGATCATCAGGGTGTCGGCCTTGAGGATGCGCTCCTTCTCGTCGAGCGAGATGAACGGCTCTCCCTCGGTCGAACGGCGCACGACGATGCGCCCCTCCTCGAGAAACCGGAAGTCGAAGGCATGCAGGGGCTGGCCCAGCTCCATCATCACGAAGTTCGTGATGTCGACGATGTTGTTGATAGACCTCAACCCCACGGCCTCGAGGCGCTGGCGCATCCAACGCGGCGACGGCCCGATCGTCACGCCCTCGATGACGCGCGCCGTGTAGCGCGGGCATAGGTCGGGGTCGAGGATCGTGACCGAGGTGACGTCGGCCGCGGCCCTGGGCGCCTCCGCGATGCGGATCTCCGGATAGCGGAGCGGCCGGCCGGTGAGCGCGGCCACCTCCCGCGCGATCCCGACGATCGACAGGCAGTCGGCACGGTTGGGGGTGATGGAGATGTCGAGGACCGTGTCCTTCAGGTCCAGGGCGTCGGCCAGGTCCAGGCCCAGGGGCAGGTCCTCCGGCAGGACCAGGATGCCCGAGGTGTCCGGTCCGATGCCGAGTTCCTCCTCCGAGCAGAGCATCCCCTCGGAGCGCTCGCCCCGGATGACGGAGCTCTTGATCGTGTAGCCGCCGGGGATCGTCGCCCCCACGCGCGCCAGCGGAGACAGGATGCCGGCGCGGGTGTTCGGGGCGCCGCAGACGATCGGCCAGGTGGTCTCGCCGTCGGTGACGTCGCACAGAAAGAGCTTGTCCGCCCCCGGGTGCGGTTTGACCGCGAGGATCTTCGCGACGACGACGTTCGTGAACGCCGGCCCCGCCTGCGTCACCGCATCGACCTCGAGGCCCGCCATCGTCAGCCGCTCGGCCAACGCCTCCGGCCCCAGGTCCATCTCCACATAATCCTTAAGCCATCTTAAACTGACCAGCATATCCCACCGTCAATAAACAGGGACGTCACCCTGTTTTTCTTTCAGTCGATCAACCAGGACGTCGCTCTGTTCTCATTCATAAATCGGGACGTTGCCCCGTTTTTCAGAACTGATCGAGGAAACGGACGTCGTTCTCAAAGAAGAGGCGGATGTCGTTGATGCCGTACTTGAGCATGGCGATCCGCTCCACGCCGAGGCCGAAGGCGAACCCCGTCACCTCCTCCGGGTCGTAGCCCACGTTCTCGAAAACCGCCGGATCCACCATCCCGGAACCGAGGATCTCGAGCCACCCGCTCTGCCCGCAGACGCGGCAGCCTTTGCCGCCGCACATGACGCAGCGGATGTCCACCTCGGCGCTGGGCTCGGTGAAGGGGAAGAAGCTCGGTCGAAACCGGAGCACGGTTTCGTCGCCGAAGATCTGCTTGAGGAAAGCCGCCAGGAGCCCCTTCAGATCGCCGAAGGTGATGCCCCGGTCCACGAGGAGGCCTTCGACCTGATGGAACATCGGGGTGTGGGAAACGTCAGAATCGGGCCGGTACACGCGGCCGGGGGAAATGATCCTCACGGGCGGACGCTGCTTTTCCATCGTCCGGACCTGCACCGGCGACGTGTGCGTCCGGAGCACGACGCCCTCCTCGATATAGAAGGTGTCCTGCATGTCCCGCGCCGGGTGGTCCGGCGGCATGTTCAGGGCCTCGAAGTTGTAGTAGTCGCGCTCGACCTCCGGCCCCTCGGCCACGGAAAAACCGAAGCCGGAGAAGATCCGGCAGATCTCGCGGGTGGTCTGGGTGATGGGGTGGAGACGGCCGGGGCTCGTGCCCCGCCCCGGGAGGGTGACATCGATCCGCTCCGCGAGGAGAGCGGCTTCCTTGCGTCCTGCCGCGAGGTCTTGCAGGGCCGCCTCGATCCGCGCGGCCAGCATCTCCTTGATCTCGTTGGCCCGCCGGCCCAGCGCGGGCCGCTCTTCGGCCGGCGCCTGACTCACCTGGCGGAGCGCCGCCGTCAGGAGGCCTTTCCGGCCGAGGTACTTCGTCTTGACGGCGAGGAGGTCCGCTTCACCCGCCGCGGCTTTCAGCTCCGCTTCGGCCTGCCGGTAGAGCTCCTCCAGCGCTTCCTTCATGACGTCTGCTCACCCCGGGCGACCGCCACGACCTTCGTGAAGGCCTGGGGATCGTGGATGGCAAGATCGGACAGCACCTTGCGGTCGATCTCGACGCCCTGCTTCTTCATCCCCTCGATGAGTCGGCTGTAGCTGATGCCGTTCGCGCGCGCGCCGGCATTGATCCGGGCGATCCATAACTGGCGGAACTCCCGCTTCCGTGCCCGCCGGTCGCGGTAGGCATACCGCATGGCCCGGTCGACCGCTTCCGTGGCCGTCCGGAGGAGGCGGCTGCGGGCCCCGAAAAAGCCCTTTGCCAGCTTCAGGATCTTGCGCCTCTTCTTCTTCGCCGTGATGCTACGTTTTACCCGTGACATGATGTGCTCCTTAGCTTTTAACCTTTAACCTTTGGCCTTTCGCCTAGAGATAAGGGATGAGCTTCCGGATCGCACGCACGTTGGCGGCGTCCACGATCACCCCTTTGCGCAGGTTCCGTTTGCGCTTCCGGGTCTTGCTGGTCAGGATGTGGCGGTGGTAGGCCTTGCCGCGCTTGATTTTACCCGTCCCCGTCAGGGAAAAACGCTTCGCCGCCCCCCGGTGCGTCTTGAATTTCGGCATGACTCTCGACTCCTTTTCAAAAATGACTTCACTTCTTCGGCGACAGGATCATCACCATGTTGCGCCCCTCGAGCTTCGGGTACTGGTCCACCTGGCTGATCTCCGCGAGCGATTCCTTGACGCTCTCCATAATCCGCCGGCCGTTCTCGGTATAGGCGATCTCCCGCCCCCGGAACATCATCGTGATCTTGACCTTGTCGCTCTGCTCCAGAAACTTCCGGATGTGCTTGATCTTCACCTCCAGATCGTGCGCCTCCGTCTTGGGCCGGATCCGCATCTCCTTGACCTGGATGGTACTCTGGCTCTTTTTGGCCAGCGCGAGCTTCTTGCTCTGCTGATACCGGAACTTCCCGTAGTCCATGATCTTGCAGACAGGAGGATTTGCCGCGGGCGCGACCTCGACCAGGTCCAGGTTCACCCGGCCGGCCTCCGCCAGCGCATCGGCCAGGGGAATCACGCCCAGTTGTTTTCCTTCCGCATCAATCACCCGGACCTGCGGGGCCCGGATTTCCCGATTGATATTCAGATCCTTAGCTATGGGTCACCTCCTGAAGTCTATTCGTAGTTCGCGCAGCGCTCGCGCACCAACGCGGCAAAGGCCCCGGGTGTCATGGCCCCCAGGTTCTTGCCCGACCGCTCCCGGGGCGACACCTGCCCGGAAGCCACCTCGCGGTCGCCGATGACGAGCATGTACGGCGTCTTCTGCACCTGAGCCTCGCGGATCTTGAAGCCCAGTTTCTCGTTCCGGAAATCGCGCTCCACGCGGATGTCCGCGTCCAGGAGCGTTTGGTAGACCGTCTCGCCGTAGGGGATCTGCGCGTCCGTCACCGTGACGAGGACCGCCTGGACGGGAGAGAGCCACAGCGGAAAGGCGCCTGCATAATGCTCGATGAGCACTCCCATGAAGCGCTCGATCGCCCCCAGGATCACCCGGTGCAGCATGACGGGCCGGTGCTTCTCCCCGTCGGCCCCGATATAGGTCAAATCGAAGCGCTCCGGCAGGGTGAAGTCGCACTGGATCGTGGCACATTGCCACTTGCGCTTGAGCGCGTCCTTCAGCTTGAAGTCGATCTTGGGCCCGTAGAAGGCCCCGTCGCCGACGTTGACCTCGTACGGAAGGCCCGTGTCCTTCAAGGCCTGCTCGAGCGCGGTCGTCGCCAGGTTCCAGTCGGCGTCGGAGCCGATCGAATCCGCCGGCCGGGTCGAGAGCTCGACCTCGTAGTCGAACCCGAAAATTCGCATCGCGTCGGCCACGAAGGCCGCGATCGCCCGGATCTCTTCGTTCAACTGGTCGGGCCGGCACAGGATGTGCGCGTCGTCCTGCGTAAACTGGCGCGCCCGCATCAGCCCGTGCAGCACGCCCGTCTTCTCGTGGCGGTGCACCGTCCCCAGTTCGAAGTACCGGATCGGCAGGTCGCGGTAGGACCGGATCTTCGAGCGGTAGATGAGCATGTGGGCCAGGCAGTTCATGGGCTTGATCCCGTAGGGCTGGCCTTCCACCTCGGTGTAGTACATGTTCTCGCGGTAGTGGTCGTAGTGGCCGGAGCGCTTCCACAGGTCCGCCTTGAGGATCTGCGGCCCCATGACGATGTCGTAGCCGCGCTTGAGGTGCTCCCGGCGCTCCCAGTCCTCGATGATCGTGCGCAGCAGCATCCCCTTCGGGTGGAAGATGATGAGCCCCGGCCCCGCCTCGTCGTTCATCTGGAAGAGGTCGAGTTCCCGGCCGATCCGGCGGTGGTCGCGCTTGCGCGCCTCCTCGACGAGTTTCAGGTGCTCCGCGAGCGCGTCGGCATCGGCGAAGGCCGTCCCGTAGATCCGCTGGAGCATCCGGTTGCGCTCGTCGCCCCGCCAGTAGGCCCCGGCGACGTTCAGAAGCTTGAAGGCGGCGATCCTCCCCGTGGACGGCAGGTGCGGCCCGCGGCACAGATCGACGTAGCCCCCCTGCGTGTAGAGACTGACGGTCTCGACATCCGCGGGCAGGTCGCGCAGGAGTTCGACCTTGTAGGTCTCGCCCATCGCGGCGAACTTTTCGCTCGCGGCCGCACGCGACATCTCCTCGCGCACGAAGGAATGGTCGGCGGCGATGATCTCGCGCATCCGCGCCTCGATCTTGTCCAGGTCCTCCGGCGTGAACGGTGTCTCGTAGTCGAAGTCGTAGTAGAACCCGTCCTCGATGGACGGTCCGATCGACACCTTCGCACCGGGAAACACGTCCTGGACGGCCTGGGCCATCACGTGGGACGTGCTGTGACGCAGCACCGACAGACCCTCCCTCGAATCGAGGTCGATCGGCTCAAGCCCGGTGTCTTGTTCGACAACGGCGTCGAGATCGACCGCACGCCCGTCCATCCGGGCCGCGACGGCCGCTGCGAGCGCCTGCGGCCGCCAGGCCGCCAGGATCTCCCGTATCGGCGTCCCTGCCGGGTGTTCCGCCGTCGCCCCGCCGGGCAACTGTATGTGGAGCATCTTTGTCATGAACGTATTGATATTGAAGGTATTTGGCGGATTCGACCGCCCCGCATTAAAGAAAGGGCATCATCACCTCGAGGCTGCTGATGCCCTCCGCAAAATCACCGGTTCCGCCGCCGTCATCAAAAATGGTAGGCACGCAGGGATTTGAACCCTGGACATCCACCGCGTCAGGATGGCGCTCTCCCCCTGAGCTACGTGCCTACGAAAGCCTTCCCTGCGGAAGGTTGGGTTAACTAACAACAAAATCCCCTTGTGTCAAGGCAAAATTTTCCCTTTTTCAGGCTACATGGTTCACCGCGCGGATCCCGCGGACGATGTAGACCGCCCCCGAGGCGATCGTGAAGAGCGCCGTCAACCCGTAGAGGACTCCGAACGTGTCGGGAGGAAGCGAAACGTCCAGGCTCTTGACGGCAAGCGCCAGGAGCACCGTCACAATCTGGAGCGTGGTGGTGACCTTGCTCACGAAGGCCGGCTTCATGGCGAAATCGACCTCCATGAGCGTCATCACGAGGATGCCGGACAGGATGATCAGATCCCGGCTGATCACGATCACCGTGAGCCAACTCGGGATCACGCCGAAGATCGACAGGGTGATGAAGCAGGAGGCCAGCAGGGCCTTGTCGGCGGCGGGATCGAGGTAGGCGCCCAGAACCGTCTGCTGGTGCAGGAGCCGGGCGACCGCGCCGTCCAGGGCGTCCGTGATACCCGCCACGCCGAAGCAGACCAGCGCCTTGAAATAATCTCCCTGGATGAGCAGGATCACCACCGCCGGCACCAGGATGATCCGGAAGAGCGAGAGCAGGTTCGGGATGTTCATCTTTTAATTCAATTCTCGCATGGGACGCCGCCCCGGGGTTGGGGTGCGGCGTCCGCACCGCCCTCCCTGTCCGCCTCCTGATCCCGCGCCCTGTTCCAGTCGACCCAGGGATCGCGGTCCTCCTCGGGCGCGAAATCCTTCGGCTCGTCCGCCGACCCGTCCGGCCGCACCACGATCTGCTGCATGGATTTCAGGATGTACACCCATTCCTCCATCGACACCACGCGTGGTCCCGGGATGGACTTCGGGCCTTCGACCTTCGTCGGCGGGCCGATGACGGCCGGCGCCGGCGGCTTCGTCGGGGCCTCGGCGCTGCCCGACACGTGGACGGTTCCGTCGTAGACCCGGATCAGGTTGGACTTGTCCTCGTTCACGTCCACCCGGTACACCGTCCCGCGCACACCGGCGACGGAGTTCTCGGCGATCACCTCGAAGCGGCCCCGGGCGCCGATCGCCCGGGCCACCTTCGCCCAGACGCGCCCGACGATCACGTTCACGCGGATGCTCCGCACCCGGCGGTAGCTCCCCGGCTCCACCTCGAGCAGGGTAAAGCGCGTGTTCTCTGAAAAACGGATGCGCGAACCGTCCGGCAGCGCCATCTCGATGCGCGACCGGGAACCGGTGGCGACCTCGTCGGCGCCCGCCAGGTGCTCGCCCACGCGCAGGGCCCGCGGCGCGCCCTGCCCGCCGATCCGGACCTGGGCGCTCCCGTCGATGGCGGTCACCCGGGCGCCGCCCTTGCCCACCTGCATCGTCCGGATGCCCTGGGCCGTTACCGTCGTCACCCAGAACACGAGGCAGATGGCCAGAATCCCTCCGCCGATCCAATAGCCCTTCTTCATAATCGCCTCCTTGTGGGGGGTCAGGTCTTTAAAATTGATGTGCAACGTTCCAACCCTGGAAACGTTTCGGGTGCGGTTTCGCATCCGGGGTCATCCCAGGCGATCGGGACCGTCGGGCAGGGCGTAGAGAGCGCGATCCACGACCGTCTGCATCGCCGCTTCACATACCTCGGACGACTTCATCTCCAGTTCCTCGGACGTGAACCCAAAATTGCGCGCCGCCTCGCGGTCCTGCACGCGCCACAGCGTCTCCCCCGTCCTCGCGCTCCGAAGTTCGAGCCTGGCGGCCACCGTGGTCTGGGCATAGAGCGCCCGGTATGCCGTTCGGCATTCGACGAGGGAGATATACAGGACCGCGTCGATTCCGAGCAGTTCCCCGGCCACCCGGGGCGCCACGACACCCTGCGCCCCCGTCTGCGCCTGGTAGAACGTCGCGAGTTTTTCGTCGACCAGGGTCAGGGGAATCTTCGGGTAGCCCTTGAAATACAAGCCCATGAGCACCTTCTCCCTCAGGAGTCTCGCCAGCCGCGGGTCCATGTTCTCCCCCTGCACGGGCAGCACTGCGATCAGGCGGATGCCCGCATCCTTGTACTCGGGCTTGAGCGTGTGGGGGATTTTCCCGGCGCAGGCGCCTAGGAGGAGTACGGCGAGCGCAACCGCGAGGAGCCGCACGGCGACGCGGGCGAGTGCGGCTGCGCCTTCCGTCCTGCGGTGCCGGAGATCCATCGGCACGGCGACGTGGACGGTTGGGGGCGCGTCGTCCCGCCGATGCCGGAGGGCGCGTCCGCCCTGTTCAGCGAGCCTTCCGCTCAAGGTGCATCCTCCGTTTCGCTCTTCAGTTTCTCGATTTCTTCGCGGACGATCCGCGCGGCGATCTCCGGAAAACCCTCCCGGGCAATGCGCTCCGCGACGGCGGGCAGGATCTGACGGGCAATCGCCCCGGCGGCCGTCTCGACCCGGCGGATCATCTCCTCGCGGAAGGCCTCCGCCTCAGGCGGAAAGACCGGCCCCTCCTCGATCACCTCCGTCAGATCGAAGATGCGCCGCCCCCCCGCCCGATCAATCTCGGCCGCCGCAGGACCGACACGCCCCTCGACCCTCTCGGTCAGATCGTAAATTACCTCGCCGGGGCCGGGTCTCCGCCCGACCGGGGTTCCCCCGTCCGCCATCGCGCCCGGGAATCCACCGTCATTCTCGCCCATTGTCCCCCCTGTCCCGGCGCGTGTCTCCCGTCGCGCCGGCCGTACTGCCCCGCGTTAACACAACCGCGCCGACACTTCAACCGTATTTTTTGCCGCGTCGACGGGGGCCGGATCCCCCACGCAAGGCCTTTTGAGGCGGGTCCGGCCCCCCTAGGTTTCCAGGCCGATCTTCTGATAGACGAGACGCCGGGGCAGCCCCGTCTCCCGGGCGATGATCTCGACCCGGTCCCGTCGCGAAAGGCCCTCCCGCGCGAGGCGCGCCGCCATCTCCCGCAGATCCGCCGCGTCGACGGACGTCTCGGTGTTCACCCCGCCGCTGCCGGCGACAACCAGGGTGACCTCCCCCCGGACCGCCCCCGTCTCCAGTTTTGCGGCAAGCGCGCTCAGCGGCCCCCGCAGGACCTCCTCGAAGACCTTGGTCAGTTCCCGGCAGAGCACGGCCTCCCGGTCTCCGAACACGGCCGCCAGGTCCTTCAGCGTGGCCGTCAAACGCCGGGGCGATTCATAGAAGACGAGCGTCCGCGGCTCGCCTTTCAGGGCCGCAAGGACCAAACGCCGCGCGGCCGCCCGCGCCGGCAGGAACCCGGCGAAAAGGAAGGCGTCCGCGCTGAACCCCGAGACGCTCAGGGCCGACGCGACGGCGGAGGCCCCCGGCACGGGCACGACTCGGACCCCCGCGGCGAGAGCCGCTCGGACCAGGCGCGCACCCGGGTCGGAGATCGCCGGCGTCCCGGCGTCGGAAATGTAGGCCACGTCCTGCCCGGCCTGAAGCTTCCCGAGCAGGAGCCCAGCCCGGGCCGCCTCGTTGTGCTCGTGGAGGCTGATAAGCGGGGTCGTGATGCCGTGGGCCGCCAGAAGCTTCCGGCTGTGGCGCGTGTCCTCGGCGGCGACGAGGCGGACCTCCTTCAGCACCCGGATGGCCCTGAGCGTGATGTCCTCCAGATTCCCGATGGGCGTGCCGACGATGAACAGGCACCCGTTCTCCCGATTCCCTTGTGGATTCATCCCCTCCATCCACCCTCGACATTTCTTTTCTTCATAACAGAACGTCCCCCGCATTGCCACCGGCGAATTTTTCGGCCGTCGCGGTTTCAGGCCGCCGGATCGCCTCACCGTCAGGATCCTCATCTTCCCCCAAAATCGAAACGTTTCATATTGACAATCAAAAAAGATTGAATTAGCGTTCGCATTCCTGTTTACAGTCGCTCAAAAAACTGAGATGATAAACCTGATGTACGCTTTTAAGTATCGTGCCCGGCGCATACCGGCAAAATCCCGATCACGCCGCGTGCACCCCTCGCGTCGCGGACTTTTTTAAGACGCTCTCGTTTCCACGCCCGCCAAGGGGCGGGCGGAACCGGGAAAGCGGAGCCGAACCAAGAGGATTTCCCATCATGATCGATCTCCACAGCCACATCCTGCCCGGCCTGGACGACGGCGCGCGTGACCTCGAGCGCAGCCTGGACATGGCTCGGGCCTCCGTTGCGGACGGCGTCACCGACATGGTCTGCACGCCGCACTGGGTCCTCGGGAAATACGAAAACACGCGCGCGGCGATCCTGGCCGCCTGCGCCGATCTGCGCGACCGCCTGGCGGAGTCGCAGATCCCGCTGACGCTCTGGCCCGGCGCCGAGTTGCACGTGGACACCGGCATCCCGGAGCGCATCCGGAGGGGCGAGCTGCTCACCCTGATCGACGGCGGGAAATACGTCTTGATCGAGCTCCCCGAGGAATCCCTGCCTTCCAACCTGGAAGACTTCTTCTGGGCGCTCCAACTCGACGGGATCAAGCCGATCCTGAGCCACGTCGAGCGCAACCCCGTCCTTCAGAGGGACCCCATGCGCCTGTTCCGCTGGGTCGAAATGGGCATCCTCGCGCAGATCACCGCGGCGAGCCTCGTCCAGGAGTTCTCCGAGGAAATCCTCGATTTTTCCCAGGAACTGATCGAGCACCGCCTCGTCCACATCCTGGTCTCGGACGCGCACGGGCTCAAGCGCCGCTCGCCTAAGCTTTCGGCCGCCCGCGACGTCGTCGCCTCGATCGCCGGCGAGCCGGCCGCCCGCCGCATGACGGAGGAGATCCCCCGACGCATCCTGGAGGGCAAGTTCGTCGAGCCCGACGATCCCCTGCCCTATCGCTCCGCCAAACGCGGCCTGCGGTCCTATTTCGACCGCTTCTTCAAATGAGGGGGGGCGGACCCGGCAAGAGGTTTCCGCGCGGATTCACGACACGAGCGCGAATCGCGCGGTCAGACGCCATGGCGCATAACGATGAATTCAAGGACCTGATTCCCAAAGCCCGCGGAGGACCCGCATCATGACCGCACGCATTCTCGTCACCGGCGGCGCCGGATTCCTCGGCTCCCACCTGAGCGACCGCCTGCTCGCCCAGGGCCACGATGTCCTCTGCCTCGACAACCTTTTCACGGGCAGCAAGGACAACATCCGCCACCTGCTCGGCCACCCGCGCTTCGAGTTCATCCGACACGACATCATCAACCCCATCTACCTGGAGGTCGATGAAATCTACAACCTCGCCTGTCCCGCCTCGCCGGTCCATTACCAGGTCAACCCCATCAAGACGATCAAGACGAGCGTCATGGGCGCGATCAACACCCTCGGGCTGGCCAAACGCGTGCATGCAAAAATCCTCCAGGCCTCGACCTCGGAGGTGTACGGCGATCCGGAAACGCACCCCCAGCCCGAGGCCTACTGGGGCCGCGTCAACCCCATCGGGATCCGGAGCTGCTACGACGAGGGCAAACGCGCCGCCGAGTGCCTGATGATGGACTACCACCGCCAGAACGGCGTGGCCATCAAGATCGTCCGGATCTTCAACACCTACGGTCCGCGCATGGCACCGGACGACGGCCGCGTTGTCAGCAACTTCATTGTCCAGGCCCTGCGGGGCGAGGACCTGACCCTCTACGGCGACGGGACGCAGACGCGCTCCTTCTGCTACGTGGACGATCTGATCGACGGCCTGATCCGGATGATGGATTCCCCGCCCGACTTCATCGGCCCGGTGAACATGGGCAATCCGACGGAATTCACGATCCGCGAACTGGCCGAGGCGGTGCTTCGGCTGACGGGCGCCCCGGGGAAGATCGTCCACCGCCCCCTCCCGCAGGACGACCCGACGCACCGCCAGCCGGACATCACGCTGGCCCGCTCCCGCTTGAACTGGGAGCCCAGCATCCCGCTCGAAGCGGGATTGCGGCAGACGATTCGTTATTTCGAATCCATCAACGACAAACGGGGACCGGGTCTTTAAAGGCGAAGGCCCCGCATGACGACCGGCAGGAAGAACACCCATGGGGGAAAAAACGGATTTTAACGATCTGACCGCCAGGAAGATTTTGTGCATCGGCGCCGGCTATGTCGGCGGGCCGACAATGGCCGTGATCGCCCACCAATGTCCGGACTGCCGGGTCACGGTCGTGGACGTCAACGCGGAGCGCATCGCGGCCTGGAACTCCGAGACGCTCCCCGTCTACGAGCCCGGCCTCGACGCCGTCGTCCGCGCCGCCCGCGGCCGCAACCTTTTCTTCAGCACCGACATCGCCGGCGGGATCCGCGCGAACGACATCATCTTCGTCAGCGTCAACACCCCGACGAAGACCTTCGGCGCCGGTGCCGGCATGGCGGCGGACCTCCAGTACTGGGAGAAGACGGCCCGCGAAATCCTGGAGTACGCCGAATCCCCGAAGATCGTGATCGAGAAGAGCACGCTCCCCGTCAAAACCGCCCTTGCCATGGAGCGCATCCTGAACTCCCGCGGCGGCGACGTCCGCTTCGACGTCCTGTCCAACCCGGAGTTCCTCGCCGAGGGCACGGCGATCCGCGACCTCGAAAATCCGGACCGCGTCCTCATCGGCTCGCGCGAGACCGGCACCGGCCTCGCCGCCCGCCACGTCCTCGAAGATATCTACGCCCGCTGGGTTCCCCGCGAACGCATCCTCACCTCGAACATCTGGAGCGCCGAACTCTCCAAACTCGTCTCGAACGCGTTCCTCGCCCAGCGCATCTCCTCCATCAACGCGGTCTCCGCCCTGTGCGAGAAAACCGAGGCGAACGTCACGGAGGTCGCCCGCGCCGTCGGCATGGACAGCCGCATCGGCCCCAAATTCCTGAACGCCTCAGTCGGCTTCGGCGGCTCCTGCTTCAAAAAGGACATTTTGAACCTCGTCTACCTCTGCCGCGCCTACGGGCTCGACGACGTCGCGGCGTACTGGGAGGGCGTCGTCGCCATCAACGAGTATCAGAAGGAGCGCTTCGTCCTGAACATGATGGCCGCGATGTTCAACAGCCTGGCCGGCAAGCGGATCGCGCTCTACGGGTTCGCGTTCAAGGCGGACACGGGCGACACGCGCGAGAGTCCGGCGATCTTCGTCGCGGAGCGCCTCCTCGCGGAGCGTGCCGAGGTCGTCATCACGGACCCGCAGGCCCTCTCCAACGCCAGGATCTGGGCGCAGGGACTGACGGACCGCGGCACCGGCTCCCTGTTCGAAACCGGCGCGGGTCCGAAGATCGCGTTCGCCACGGACCCCGTGGCGGCCGCGGCCGGCTGCCATGCCCTCACCGTCATGACGGAATGGCCGCTCTACCGCGGTCTCGACTACGAGCGCATCTTCCGCACGATGGTCCAGCCGGCCTTCGTCTTCGACGGCCGCAATATCCTCGACCACGAGCGGCTCCACGCCATCGGCTTCAACGTCTACCCGATCGGTCGCCCGCCGCTCACCCATTTTTGACACACACAACCCTCGGGAGGCGAATCTTGAAAATCAGGGTTATGTCCGATTCTTGAACGAACCACTCATATTAACAATCGACCTCTCGAACGTGCCGATCCCAAGACAAACCGGAAGGAAAGGAATACCGATCTGATGCCAGCGAAGCGAACGAAGCAAAGTCTGAACCCCAAAACGCGGAACGAGCGCGTTTCCCAGTCCCCCAACGGCGAGGTCTTCCCGCTCCCCAAACCCGAGGATTACGTCAAGGAATTCAGACGCCTCAAGAGGCTCGTCGCCCGGCACCGCCGGGCGGGCCGCGAGATCGTCGTCGTCATGGGCGTCGGGTTCGTCGGGGCGGTCATGGCCGGCATCGTCGCCGACGCCGTCCGGAAACCCGTGGTTCAACACGCGGACCCCAAGGCCCCGCGCCGGGGCACCGCGAGCGGAGGGCGCCGCCCCCCCAAAACCACCCAAAAGATAGATCCGGCCCTCACGCGCCCCGGACAAAGCGCCCATGCCCCCGTCCCCGGCGAACCCGCTAAATTCGTCATCGGCATGCAGCGCCCCTCCCCGCGCTCCTACTGGAAGATCCCGTACTTAAACCGCGGCATCGCCCCCGTCGAGGCGGAGGACCCCGAGGTTGCCCCCCTCATTGCCCGTTGCGTCCTCGAGAAGAAGACCCTCACCGCCACCTACACCTACGACGCCTTGTCGCTCGCCGATTGCGTCGTCGTCGACGTCCAGTGCGACTACTTCAAGGAGACCCTGGGCAACTGTCGCCAGGGCCGCGCCGAGATCGCCGCCCTCGAGGAGAGCCTCCGCGTCATCGGCGAGCGCATCTCTCCGGACTGCCTCGTCCTGATCGAAACCACCGTCCCCCCCGGAACCACCGAATACGTCGCCTACCCGATCCTGAAGAAGGCCTTTGAGCGCCGCGGACTCGCCGCCGAGCCGCTGCTGGCCCACTCCTATGAGCGCGTCATGCCGGGCCGCGAGTACGTGGCCTCCATCCGCGACTTCTGGCGGGTCTGCAGCGGC
>JALNWL010000019.1 GCA_023230905.1 Syntrophales bacterium
AAATCGAACGCCGTGCTCAATCCCGTCTGGCCGCTTTTCAGCAGCAGGTGCCACCGCTCGTTCGTATCCTGCGCGCTTCCCATCCCCGAAAACATCCGGTAGGTCCAATAGCGCCCCCGGTATCCCGTGGCCTGGTTTCCCCGGAGGAAGGGATATTCGCCCGGCACGCCGATGTCCCGCGCGAAATCCATGGCTTGGATGTCTTCCGGCGTGTAGAGCCGCTTGATCTCCAGGTCGGACACCGTCGACCAGCGGGCCTTCTGATCCGGATTCTCCGCCACCGACCGCCGCACCTCGTCCTCCCACTGACGGGTCAGGCGCGCGGATTGTTCCAGCGTCTCTTTTGCATGCAACACGTCTTGAATCCTCCTTGGCCTTCCTTGAAACCGATGCGGGGGCATACCGGCGGGCGGGAATCGGAGCGGCTGCGCCCCGTTCAGCGTGGTTACGTCAACGAACCGTTTCCGGAGGGTTTTTTCACCAGGGAACAGACCGGACCGTCATTCCTGCCGTCCGCGCCCGTCGAACAGGCGTTTTTTTTGGCGCCTACACGTAACGCAAAGGTCCCGGCTTGTCAAGCCAAATATCGTTTTCTCCAGCCCTCGCACGACTTTGTAACCTGTTGATTACCAAAACTAATCCGGACCGGGAGCCAGCCCGGGCCCGTCGGACGCGGGCCGGCGACGGGGGCGTCGCGGCCCCTCCAGAAGGATGCAGACGGGGCCCGGCGGACAAGGGAAACCCGGCCGTGAGGCCGGGCTTCCCCGAATCGATCCGTGCCTGCCGTTACTGAGAAACCACTACCACAGGAAACCCCAGTCCGCGTTGCTCAGATAGCCTCCATGGATGTCGATCGAGGCCCCGTTGATGTAGGACGCCTTCGGCGAACTGAGGAACAGGATGCAATGCCCGATGTCCTCGGGGCTGCCGATGCGGCCGGCTGGAATCCTGGGCAGCGCGTGTTCGTAGACGAGCTTGATCGTCGCCTCGTCGAGACCGGCCCGGGCGTAGATCGGAGTGTCGATCCACCCCGGCAGGATCGTGTTTGCCCGGATCCCCGGGAGGTCACGGACGATGTGTTGCGTGAATTTCAGCATGGCCGCCTTCGCCGTCGAATAGAGGAAATGGTTTTGGGTGTGCTCCACCCGCGCGGCGCTCGATGAGATGTTGAGGATCGACGGATTGGCCGATTTCCGCAGCAGCGGCGCAAAGTGCTTCACCATGAGCATCGGCCCCTTCACCAGCACGTCGTAATGCCAGTAAAAATCGCTTTCCTGCATGGCCTCCATCTGGACCAGGGTCCCCCGGCCGGCGTTGTTCACGAGGGTGTCCAGCCGCCCGAATCTTTCCTCGACGAACCGGGCCGCGGCGGCAATATCGGCCTCGTTCGACACGTCGCCGGGACGCGAAACGAAGCGCTCCCCCAGATCATCGCGTGTCCGGGCCAGGGCGGCCGCCTCGAGGTCGAAGCCGACGACGGTCGCCCCTTCCGAGATGAACAGCCGCGCGGTTCCGAATCCGATCCCCGACGCCGCACCGGTAATCAAGACAATGACATCCTTGAACATCGCTTTCCCTCCTTTTATGAATATCCGTCAATCCACGACCGCCGCAACAACCATGTCGGAGAGGCGCTGGTGCCGCAGGAAGCTTTTCCCCTCCTCCATGAGACCCGCCGAGAGAAAGACATACGTCAGGTCCCGCTCCGGATCGACCCAGAACATCGTGGAGCCGGCCCCGAGGCCGGCAAAGGTGTCGGGCGACGTGTTGATGCCGAGCGGGGTCGGAAAGACGCCCTCGCCCCGCAGGAAGAAGGTCAGGCCGAGGAACGCGGGAATCTCCGGCCATCCGTACATCTCCCGCATATAGTCCATCAGGTGGTTCGGTTGATCCCCCGTCTGGTTGGTGGTGGCGAGGATCACCGTTTCGGGGGACAGCAGGCGCCGGCCGTTGAGCTCTCCTCCCCGGCGAAGCATTTCCGCGAAAAGAAATACATCATGGGCCGTCGAGACACCGCCGCCCGAAGGCATCTCGGTATCCTCCGCGGCGATGTAGTTCAAGGCCTCAATGAGGTCGGGGTCGAAGATCCCCCGGGTCTTGTCCCGGACGACGACCGGCACGAGCCGCTTCTTCAGACGGTCCGGCAGTCCCAGGGCCGTGTCCTTCATCCCCAGGGGCGCAAAGACGTCTTCGGCGAGGATCCTGCGGAAGGACCGCTTCTTCGCGTCGAGCCGCTGGACCATGGCCGCCACGAGGGCATGGGCCGTCGTGGGATTGTAGGTAACGATCGTTCCGGGCATGAAAAGAACCCGTTCGTTGCTCAGGCAGGCAACGACGGCCTCGATGTTCCCCAGTTTGTCCACGGGCAGCGTGAAGGGGATTTCCGTGTTCAGGCCGGTCCGGTGCGTCAGCACGTGACCCACGGTGATGTTCTGTTTTCCCTTGATGCCAAACTCGGGGAGGATCTCCCGGATGGGCGTCGTCAAGGTAAATTTGCCCGCCTCGATGTCCATGAGCACCCGAACCGTCGTCATCTGCTTGGTCAGGGACATGATAAAGAAAACATCGTCCTTGCGTGCCGCGCGCTTCTTCGCCAGGTCGGTATGGCCCACCGCTTCATGCAGGACGATTTCGCCGTGGCGGGCGACGATGAAAACCGCGCCGTCGTAAAGACCCTGGGTGGCGTCCGCCTCGATGACCTCCCGGATGCGAAGCAGCCGATCCGGATCGAGCCCCAATTTCCGGGCATGGCCCACGTCCGCCTTGCTCACCTTTCCCCTCGCCATAAAATTCCCTCCTTCCCTCCTTGAGACTGTCCGTGTTGGAGAAACAAACGATTTCTTCCCCTCCTGTCTTCACCTGTCGGTTCGTAAAAATACCCCGCCCTCTTTCAAGATAGGCCTGTCGCAGCGCACGACACGGAACGATCACTTTTTCTTCTTGACCTCTCGCTCATAGAGCCATTTGTCCGGCGTCACGACCTGAGCATAACCCTGGCGCTTCGCCTTCTCGCGGGAAAGGTTTTTCATCCCCATCTTCGTCACGATCTTGTGAATCTGCCCCGTCAGTCTTGGGAACGTCCCGCCGAACTTGCACAGCCATCCCCTCCACGGGGGTATTGCAGCTTCTAGGACCTTTTCTTCCAGAACTCTTTTGAGAATCACCGCCACCACATCTTCAACGCTCAGGATGCGCGGTGCGGAAAAGCCGACGGCGGCCGCCTCGTCCCCATAAATGAGTTGAGTCTGCAGCTTGGCCGTATCGACGAGGTCCGGTTCGATCAGCGAGACGTCGATGCCTCGGGGCTTCAATTCGTAGGACACCGCCAGGCTGAATCCCCGCAGGGCAAACTTGGAGGCCGAGTAGAGGCTGGTCCCTGGAACCGGCGCGAGACCAGCGAGGGAGCACATGTTGACGATATGGCCTGAGCCCTGCTTGATCATCTGTTCTGCCGCAAACCTCGTCCCTAAGATCGCTCCCTTCGTATTGATATCGATATGCAGATCGATGTGCTCCAGGGGGAATTGGTGAACGAACCCCTGAATGGCGAATCCCGCGATATTCATGCAAACATCAAGTTTCCCCCAGGTCCGGACAACCACAGCGACGGCTTCCTTCCACGCTTCGGCATCACGCACGTCCAGCGTGTGCAACTTCACCCGATCCGCGTTCCACTTCAGCTCACGTGCGCTGTGTTCAAGAGACTCCGGATTGATGTCCGTCGCCAAAATGCGATACCCACGCCCGGACAAGACCGTCGTCAAGTGTCGGGCAATACCACTCCCGCAGCCCGTAATCAAGGCAACCCGTTCCTGACCCATACTCCCTCCTTTCTGTTGAGATTTTGCCTGCAAAGTTAAGAACCAAGAGCGAACCGAGGGACTGCCATCCGTAACCATGCACTCCCGAGGGCCAGCCGGAACGGTCGAACCTGCCCGATCAAGGACTGCCGGCGAGCCCCCTCAGGATCATGCGCATCTGCGTTTGGATCAAGGCGGCGATCCCGAAATCGGTGTTTTCCAAAAGTCCCCGCCTGTTGATCGACAAGGCCCCCTCGATGCCGCTCCAGAGGGCGTAGGCGATTTGCCGACGGTCGCCGACGGGCTTCATCTCGCCCTTCCGGATGCCCTCTTCAATCACCGACTGGACGAGGGAGATGGCCCTGGTGAGGGCTTGATCCAGCCGTGACGCCAGCTCTTCCTTGAGTCCCACCCGCTTCCAGCCCAGGTCGCTGAACGCGAAGAGGTCAAAGTATTCCGGATGTTCCAGATAAAACCGGGAAAAGGCGTCAGCCATGTTTTCGAGTTTCTTTAGGGGGGAGGCCTTCCCCCCGCACTCCCGTTCGAGAAACCGGTTGATCATTTGAAAGGACGCCTCGCAGATTTCGGCGTAGATCTCGTCGATCCCGCCGAAATAATAGTAGATCGCCCCGGGTGAAAGCGCGGCCGCCTTCGCGATGTCCCGGATGTTCGTCTTGAAATATCCCTTCTTCAGGAACACCGTCTTGGCGGCGCCCAGAATCCGTTCGCGCCTCTCCATCCTTTCCGATTGTCTTCGCTTCGCGACAGCCGCCTGCATGAACCCTCCTCGAGAAATTTGAACGCTGTTTGAATAATAAACGGCGTTCAGAATGTCAAGTCATTTCCACAATCGTTCCTTTTGCCATGATGACGTGGCGTTCACGTGATTTACTGAACGACCATATCCATGCCTCGGCGGGAAAAGTTCCCGGCGGGCACGGCCCAAACTTTCCGAAACTGGGAGCGCCCGGCCGTCCGGGCAGGCCGCCTCGCGGGAAGCGGGCTGTTTTATTGCACGCAATTTTGTTGGCAATCGCCCCTTTTGCTGGTATGGATTTGGGGCCGCCGACACAGGAAATTCGAACAGCGGGGTCGAACCCGCAAGGAGGGACGAGACATGGCTGAATCGTTTCCGGTCGTCGAAGAGATCCGTGCCCTCTGTCGCCCGCGTTCCGTCGCCGTGGTGGGCGTCCCCCGGGGCCTGAAAACCGGACGGCTCTTTCTGATGGCCCTGCAGGACCAGGGCTTCCCCGGGCCGATCTACCCGATCAACCCCCGGATCGACGAGATCGACGGCCTCAAGGTCTACCCCTCCGTCGCGGCCGTGCCCGGCGAGATCGACCTGGCCATCGTTCTCATCCCCCACGATCAGGTCATGGACTGCATCCATGACTGCGTCGCCAAACACGTCCGCGGCGCGGTGCTCTTCACGGCGGGCTACAAGGAGACGGGCACGGCCGAAGGCGCGGCCCTGGAGGCGGAGATCGTCCGCATCGCCCGCGCCGGCGGCATGCGCCTGATCGGACCGAACGGCATGGGTCTATACCGCCCGGCCGCCGGTCTGTCCTTCTTCCCTCAGCTCCCCCGCGAAACGGGGCCGGTGGGCCTCATCTCCCACAGCGGCTCCCTCACCAACATCATCGGCCGGATGGGCGCGGAGCGGGGCCTCCGCTTCAGCACCGTGGTCAGCCTGGGAAACGAATGCGACCTTTCCGCCGGGGACTTCCTCGCCTATCTGGGGGAGGACCCGGAGACGGAGGTCATCGGGGGGTACATCGAAGGGATCCGCGACGGGACGCGGTTTCTAGCCGCCCTGAAGCACGCGTCGCGCCGGAAGCCCGTGATCCTCTGGAAGGTGGGACTGACGCCGGAGGGGGCGAAGGCCGCCGCCTCCCACACGGGCGCCCTGGCCGGCTCCGAAGAGGTCTGGCGGGGCGTCGCCCGGCAGGGCGGCGCGATTCCCGTGGCGGGGTTCGAGGCCTGGGTGGACGCCCTGATGGGCTTCGCCCTCATCCGGCCGCCCCGGGGCAGGCGGATCGCCATCCTGGCCGGTCCCGGCGGCCTGGGGGTTTCCGCCGCGGAGGCCTGCGGACGGGCCGGGCTCACGCTGGCCGCCATCGCGCCCGAAACCCGGGAACGGCTCGCCCGGTTCGTCCCCGCGACCGGCACAAGCTTGGGCAACCCGGTCGACGTGGGCATGTCCGCCTCGCTCGACGTCGAACTCTACATCGAGGCGGCGCGGGCCGTCGCCGCCGATCCCGGCGTCGACGCCGTGGCGGTGGCGGGCATCGGCCTATCCACCGAGGTCAACACCCGCTACACGGAGGGGATGATCCGGGCGCAGCGGGAGGCGCAAAAACCCTTTCTCATGATCAACGTCCCCGGATTCGACGCCGGTCTGACCCAAACCTTCTGCGAGGCGGGCGTCCCCTTTTTCGCCTCTGCGGAACGGGCCATGACCGTCTACGGGCTCATCGTCCGCTACGACGCCTGGAGACGCGGCCGCGATGAATAACCGCACGACCCTCCGGATCCTCCTGCTGGTCGGCGCGATCGCCGCGGGGGCCTACCTTTTTTACCACTTCGACCTGCACACGGTCTTCCTGGACCGGGCGAGGGTCACGCAGTTCATCCGTTCCTTCGGACCCTGGTCCGCGTTCATTTTCATCGCCGTCCAGATCCTCCAGGTCATCCTCGCCCCTATCCCCGGCGAGGTCACCGGCCTGATCGGCGGCTACCTGTTCGGCCCCGTGCTGGGGACCCTCTACTCGACCGTCGGCCTGGGCGTCGGCTCGTGGCTCGCCTTCCTCCTGGCCCGGACGCTGGGTCTGCCGTTCGTCGAGAAGGTCGTCAAGCGCTCCATCATCGAAAAATACGATCACTTCATGGAGCACCAGGGAACGTTCGTCTCCTTCATCCTCTTCCTCATCCCCGGATTTCCGAAGGACTCCCTCTGCTACATCATCGGGTTGAGCCACATGAAGACGTCCACCTTCGTCGTCATCGCGACGTTCGGCCGTCTTTTCGGAACCCTCGGTCTGTCGGTGGGGGGGAATTTCGCCCGGGGCGGGCAGGGTCTCCTGCTGCTGCTCGCGCTCGGCGGCGTCGGCCTCGTCCTGCTGCTGGCCTATCTCTTCAGGGACCGGTGGCTCCGGTTGAAGAAAAAAGGCTGAACGCCATTACTTTCGGGTATTCTTCTGCGCGTACATGAGTTCGTCCGCCTCGGACATCAGGTCGTCCAGGGTCCGGGGCTGGGCGGGATCGAACAGGGCGACGCCCAGGCTCAGCGCGATCTCGAACCTGTTCCTTCCCTCCGCGTTCACCGCCTCGATCCGCCGATTCAACCGCAGCTTCAGGATCTCCGCGTCGCGCAGATGGCTGCTCACCGCCAATACGGCGAACTCGTCCCCTCCGATGCGGGCGACGATGTCCGAGGCGCGGAAGACCTCCTTGAGGATGGCCGCCGTCTGGATCAGCGCCCGGTCCCCTTCGTAGTGTCCGAACCGGTCGTTGACGGCCTTCAGGTTATCCATGTCGGCAAAATACAGGAGAAAGCCCTGCCGGACCCGCACGGCCAGCTTCAACTGCTGCTCCGCCAGGGTCATGAATCCTCGCCGGTTGTAGAGGCCGGTCAACTGATCGCTGATCGACAGCCGCCGCAACTCCTCTTCCATCCGTTTGCGGTCGGTGATATCGCGCGAGACGACCTGCCACCCCTCGATCCGATCCCCGTCCAGGATCAACTGGCTGTTCTGACCGAACCACATCGTCCGCCCGTCCTTGGCGACGATCGGTAACTCGCTGTACGTGTTCATCGTCTTTTCGGCAAACTGTTCCGTGAACATCGCCGTGACGTCCCCGCGATGGTCCGGCGGAATAAAATCGAGATACGACCGGCCGAGCAGGTCCGAAGCGGCGTAGCCGGTGATCCGCTCGGTCGCGGGGTTCACGAAGGTGAAGCACCCCCGCCGGTCGCAGCGCAGGATGATGTCGTTGGCCTTCTCCACCATCTGCCGGTAGCGTTCCTCGCCGACGCGCAGCGCCGAGGCCATCTTCACCCGGTCCGTGACGTCTTCCACGGCCCCGATGCCGCCGACCACCTCGCGCTCGGCGTTGTGCAGGGGATTGACGTTGAAGGAGACCCAGATGTCCGCGTCCGAGGTCATGGCCCGATAGCGCCCCTCGTAATGGGACGGCCGGTTGTCGAGGGCAACGAGCAGGTGGGGGATGACGGCCGGCTCGCGCAGGCTCGCCAGATCGAGCCCGACGATCCTGTCCCGGCTGGACCGGACGATCCGGGCGAATCGCTCGTTGCAATCGGTGACGATGAGCGCCCGGTCGTAGATGAAGATGCCGATCGGGGCCTGGAGGAAGAGGGTCCGGAAACGCTCCTCGCTCTCCCGCAGGGCCTCCTCCATGCGTTTGCGCTCGGAGATGTCCGGGATATTCCCCTGGATGCCGACGGGCGCCTTGCGGGCAATCGCCGGGCGGGACGGCCGGGCGGCGTCCTCCGCGCGCCCGCGACGCAGGGCGCACAGCTCCTCGATCAGTTGACGCTTCGTCTTTGCCTCGTCCCGCATCCCCCCGTCTTTCCCCCTGGAGCACTTATAAGATGCATAGGGTTCATAATCGAATCCTCAGAAATATTCAAGCTTTTTTGCCCGGTCCGGGCGGCCCGGACGCACCGGGGCCTTTCAATCGTCAATCTCAACCGGCTGGACCCGCCAGATCTTCTCGCAGTACTCCCGGATCGCCCGGTCCGATGAAAACTTCCCCATGCGCGCGACGTTCAGGATGCTCATCCGCTGCCAAGCGTCCTGATCGAGCCAGGTCCGGCCGACCCGGTCCTGGGCTTCGATGTAGGAGGGGTAGTCGGCGCAGAGGCGGTAGTCGTCCCGGTCGCGGATCGTCCGGGTGAGCGGACGGAAAAGTTCCCGGTCGTTGCGCGAGAAGAATCCAGCCTCCAGCATCTCGAGCGCCTCGCTCAAGTCGTCGTTCGCCGCGATCGCCCCGTCGGGCTGCCAGCCCTCCCGCCACGAACGCTCCACCTCCTCCGCGGTCAGGCCGAAGAGGAAGAAGTTCTCGGCCCCCACCTCCTCCCGGATCTCGACGTTCGCGCCGTCGAGCGTCCCGATCGTGAGCGCCCCGTTCATCGAGAACTTCATGTTGCCGGTGCCGGAGGCCTCCTTGCCGGCCGTGGAGATCTGCTCGGAAAGGTCGGTCGCCGGGTAGATCAAGTGGGCGGTCTTGACGTTGAAGTTGGGCAGGAAGGCGACCTTCAGACGCCCGGCCGCCTTCGAGTCGGAGTGGATCGTTTCCGCGACGGCATGGACCAGCTTGATGATGAGCTTCGCCATGGCATAGCCCGGCGCCGCCTTGCCGCCGAAGAGGACCGTCCGCGGCGGCCGGTCGCCGGCCTCGCCGTGGCGGATGCGGTTGTAGAGCGTGATCACGTGCAGGACGTTCAGGTGCTGGCGCTTGTATTCGTGGATCCGTTTTACCTGGACGTCGAAGAGCGAATCGGGATCGGTCGCGATCCCGGTGCGGCTCTCGACAAGCTCCGCCAGCCGCGCCTTGTTTTCGCGGTTGATCGTCCGCCAGCGCACGCGGAAAGCGGCGTCCTCCGCAAAGGGCTCCAGCGCCTCCAGGCGGGCCAGGTCCCGAATCCATGCCGGGCCGATCGCCTCGGTCACGAGCGCGGCGAGCGCCGGGTTCGCGAGGGCGACGAAGCGCCGAGGGGTGACGCCGTTGGTCACGTTCAGGAATTTTTCCGGGCCGATCCGGTTGAAGTCGTTCAGAACCTGCGCGCGCAGAAGCTCCGTGTGCAGGCGGGCGACGCCGTTGATCCGGTGGCTGCCGACGCAGGCGAGATGCGCCATCCGGACGTAGCGCTCCCCGCTCTCGTCGATCAGCGAGAGCCGCCGGGCGAGGTCCTCATCGCCCGGATAATCGCGTCGGATCCCGTCGAGGAAACGGCGGTTGATCTCGAAGACGATCTCCAGATGGCGCGGCAGGACACCGGCGAACAGGGGCATCGGCCACGTTTCGAGGGCCTCCGCGAGCAGGGTGTGGTTCGTGTAGCCGAAGCTCCGGCGGGTGATCTCCCAGGCCTCTTCCCAGCCGAGCCCGTGGATGTCCACCAGCAGGCGCATCAGTTCGGCGACCCCGATCGCCGGGTGGGTGTCGTTGAGCTGGATCGCGTATTTTTCGTGGAACCGCGTCAGGTCCGTCTCCCGCTGGAGGAAGATCCGGATCATGTCCCGCAGGGCGCAGGAGACGAAGAGGAACTGCTGCATCAGACGGAGGCGGCGGCCGGCGGCCGGCTCGTCGTTGGGGTACAGAATCTTGGTGAGGTTCTCGGAGCCGATCTTGTCGTGGACGGCGCCGTAGTAATCGCCCACGTTGAACGAGCGCAGATCGAAAGAGGTGGTCGCCTCCGCCTTGAAGAGGCGCAGCATGATGACCGAGGGCGAGGCGTAGCCGGTGATCATCGTGTCGTAGGCGACGCCGCGGATCAGCCGGTCGGGGATCCAGCGGATGCGGTCGCGGCCGGCGGCGTCGCGGACCCTCTCGGTACGGCCGCCGAAGGGGATGTCGTAGGCGATCTCGGGACGCGGGACCTCCCAGGGGTTGCCCTTGCGCAGCCACTGATCCGCCACCTCCTCCTGCCACCCGTCGCGGATCTCCTGGGTAAAGATGCCGAACTCGTAGCGGATGCCGTAGCCGATCGCCGGGATGTTGAGCATGGCGAGCGAATCGAGGTAGCAGGCCGCGAGGCGCCCCAGGCCGCCGTTGCCCAGCCCCGGCTCTTCCTCCTGGTCGACCAGGGCCTGGAAATCGAGCCCCAGCGCCGCCACCGCCCGGCGGACCTCGTCGTACAGGCCGAGGTTGATCAGGTGATTTTCGAGGTGGGGTCCCAGGAGGAATTCCGCCGAGAGGTAGCAGACCGTGCGGCTCGCCCGCTCGTAGTAGGTGTGGGCCGTCTTCGCCCACTGGGCGAGCAGCCGGTCGCGGACCGTGTAGGCCACCGCGAGGTAGTAGTCGTTCGGGGTGGCGATGGGGGCGAAGCGCCCCTGGATGCAGACGAGGTTGTCGAGGATGGCCTGCTTGATCCTGGCCACACTGCCGCCGGTTCTGATGCCGGCCTTCCCGCGCGTTCCCGCCGACGTTGCCATGGCTTCCTCCCTCGGGGGCGGACAGGACGATTCCCGGATGGCTTCAGGGTGAGACGGCTTAATCCACGCAGACCCGGCGCGCCGCCGGGAGCGGAACCCCCGGGGTGCGCAAGCGGTTTGATTTTACATAACCCCGTCCGCCCCGGATTGCAAAAGAAAAAATGGGATGACGCGCGCCACTCCGGATTCTCATACCGATTGACATCCGGCCGGCGGGCGGTGTATGATCGGGACCGTGCGGGAGAGGCGCGTTCGTCCGTCGCCCGCCGAAGGGCTTTGCAGTGAGGGACACGGATGCCGCTGTACGATTTTGAATGCGAAAAATGCCACCATACCTTCGAGGCCATCCTCCGGATGGACGAGCCGTGGGACACCCTGGCCTGCCCCTCCTGCGGCAGGAAGAAAGTACGGAAAAAGGTGATGCCGATCCGGACGAACGCCTGGTCCAGCTTCCTCGACGGCATGGAAAAGCGCGTCAACCCGCACAAATTCAAGTAGGACGACCCGATTCAGAAGATACACGGTCATATCGGCGGACTGAAGCCGGACCAGCTCCGGCGGATCACGCAGCTCTATCGTCGCCGCCTGCCGCCCCGGCGCGTCGTGACCCATGAACTGGCCCGCGAGCTGACGGAGCTCTCCCGCGAGCTGAACCGCCAGATCGGCCTTCTCGTGAGCCGGCAGGGCGAGGTCGCGGGCGTTATCGTCGGCACCCACCAGCAGATCGTCATCCCCGCCCTGGACAGCTTCCGCGCCGCCTCGACGCGCTTCAAGGGGCTCCGCCTGATCCACACCCACTTGAACGCCGAAGGCCTGACCCACGACGACCTGACCGACCTGGCCCTCCTGCGGCTCGACCTGATCTGCGCCGTGGTGGCCGCCGCGGACGGCCTGCCGGGCATGGCCCACGCCGCCCACCTGATCCCGGAGAACCCCGCCGGCGAGTTCTGGCAGGTCCTTCCGCCCGCGCGGCCGTCGGAGCTGGACCTGGATTTCCTGGCCTTCATCCAGGCCCTGGAGGGGGAGTTCCAAAAGCAGCAGCGCACCCGGCGCGTGGAGGCCGCGGACCGGGCGCTCCTGGTCCGCGCGGAGACCGACCCCAACGGGGAACCGGAGGCCTGCCTCGACGAACTGCGCGAACTGGCGCATTCCTGTGGGGTGGAGGTCTTCGACGCCGTCCTCCAGTACCGGGACCGGATGGACCCCCGCTTCGTCATCGGCCGGGGGAAACTCGCCGACGTGGTCATCCGCGCCCTGCAGATCGGCGCCAACCTTCTCATCTTCGATCACGAGCTGACGGCCGCTCAGGCCCGGTCGATCGGCGACTTCACCGAGCTCAAGGTCATCGACCGGACGCAGGTGATCCTGGACATCTTTGCCCAGCGGGCCCACAGCCGGGAGGGGAAGATCCAGGTGGAGCTGGCCCAGCTCAAGTATCGTCTGCCCCGCCTGGTCAAGATGGACGCCGCCCTCTCGCGGCTCACCGGTGGCATCGGGGCGCGGGGGCCGGGGGAGATGAAGCTGGAGATCGACCGGCGGCGCGTCCGGGAGCGGATCCACCGCCTCGAGCAGGACCTCAAGGGGATCGGGAAGGCGCGAAACCAGCGGCGCGTGAGGCGCGAGCGGACGGGGCTTCCCGTCGTCTCCATCGTCGGCTACACGAATGCGGGCAAGTCCACCCTGCTCAACACGCTCACGAAGAGCCGCGTCCTGACGGAGGACCGCCTCTTCGCCACCCTGGACCCGAAGAGCTCCCGCCTGCGTTTTCCCCGGGACACGGAGGCGGTGATCACCGACACGGTCGGCTTCATCCGCGACCTGCCGCCGGACCTCTTCGCCGCCTTCCGCGCGACCCTGGACGAACTGAAGGAGGCGGATTGCCTCCTGCACGTCGTCGACGCCAGCAACCCCCGCTTCGAGAATCAGATCGCCGCGGTGGAGAAGATCCTCGCCGACCTTTCGATGACCGGGAAACCGACCCTGATGGTGCTTAACAAGGCGGACCGCGTCGCCGACAAGGACCGGCTGGCCGCGCTCTCCCGCCGGTACGGGGCCGTGGCCGTCTCGGCCCTCGATCCGGGCACCCTTCCCGGACTCCTCGAAGCCCTGGAGCGCCTGATCGGCCGGCTGTCCCCGCCGGGCGTCGGCGCCATGATCGAATCGGCGGCCGGATAGGGGCCTGTCGAAAACCGAGCGAGACCCTCCGTATGCCGGAAATCGCCTACACGCCGCTGGGACGCAATGCCCTCTTCACCGGGCTGATCGGTCATGGTGCGGCCCTCCTGGTCGGCATCATGCCCGCGGCCGGCGGGGAACGCTTCTTCGGCATCGTCTTTCCCCTCGCCTGCCTCGCCCTCCTCCTGGGCGGTTATGCGGAATTGAAGCGAGGCGGACGCTGCCCCTTGAGCGACTGGCGGTTCTACGGCATCGCGGCCGCAACGGTTGTTCCGGTGCTTGGGCCTTTCGTGGTTCTCGGCTTGCTCTTCGGTTTCCAGAATGGGGTGCAGGGCGAACGCATCGGCCCGCTCGGCCTGTTTCCCGCCCTGGTCAGGCTAAGGGCGAACGGGCTGGTTCTTTTCCTGTGGATTGTCTTTCTCGTGGTCCTGTTTGCCTTTACCGGCAGCCGGGATGACCCCTACTTCAAGAGGCATCGGGATCCTTCCGTCAGGAACGCGCCACAATCGCTTTCGGATGCCTGTCGCTACGGGCTTTCCGGACGTGCGCCGCAACCGGTCGGCCTCGACGGGAAGGCTTGCCGCCAATCCGTGTAGGACGGAAAGAGGAGGGAAAATGAAAAAATTGCTGCTGGCGATCCTCTGGTCCCAGGTCATTTTCTCCGTGGCCGCGGGCCCGGCCGGCGCCGGCCAGGTTACGGTTCATAACCGCCACGACCGCGACTGGGATGTCGGCGTCGTCTTCACCCAGAGCGCGGCCGAGGATATCCGGAGCGTCATCGTGGAGCCCGGTCGCACGGAAACCGTCGTCAACTGGTACTGGGGCGTCGGCGCCATCAATGCCCAGGAGCTGAGAGCGGACCCGAACCATCTCTTCCGCCGTTGCGAATACGCCGTAACCGGCATGGTGTGGCCCGGCAGGGGCTTCACGCTCACCCTCGGGAGCGACGGAACCTGCACCTTCACGGAGCCGTGATCGCCGCCGGCACGGGCGGAGGCATTTGCCGCCTCGTGGGCTTCGCCTGAGCCGCGTGATCGCCAGCGGCGCGGGGGTGGGATGCCCCTAGCTGTCGGGAATGCCGTAGAGCTCCTTGAGGACGCCGTCGAAGTAATCGGGAAGATAGCGGTCCCACAGCTTCACCGGCAGCGTCTCCAGTTCCCGCCGGGGAGAGGTGGCAAAGGCGAAGAGGTATTCGAGCAGATACTCCATGTTCTTTACCATCGACCCCCGGTACTCGCGGCGCAGGCGCTGCTCGATGATCCGGTCCTCGTGCATGCAGCGCCCGATCTCGCTCTCCAGGGTCTCCTGGTAGTCGGAAACGATGATCTCCAGATGGACGTCCGGCTCGCCGGCGCGGACGAAGGCCGCGAATTCCCGGACGGTCGCCTCCGGATCGTCCCCTTTCCGCTTCAGGATCTCGACGACGCCGGCGCTCAGGGGCTCCGCCAGCAGAGCCTCCCGCGGCGGCTCGAGCCGGACGATGTAGTTGACCGCATTGTAATGCCCGGTGTGCTGCTCCTTTTCCAGGACCGAACACCCGTTCATGGACGCGAGCACGGACTCCAGTTCGCCCAGGCGCTCGCCCGGCAGGATGAGCTTGAGTCCCGCCACATCGTTGATGGCCAGCGGCTGACCGTCCTCGATCGCCTGCCTGTGGCGGAGGTTCTCCAGAAGGCGCGCCTCCGCGCGCAGGAATTCGTCGCGCATGTCCTCCGGCGTCGTCACGAGCTGGCCCGGTTGAATGCCCAGCCTCCGGGCGCGGGCCTCGGCCAGTTGATCCGCGTGGGCCCGGATGCGGTCGAAGATCCGGTCCGTGATCCGCCGGGCCGCCTTTTCGGCCAGGCGGCGATCGCGCTTGATCCGCATCGAACCTGCCAGGGCCGCCGGGTCCTCCCGGCCGACAAAGACCAGCCAGCCGTCAAACGGGGTCTCGCGAAAATAATGTCCGGGAAAGGCGGCATAGTCACGGATCAGCCGATCGATTCGTTCATTACGGTAAGGCGGACGGGCGACGAGGCAATCCTTGAGCTCGCCCTTCACCGTCACCGGCTGAAAGACCGGATCCATTCCGAAAAGCCCGCGGAAAAGACGCACGGCGAACTCCCGGAGGTAGCGGGCGATATACTCCTGGTTGAAATGGACGAGCCGGGTGACCCGCCCGGCATCGGCGGGGTGAACGTCACTGTACATCCATCGCCGGATGATCTCCAGCAACTCCTCCCGGTGCAGATAGCTGTTGATCCGGATCATGGCTTCCCCCTTCGAGCCAGGGAACACTCTACACAGATCGGGTCCGTTGCGCAACCCGGAAATCGGACCGACACCCGCGGGCGCACGGGATCTTTCGGGATGGACTTGCCCCCGAAAAGTTGGTATGCAGGGATCCATCGTGGCATGGGTTCTTTCAGGGCAACACCCATCTTTCATGACCTGCCTTAAGGAGGGAAAGGGATGAACGATTACCGGGAGGCGCCGGCGGGAAGAAAATCCCTGAAACGGGCGTACGTGGCCGTCATGCTGTGGTTCGTCGGACGGGCGCTTCAGGTGGCCGCCCGGGCGGATGCCGAGGTCCGTCGGGAGTTCGAAGCCCTGCCGGAGGGGTTCACCTTCGCCATGGGGGTCCTGCCCGCGGGCCCCTGGATGATCGTGGGCAAACGGGCGGGCCGGATCCGCTACCTGGGCTGGCGTCCCGAGGGGATCGCCCTCGACCTCACCCTGAAGATCAAGCACCTGGAGGCGGCGATCCTGATGTTCACCTTCCGGGAGAGCACCGCCGTCGCGACCGCCCGCAACCGCATGATCGTGGACGGGGAAGTCCCCCCGGCCTGCGCGATCGTCCGGATCCTCGACATCGTCGAGGTGTACCTCCTGCCGAAGTTCATCGCCCGCCTCGCCGTCAAGCGCTATCCCCGCTGGTCCTGGACCCGCAAACTCGTCGGCCGGACCCGGATCTATCTCGGGGCCGTCCTCGGCCGCTGAAAGGAGGGTGACATGGAGATCCCGCGTCATTTCGAATTCTTCTGCCCGATCCGGATCTTTTCCGGAAGCCGGGCCCTGGAACATCTTCCCGGCGAACTGCGGGCGCTGAACGCCTCCCGCCCGCTCGTCCTCGCCACGCAGGGGACCGCCGACCGGGGGCTCACGCGGATTCTGGTCAAGGCCTTCGCGGATTCCGGCATGCCCCTCGGGCTCCACGAAGCCGCACCGGAGTCCCCGGACGCGGCCTGGACCGCCCGGGTGAAGCATCTGTTCGTGGAGCACCGCCATGACGCCCTCCTCGTGATGGGCGACGGGCCCCTCGTCACGGCCGCCAAGATCCTCAACATCGCCGTCTCGATCGGCCCGGAGGACGATCTGGCCGCCGCGTCCGGGGACAACCGACTGACCCGGCCGCTCCTGCCCTTCGTCGTGATCCCCACCGGCGTCGACTGCGAGGCGGTGGCCTCCCCGACGGCCGCGCTGGGGCCCTGGACCTTCAGGTCTCCGGCGCTGATGGCGGCCCTGGTCGCCCTCGATCCCCGCACGATCCGCCCCGGCGACGCCGGACGCGATGCGGCGGTCCTGTCGGTCGCCCGCGCGCACGCCGCCCGGGTAATCGCCGCGGCGCCCCGGAACCCCGTGGGCGAGGCCTATGCCCGGGCCGGGCTCGCACTTCTGGACCGAAACGGATCGAAGGCCGGCAAGGGGGAACGGTGGGCGCTCGCCAACGGCGTCCTCCTGGCGGGGTGCGCCCACGCCCAGGCGGAGCCGGCGGGACCGGACGCGGCGGAGGCCGCCTTCACGGGAGAACCCGCCACAGCGGAGGCCGCCTCCGCCTACCTGCCCGACTATTACGAATTCCTGAACGGCGGACGGATCGTCGCGGGTCACGACGCCCTGAAGCGGATTCCCACGATTCTCGCTGATCTGGGCGCAAAAAACCCCCTCATCGTCACCGACCGCGGCGTCGCCGGCGCCGGCCTGGTGGAGGTCGCCCGGAACGCCCTCCGGGACGCCCTGGCGCTGGAGACGATCGCCGACGACGTCCCCGTGGATTCGGACATCAAGGCGGTCCGCCGGATCGCCGAACTCTACCGGCAGCGCCACTGCGACAGCTTCATCGCCGTCGGCGGCGGCTCCGTCATGGATACGGCCAAGGGCGTCAACATCGTCGTCTCCGAGAATGCCCGCGACCTGATGGCCTTCAGCGGCGTCGGCGCGCTGAAACGTCGCCTGCGGCCCCTGATCGCCGTGCCGACCACCTCCGGCACGGGCTCCGAGGTCACGCAGGCCGCCGTGATCAAGGACCATGAAAAGCATTACAAGACGGCCTTCATGAGCCCCTTCCTGCTGCCCGACGCCGCCGTCCTCGACCCCCGGATGACCCTCACCCTGCCGCCCGCCGTCACCGCGCAGACGGCGATGGACGCCCTGACCCACGCCATGGAGGCCTACACGTGCCTCGCAAAGAACCCGCTGAGCGACGCCTTCGCGCGCGCGGCGGTGGCGCTGATCGGCCGGCACCTGCTGCCCGTCATGAAGAATCCGGCGGACGGGACGGGACGCCTGGCGCTCGCGATCGCCTCCAATCTGGCCGGGGTGGCCTTTTCCAATTCGATGGTGGGGATGGTCCACTGCCTGGGACACGCGACCGGCTCGGCCTGCGGCGTCCCGCACGGGATCTGCATGGCGATCCTCCTGCCCTACGGCCTGGAGTACAACCTCCACAAGACCGGCCGGTGGACCGCCGAACTCCTCCTGCCCCTGGCTGGCCGCGCGGTCTGCGACGCCACGCCGCCGGAGGCGCGGGCCGCGAAGGTCATCGCCCTCGTGAGGCAGCTGAACCAGGACCTGCACGACGCCTCCCAGGGCCAGCATCCCCGCACCCTGAAGGAGGTCGTGGACCGCGGTCTGAACCGAATGATCCCCCGGGAGCGGCTCCCCGAGATCGTCGCGGCGGCCCGGTGCGACGGCGCGATCTTCTACAACCCGGAGGAGATGGACGCCGACGATTTCCGGATGGTCCTGGAGGCCGCCTGGGAGGGCGTTGCCCTCGACCTCTCCCGGATCCGGAAGGGCTGACGGCGCGCCACGGGGATCCGGTTGGCCGCGTTGACCGTCGGCGTTGCGGCCAAGACCGCCCCGAAACGGATGCGGCATCGAAGCGCCGTCCCGGGTTTTGCACGCATCGAGAATCCGGATCCCGCATGCGCACAGGGGAGACGCCGTCACGGTGCCCCTGAAAGGGCGGGACGGGCCTGATCCCGCGTGCGCGCGGGAGCAACGAAGCATAAGAAAAATGGGGCGGGCTGGGACGCTATTTATTAAGAAAGGGAGGACTGGTATGATCGAATATGATGCGGTTGTCATCGGAGCGGGGAATGGGGGCCTGGCCGCCGCCGCAACCCTGGCGAAGGGCGGGGCGAAGACCCTGCTTCTGGAGCGGCACAACATCCCGGGCGGCTGCGCCACGAGCTTCCGCCGCGGGCGCTTCGAGTTCGAGGTCGCCCTCCACCAGTTGAGCGGGCTCGGCACGGAGGCCGCGCCGGGGCCATTGCGCGCGACCCTGCACGGGCTCGACGTCCTCGACCGGGTCGAGTTCGTTCAGATGGAGAACATGTACCGGATCTCCCTCCCCGGGGCGCTCGACCTCACCCTGCCGACCACGCGCGACGGCGTCGTCCGGGCGTTGGCGGAGCGCTTCCCCGAGGAGGAGACCGCGATCCGGGCCTTCTTCGACCTCGTTTACGACTACTTCAACCAGTTCATCGCCATCTTCTTCATGAGAGACCCGGAGGTCTCCCGGGAAAAATACCCGCTTTATTTCCGGTACGCCCTCAAGCCCGCGCAGGAGGTCCTCGACGAGCATTTCCGGGACCCGCTCCTGAAGCTGGCCGCGAGCGCCTACTGGTGCTACATCGGGGTGCCGCCCCGGCAGCTCCCCTTCGGCGACCTGGCCGGCATCCTCTACGCCTATATCGAATTCAAGCCCTGGCACATCAAGGGCGGCTCGCAGGCCCTGTCCAACGCCCTCGTCGACGCCTTCCTCCGGAACGGGGGCGAGGTCCGCTTCAACTGCCCGGCCGCGCGGATCACCGTGGCGGACGGCCGGGTCGCCGGCGTCGTCACCGCGGACGGCGAGGCGATCGCGACCGGGTGCATCATTGCCAACGCCTCGACGCTCACCACCTTCACGGAGCTGATCGACCGGAAGGACTGCCCGGCGGCGCCGCTCGAAACCATGAGCGGCATGACCGTGGGGCCGTCGGTCGTCTGCCTCTACATCGGGCTCGACTGCCCGCCCGAGGCCCTGGGCATCCGGGAGGAGACGAACTTCCTGTGCACCCACGCCGACACGGATCGCGCCTTCGCCCAGTACCGGAGCCTCGACGAACCCCCGGGGATGGTATTGCTAACCTGCTTCAACATCTCCAACCCCGAGGCCTCCCCCCCGGGGACCTCGCAGATCGCGATCGTGGACCTGAAGTACGCCGACCCGTGGCTCGCCATTCCGCCGGAACGCTACGCGCGGGAGAAGTACCGCTACGCAGAGGGCCTCCTCGCCATCGCCGAGGCCCAGTATCCCGGGTTCCGGTCGCACATCGAGGAGATCGAGGTCTCCACGCCGCTCACCCACATGCGCTACCTGAACCATCCCGGCGGGGCGATCTACGGATTCGACCAGTACGCCAAGGACAGCCGGATCTTCCAGCCGATCAAACCGGCGCTCCCCGGCCTCTTTCTCGCCGGGGCATGGGCGGCGGAAGGCGGCTTCCAGCCCACCCTGATGGCTGGGGCCTCAGCCGGCCGCGCGGCCCTCAAAACCATTCGCAGAAAGTGAGGTGACGCCATGAGTGCAAAAAACTTCCTTCAAGAGATCGACGGCTACGAGACGCTTCAGCAGGAGATCGCCGTCAGCCGCAAGTACGGCGTCGACTACGTCGCCCGCAAGGGACAGGTGGCGCTCGCCGTCAACCGGCTGCACCCCGCCCGGCTTACCCTCCGGGTGAGCGAGATCCTCGACGAAACACCGTCGGCCCGGACGCTCCGGCTCGTGGCCGCCGAGGGGGACCTGCCCCCCTTCCAGGCCGGGCAATACATCAACGTCTTCGTGGAGGCGGGCGGCGTCCGGACGAGCCGGCCCTACAGCCTCTCCTCGTCCCCGCGCCAGCGGGCCTATTACGACATCACCGTCCGGCGGGTCGCGGACGGCTTCGTCTCGGAGGTCCTGCTCGACGGGACGCGCGCGGGGGATGTCCTGACGAGCACCTCTCCGGCGGGGACCTTCCATTTCAACCCGCTGTTCCACA
>JALNWL010000020.1 GCA_023230905.1 Syntrophales bacterium
ATCCGCCGCGCGGAGGGGTCACGATTTTTGGAAATCCTTTAAAACCTCGGTAACGTAAGGAGGGTGGCGGATGGACAAGGGCTACATAGGCAAGGTGCTGGTGGTGGATCTGGGAACCGGGACCGTCCGGACGGAGACGATCCCGGACAACGTCTACGAAAACTACCTGTCCGGCCTCGGCCTGGGCGCCTACCTCCTGTTCCAGTGGATCCCCCCGGAGGCCGACCCGCTGGGGCCGGACAACGTCCTCGGGTTCATGTCCGGCTTGCTGACGGGGACGGGCAGCTTCTTTACGGGTCGCTGGACGGTCGTGGGCAAGTCGCCGCTCACCGGCTGCTGGGGGGACGCCAACTGCGGGGGCAATTTCTCGCCGGCGATCAAGCGCTGCGGCTACGACGGGATCTTCTTCAAGGGGGTGAGCGAGCACCCCGTCTATCTGTTCGCCGACGGCGCCCGCGCCGAGCTGCGGGACGCCTCCGCCCTGTGGGGAAAGGACACGATCGAGACGGAGACGGCGCTTCTGGCGGAGGGCGGGCCGGGGAGCCGCGTGGCGTGCATCGGGCCGGCCGGCGAAAAGCTGTCCTTGATCGCCGGGATCTCCAACGACGGCGGCCGCATGGCGGCCCGGTCGGGCCTGGGGGCGGTCATGGGATCCAAGCGGCTCAAGGCGGTCGTCCTGAACGGCAAGCGGCGCATCGGCGTGCACGACCGCGCGGAAATGAAGCGCCTGAGCCAGAAATGCAACCGCTGGGTGCAGTTTCAGCCTCCGCTCTCCAGCGGCTCGGTGTTTCCCTACCTCGGAGCGATGATGCGCGTCCTGCCGACGCAGATGGCGATGGACGGTCTGTTGTACAAGTTCTTCCTCCGGAAGTGGGGCACGGTCAGCATGAACCAGACCTCCATCGAGATGGGGGATTCGCCGATCAAGAACTGGAAGGGGTCGAACGTGGACTTCGGCCCCGCGCGTTCCCGGAGCGTGAACCCGGATGCCATCACGGATCGCGAGCGCGTCAAGTACCATTGCTATTCCTGCCCCCTCGGGTGCGGCGGGAAGTGTTCCATGACCGGGAAATACACGGAGACCCACAAGCCGGAATACGAAACCGTCCTGGCGTTGGGGGGGCTGTGCATGAACGAGGATGCGGAGAGCCTCTTCTACCTGAACGAACTCCTCAACCGGGCGGGGATGGACACGATCTCGGCGGGCGGCACGGTCGCCTTCGCCATCGAGTGCTACGAGCAGGGCCTGCTGACGAAGGAAGACACGGGCGGTCTGGAGCTGACGTGGGGAAACGGCCCGGCCATCGTCGCCCTGGTGGAGAAGATGGTCCGGCGCGACGGCATCGGCGACGTGCTTGCGGACGGGTCGAAGGCGGCCGCCCGGCGTCTCGGGAAGGGCTCCGAACAGTACGCGATGCACGTCGGGGGGCAGGAGGCCGGCATGCACGACGGGCGGAACGACCCGGGTTTCAACGTGCACTACGCCGTGGAGCCGACGCCCGGCCGGCACACCCTGGGCGCCCAGCTCTACTACGAGATGTTCCAGCTCTGGAAGACGGTCAAGGGGCTGCCGCGGGCGACGCCGCTGTACTTCAAGGGCCGGAAGTACCGGGCCGACGCGGAGAAGGCCGTCACGGCCGCCGCGTGCAGCAAGTTCATGAGCCTGGCGAACGCGGCCGGGTTCTGCCTCTTCGGCCTGATGTTGGGGTCGAAGCGGATTCCGTCGTTCGCCTGGCTCAATGCGGCGACCGGCTGGAACAAGACCCCCGAGCAGTACCTGGAGATCGGCGCGCGGATCCAGACGCTCAAGCAGGCCTTCAACATCCGCCAGGGCGTCGATCCGCGATCCATCAAGGTCCCGGACCGGATGCTGGGCCGGCCGGTCCTGGCGCAGGGGGCGAACAAGGGACGCACGATGGATCTCGATACGATGCGGAGCGATTACTGGCGACAGTTCGGCTGGGACCCCGAGACGGGGCGCCCCGACGCCGCCGCGGTCCGGCCGTTGGGGCCGAGCGCCGGCAAAACGGATTAAGGAGGAACCCATGCCCTACGCCATCACGGAATCCTGCAACGGCTGCGGCGCCTGCGTCCGGCTCTGTCCGGCGGGCGCGATCCGGGGCGAACGGAAGGCCCTTCATGTGGTGAACGCGGCGCTTTGCATCGACTGCGGCGCCTGCGGACGGATCTGCCCCCAGGAGGCGGTGCTGGACGCGCGGCGGAACCCCTGTCGGCGGATTCCCAAGCTGTCGCTCTGGCCCAAGCCCGTGATCGACCTCGAGGCCTGCATCTCCTGCGGGATCTGTGTCGAGGGATGTCCGGCCCGCTGTCTGGCGTCGGCCGTTGACCGGGGCGACAAGCACCTCCGGGCGGCGCTCACGGAACCCAAGAAGTGCATCTCCTGCGGTTTCTGCGCGGAGGAGTGCCCGACCGGGGCCATCGTCCTCGCCGTGCCGCCGGCCCCAGTCGTGGAAGCGACCGCCTAACGGCACCGCCGGGGTACGAGCCAATGCGCACAAACGAAGATCCTCGCCGGCCCTGAGGCTCTCCGCCGCTGTTAGCGGAGAACCTCCCTTGAAGGTCAAACCTTCCTCTTCTGTGTCAAAAAGGTGGGCCGTTCCAGAAGGCAGAGCATCGGACCGTTCGGCTGTTTTTTTTGTGCGGGCTCAATTTTTTTGTTGACTTTTTTAAATTTCTGTCATTATATCACGCTTACATCAAATGATTGAATCACGCTATGGGAATTGCTTGATGAATAACGCGATCCATCAATTCAATTTTCTTATTTTTCACTAGAGTGGTGGTTGAAGTAGCCCCCGTTTCGACCGGACACTCTTCAAACTTAATTTGGTTTCGCCTGAACTGCCTGGGCGACTGCATTCTTAGCCCCTTGTGGGGGTGATGCTTGTGTAATCCTGGAACCATCCAGGGATCCCTTCTCCAAAACGGTCTGGGCATCGGGCAGAGGGTTCATATGGACATAGTCCCGTTTAAAGGTCTTGATGAAGGACTCGGGTCTGTAATGGGGGGTCGTACAAATCTCTACGCCCATCATCCGGGCAATCCGCTTCACGGGGTATTGTCCTTCCCTAACCAGGGCATTCGCAAGATCAGTTCTTTTTCGCTGGCAATCCGGACCGTGTCCTTGAGGATCTCCATCTCCATTATCTTACGACATAGCCGTCGCTACAACTCTCGAATCCGTAAACACAGTTCCTTTGCATCCGAAGCGGGCACCACCGGTTCACCGGTCTTCACCGCCGACATAGCCCCTTCATGCATCAGCCTCCGCCAGGTAAAAAAGCTGGTTGGGGTACAGACCATGCGTTCGGGACACGGATGAGAGGCTCATCCCGGACTGCTCTACTTCCTCGACAATGGCCTTCTTTTAGCTCGGCGTCCATCGCCTTCGTCGGCTGTACAGATGTAATGAC
Organism: Syntrophales bacterium; assembly: GCA_023230905.1. Taxonomy (GTDB): domain Bacteria; phylum Desulfobacterota; class Syntrophia; order Syntrophales; family UBA2251; genus UBA2251. The sequence goes on from JALNWL010000020.1 coordinate 3,435, forward strand.
TTCAACAGGTCCCATCGGCACCTGCTCTTTCGCGGTAGTTGTATGACTACAACCTATCTCCACTTCTCAGGTGTCCAGTCGCGGGGCTGCTCCACGGGCGAAGGGACGTTAAACGAAGGAGTTAGATAACGGAGCAAGGTTATGTTGCTGCATGTTTACAGGAGCTGCACGACTTTTGGCTCTCCGCTGGCAGGTGAAGGCCCGCGCCAGTTTGACATGCAGTTTGGTCTTAAGGAGGTGAGGTTATGCGTATGGCATTAGAACGTTGTTTCCGAAATGTTGTCCTGCTCTTTATTCTTTCTTTTGTTCTGCTGGCTGGTAGCGTGATGGCCAAAGGCCCGGTTCAAACGAGGCAAGTTCCGAATGTCGCACCGATCAGCTTCCTCGATAAATTATACGACGTTTCTCTCTTGGAGGGGGGAAACGCCTGGGTTGTTGGATACGCAGGGAAAATCATCCACTCCGTCAACTACGGCAAGGACTGGGTTCCGCAGGAGAGCGGGACGGTGAAGGCCCTCTTTTCGGTGTCCTTTTCAAACCCCCGGGAAGGGTGGATCGTCGGCGAGTTGGGGACGGTTCTTCATACAACGAACGGTGGGAAGAAATGGGTGGCACAAGATAGCGGCATTAAGGATGAACATCTGCTGAAGGTGAAATTCATAGGCGAGCGTGGCTGGGCCGTTGGCACCCGGGGTACGATCATTTCAACGGCTGACGGGGGAAAGCACTGGGAACGCCTGCCTTATAACGCCGACGTTATCCTAAGCGATGTGTGCTTTCTGAATGAACGCGAGGGCTGGGTGAGTGGTGAGTTTAACACGATCCTGTTCACCCGGGACGGCGGCAAAACCTGGATAACACAGAATCGTGAGTCGGCCGGCAATCTCTTCGGGATAGGTTTTTCCAGTCCGAATAGAGGCGCTGCTGTTGGAACCCAAGGAAGGATCTTCAGGACGGACAATGGCGGTAAAGTATGGAAGCAAGCCGTCAACAACCAAGTCAGAAAAAAAACACTCCTGAAAGTGTCATTTTTCGATCAGGACAGAGGCATCTGTGTAGGCTTGAATGGTGCGATCCTTTCCACGAGCGACGGCGGCGCGTCATGGAATCCACTTCCTGGATTGAAATATTATAATTGGTTCTCCGGAATTTCGTTATTGAAGGATGGTCATGGCTTGCTTGTCGGAGGAGCTGGGACCATTGCCGGGACACAAGACGGGGGTGCGAAATGGCGTTAATCAGAAAAGCGATCATGGTGATTCGATCAATCCTCGGATATAAACCATCCGAGCAGGTAAAACCCCCCGTGAATCTGATCTTGGACGATCCCCTTGCCTTGGTTGACCCCAAGGACAAGTTCCAACATTTCCTGAGTCGGCATATTATTGGGTTCGTGATGCGGTTCCGTCCGTTCGTTCTGGTTTCCCTTCTACTGCTTACCCTCTTCTTTGGATACGGGATCACGCGCATGGATTTTTATACCCAGTTCATGGATCTTTTCCCCTATAATCATCCGTACGTCAAGATTCACAAACAGTTCATGAACAATTTTGGCGGCGCCCACGTCGCCACCGTCGTGATGGAAGTCAACAAGGGCGACGTCTTCAATGCCGAGACATTGAATAAGCTCGTCAGGATACAGGAAACCGTCAGTTCAATCCCCGGGGTAAATACATTTCAGGTTTTTTCCTTGGCGAGTCCTCGTGTTCAAGATATCCGAGAGATTCCCGGAGGATTCGCCATGGAGCGGCTGATGCCGAATATTCCCGGATCAGCGGATGAAATGGAAGCATTCAAGGAGACGGTATTCGGAAATGCCGTATTCGGAAACCTGATCTCCAAGGACTGCAAGGCGGTGAGTGTTTCCGCGACATTCATCGAAGGTCGCATCGATTTCGAAGAACTTCACAAACGCTTTATGGCCATCAAGAAAACAGAGGAGGACGCGAACCACCGAATTTATCTCTGTGGTGAACCCATCCTTTACGGCTGGATTTATCATTTCGTGCCGAAGATGGCATGTATTTTTCTTGTCAGTGCCCTGCTGATAACGGCCCTGCTGTTTTTTTACCTGGGAAGACAACCCTATTGGTGGATCCCCCTTATTAGTGCCGCCATTAGCGGGATATGGGGGCTGGGGTTTGCCTCATATCTGGGCTATCAGTTCGATCCGTTGATCATCGTCATTCCCTTCCTGTTGACAGCCAGGGTCATGAGTCACGGCGTCCAGTGGATCAACCGCTTCGGCGAGGAGTACAAAGACCCGGCAAGGTATAAAGAAACCTGTTCCCTTGTCAGTCGCTCGCTTTTCAACCCGGCCGCGATTGGGATTATCACGGGAGCGGCAGGAATTCTGATCGTTGCGTTCATCCCGATTCCTACATTGCAGCACTTGGCGTTTATTGGTGCTTTCTGGGATATGACGGCGTTTTTCACCGTCCTCATCCTTCTGCCCGTACTGGTTTCTTATATGCCACCGCCCAAGCAAATCAATGGAAACGGAGAAGCGCATCGGCCGTTTATCACGAATATGATGATAGCAATGGCCCGCTACGGGTGTGGGAAAGGAAAGTTGCCCCTCATTATTCTCGCGATTATTCTGTTTATCATTGGCACTTACGGGGTTGTAAAGGTTCAGATCGGAGACGCACATCCAGGGTCGCCGATTCTGTGGCGTGATTCGGAATATAATCAGAGCGTAAAGCAGATTGGTGAGCGATTTCCAGGGATTGATCAGATGTATATCGTGGTGGCAGCTCAAAAATACGGTGGCTTGGTTATGCCCGAATCCATGCGCAATATGGAGGCCCTGCAGAACCATCTCATGGCGACGGGAGCGGCGGCTTACGCAACCTCCTCCGCTGATTTCGTGAAGCGCTTCAATAGTTTGCTTCATGGGAACGACCCTAAATTTGAAATTATTCCGACCGATGTCGGACAGATCCTTTCAATCTTCGCCGTTTATCAGATGGGAACCGCCCCGGAAGACATGGATAAATGGATGGATTCTACATGGTGGAATGGCAATGTACGGCTGTATCTTCCCGATCATAAGGGGGAAACGCTGAAAGCAGCGATTGACAGCGTGAATGAATTCAATAAGGACCCGAAAAATCGCAGTGATCTGATCCAATTTAAACCGGCCGGTGGTTTGGGAGGGATTTTATATGCGGCCAATGAACTGATCGAGAAGGCTCATTATCCGCTCCTCTTCGGTATCCTGGGGTTCACCTTCCTCTGTTGCGCCTTTATCTATCGCTCCATCAGCGCCGGGTTCATTTTTACGGTTTCACTGATCCAGGCCAATTTCCTGGCGTTTGCCTATATGCATTATGCCGGCATCGGTCTCGATATCAATACCATCCCGGTCGTATGTCTCGGCGTCGGCTTGGGTGTGGATTACGGGTTGTACATTGTGAGCCGGATCAGGGAGTTGATGACTTCGGGGCAAACCTGGACGGACGCCATCGTGGAGGCGATGGCAACGACGGGCCGCTCCGTTTTCTACCAAGCAACCATGATGAGCACCAGTGTTTTTTTCTGGTGGTTTTCTCCGTTGCGATTCCAGGCGGAGACGGGATTTCTTCTGGCGATCCTGATGATGGTAAATATGCTGATGGGCGTGCTCTTATTGCCGGCTGTTTTGGTCATCTTCAAACCTTCTTTTATTACCAGGGGAGGAGAAATATTGGAAAAGGGGCTGAATGATTGAGGGGAGCGTCAAAAAATTGGGCAATGGGAAATCAACCATCTGCAAGGAAAGGAGGGGGTGCTTTGTGAAACGAGAAAAAACGAAACGAAGGACGGGGATTGTCTGGGGGGCGTTGTCCTTAGGATTGCTGATTGTCCTGTTTTCCTTCCCAGCTTATGCCATGGAAGTGGCGGAAGGTTGGGACTTCACGGGGTTTATAAGGAACAATACGGGACTGTTTACCGGCAACCAGGATTTTACGAACAGCGGCAATCAGCTTGCCACGGAGCGTAACTGGCTTCGGCTGAAAGTGGATGGACAAATTCTTCCCAGTTTGGGTGTCAGGCTCGTTGGTCAGGGGATTTTTGAGCCGGAATACAAGATTGAAGAGGGATCTACGGTCGACTTCGGAGAGTATAATGAGGCGGATCTCCGGGAAGCCTACCTGACGTGGAAACCCTTGGATGGGCAGAAGATGATAGTGGGTCGGCAAATCGTCACCTGGGGCGAGTCCTTGGCCTTCCGAGTGGGCGATGTCATCAATCCGCAGGATGGTCGTTTTGCATTCAGCTTTGCCAATCTGGAGGACACACGGATCCCGCAGTGGATGGTCCGAGGGGTCCATCAGATAACCTCGGCCAGAAGCTCTTTCGAGTGGATCTTCAACCCTTTGCTGACCGAAGCGAAATACAGGGTAGACCCGATATTTGCCGAGCCGACATCGGCGACCGTTTCGGCGGACGGCAAGACCTTCACGCCCGGGTGGCGATTTGCCATATACCCAGAGACAAGGCTGAGACAGCCGTACACAACCACGACTCCCTTGGCCCCGGGACAACTTCTCGGGGTGCCGTTTGCGCGATCGGTTTCTTATTATACCCCGATCCCGTTTTTGACTCCCGCGGATAATTATTTTACGGAAATACCTGTGGTCCGTTATAAGCACCCGGACGGCGGGCATACGTTTAAAGATCTGCGCTTCGGTGGGCGGACATCCACAACGATCGGCGGGTATCAGTTCGGCGCCTTCTACTGGCATACCCAGGAGTATACGCCGGTCATCGAGAGGGGTAAGACTTATGGGTCAAACGATCTTGGTGCTGCCATCAATCCACTCTTAGCTGGTCTATGGGTCGTCCCGAACCGGGAGTATATAATTCGTTATCCGGAAGTGAACATTCTTGGGGCGTATATCAACAAGGATATGCCTTTGGGCGTCCTGAGGAGCGAGGTCACGTACCGGCCCCGCCGAACCTATAACACCCTGGATCCGGCAGAGCCCTCGGCCCTCGTGAAACGCGACAATCTCCAGTACCTCTTGGCCTGGGATATCCAGACGATGTTCCGGCCCCTGAGTGAAACCGGGACCATCGATATCAATCTGGAATATTACGGGAACTGGATTATCGGCAATGCAAAATATCTCAATGTTGCCGGATACCTCACGCCCGTGCGGAAGGATGACCATACCTTCCTTTTCAATATCGGCACCGGCTTCGATTACGACAAGTACCATGTCGGCGTCACTTTCATTCACAATGTACAGAACAACGGCGCCGTGATGCCGAGCGTGAAATATGTGCCGGATGCGTTCAACAAGGCCTGCAGCTTCGAACTCAAGTATATCGGTGTTTACGGGAGGAACGATTTCGAGGGCATGGGGCTGTTCAGGCAGAAGTCCATGGTTGTCTTGACGTCTCAGTTTTCGTGGTGATCCTAAATCATGAGGGAGGTAGGCGATGCGACATAAACGGAAAATGTGCGTAAGAAGAGTCTTGCTCATTGCCATTGGCATGCTGGCGATGATCACCATGGTCTCCGGAGCGTGTGCGGCGGTGCAGCCGGGGGATGTTATTAATAAGCAAAATGTAGACAAGGTGAAGGAGCTTTTCCCGCCGTCTTTTCTGCGGTGGATTACCGATGGATGGGGCTTGGAAGGGCCTGTGTCCTTCAAGGTTGTCGCTCCAACGCCTAACCCGCCGCCGAAGAGCTACCAGGACGCGACGAATAAATATGCCGGCCAAGTACAGCTCCTGCCAAACGGACAACTGAAGGGATATGTGGCCGGCATACCTTTCCCAAATCCTCAGGAACCGAACAAGGCCATCAAAATCATGTGGAACAACTATTATCGCTGGAGGGGCGATGATTTTACCTATCCCGGTGGTTTTATGGTCAACGGCAGAAGAAAAGGGGGTCAGATATCCTATGGCCTTGCGGATATACACTTCCTGAGGTTTACCGGCAGAACGCAGGTTTCACCCAAGCCAGAATTGCCAAATCCTCACAAGCTCGAATGGGCGATGACCTTGGATTCTCTTTCTCCACCGGAATGGAAAGGCATGGTTACGCTGGTCTACCGTTATGCGGATCCGACAAAACCCGATGATATGTGGTCGTATATTCCTTCAATGCGTCGGACTTTGAGGCTTGTGTCCAGAGAACGCTCAAATCCGGTTCGGGGGACCACATCAACCTGGGACGATTATTATGGCTTCGATGGGAAAATGTTGGAGTTCAATTACAAACTCGTTGGCGAGCAACAGGTTCTGGCGGTCATTAATCAGAGCAATTTGGATATAAAGGGCAATCATCCAATCATCTCTGACAATTACGAGCTTCGAGACACCTACGTGATCGACATATCCTCTAAAGATCCGCGTTACCCCGAGAAGGTACGCCGGGTATGGGTGAACAAGGAGAATTTCTTTGTCATCTATTCCGAGTCATGGGACAAGTCGGGACAGTTCTGGAAGGGGATCTACAACACGTTCAAGCGGTTCGAGCTACCCAGCGGTGAACATGGTCCGTTTAATGTGGGGAATGCGACCATCGATTACAAGACGGGCACATGGGTGGGCAACTTTATCAAGAGACTGAAATTGAACCGTTCCGGCATCAAGCCGGCCGCATTCGAGCCCAGTAATCTGGGGGAATGAAACATGGATGGTCAACCCTTCTGTGGGAGGATGGAAATGTGTATCGACGATAATGTGAAGCAACCCAGATGTTTCATGCCGTGTTCGCTGCGCATTTCCTTTCCTCCCGGAAGGTTCGATCCGTCCCGCGAGTGGCGTTGCCCGGGAATGTTCCGTTTCGCGGATAGCCAAGGATGATAAGAATTTGCGCAAGAGATCGAGATTGTATATGGATGTCCGCTGAGGAGTAGAACGATCATGGAAAAGAAAGAAATTTATGTTATAGGGGCCGGACCTGCCGGATTGGTTGCGGCGATCAATTTGAATCGGGAAGGATTCCGAGTGATTGTCAAAGAGAGGCAAAACGGTGTGGGTGGCGAACCCGGGTGGCATCCGTCCGTGCATACGACGCCCGTCGCCATGCCGGGATTGTGGGAGTATATCGGGATCGACTTGAGTGAAGCTTTTGTCGATACGAGCGATTCCTGCAGGTTGCACATGGGAAACCAGGATATGGGAAATATCGATTTCGGTTCCTTGGGATACCGTGTCTTCAATACTGAAAGGGGCCACAGACCGACCTCTCTGGATTCCTTACTTTTTCGCATTGCTGAAAAAGAAGGGGTGGAATTCGAATTCCGGAATTCATTGAAGGAGGATGATCTCAAAGAACTCGTCGGAAGATCCATTCTGTCCACGGGACTCTCTCCGGAAATGTACGGCTGGTTAAACCTCGATTCCAGCGTGTTTGCCGGTTACTGGGCATACGCCGAAATCGAACGGGATCATGTCTCCGCGGGGACTTATCTCGGTTCATTTTCCAATGAATACGGATATTCTGCGGCCATGAACGGCATTTGGTACGTACTCCTTTTTGCCCGAAAAGAAGTTGCGCAAGAAAATCTCGACATGTTTAAGCGCATCGTGGAAGCTTCTGAGCACCGCCAATTTGACAAGTGGAGACGTTTTCGCGGACAGACACCCAAGGGACCGAAACTTTTCCACCGAGGGTTCATCCTTGCCGGTACCTTGGGAGGTTTTGTGGAGCCGGCATTCGGATTCGGGATCACCGGCGCCCTGTTATCCGGCAAGATTTCGGCCGTAGCCGTTTCAAATCCTGACAAGGCGCAAACGGAGTTCAAGCGCTTTACCGATGGAGTCATCTCCCATATTGCCCGCAAGAGAAATCCAGGGTACAATCCTTCTGTCAACATGGGAGACGTTTGGTTTCAAGTTGAATAAGGGATATTTCCCGAGAAGGAAAAGGAAATTTGACGTTAATGAAACAATGAAATAGGTTGCCGGAAGTGTTGATGAGTGTTTTGGGTGCTGAAATACGGTTTAAATAATCAGAGGAATGACATTTCGATGAAAACTCCCTTAGAAAAAGCTCAAAAAGATCCTGAATCAACCAAGGCTAAAATCCTTGTCGCGGCCAGAAAGATATTTGGAGAGTATGGGTTTCACGGAACGACCACAAGGATGATCGCACAGGAAACCGGCGTTGATATCTCCACGCTTCATTACCATTGGGGGGAAAAGGGGGAACTTTATGAAGCGGTCATCCTCGATATGAGCAAAGATCTCGGGCAGAAACTCAGAGATGTGGAAAATGTTATTCATGGTTTGCCTCTAGATGAGCGCATGAAAATTGGCTTTGACATGCTGACGGATTATCTTTTTGACCATCCGGAAATATCAAATTTGATGCTGTATCGTTACTTCGGTAAAACACGCCATGAGGCAAAACTGGATTTTAAAGTTCCAGAATTCACTGCAGATATCGCGACTTCTATGGGATTGAGCCCCAATCGGAAAAAGGTTTCCCCCGAGGCGATGATGCGCGTTCTGATCGTCATGAATGCGATCCATAATTTCATTTCTGGAGAAAATTTTTTCCGCCCCATCGTTCATCTGGATAGGGATGAATACATCAAAACGGTCAAGGATACCTTAATGTACGTTTTCATCCCGGCATTTACAGCCGATCATCCATGAGCAAACCAGAGAGAACGATTGTTCGATCTTTTCGTATGAGGGTTGTATCGTCATCTTTGTAAATCATTGTATTCAGATTTGTCCAGCCGGGAATGGCCGCTGGATAGACTAGGCCGGGACGTTTCAGAATATTCGAAATATTTTGCTTGACAAAGACAATCTTTCCGCATATGGTTCTCCATCATCTGATTGAACTTTGGAGTGGAACCATACGATGGTTTCTGCCTTAGAAAAGGCCCGCAGGGATCCGGAATCGATAAAGGCAAAAATTCTGGCGGCGGCCCGCCGAATCTTTGGGGTGTACGGATATCACGGGGCAACCATCAAAATGGTTGCCCAGGAGTTGGGAATCGACATTTCGACCCTCCATTATCACTGGGGTGATAAAAGGGATCTTTACGAAGCTGTCGTTCTCGATATCAACGAAGATCTCAGTCAGAAACTTGTCGGCGTAGAGAAGGTGATCCATGGTCTGCCGTTACGGGACCGCCTGACAATTGCCATCGATGATATGACCGACTATCTTTTTGACCATCCGGAAATCTCCAACCTCATTCTCTCACGCTATTTCAGCAAAACACGGGAGGACGCTGGGCTCGATTTCAAGGTACCCGAATTTACCGTCGATATCGCCCGTTCAATGGGCTTGGCAAAAGATAGAAAGAATGTCTCCCCGCACGTCATGCTGATGCTCTTGGCGCTCATGAACGCCATCCACTGCTTCATCTCCGGGGAAAATTTCTTTCGTCCGATCGTGGTCTTGAACAAAGAAACCTATAAGACTCAGGTCAAACAAGCGTTGAAGTTCATGCATATACCTGCCTTTACGCAAGACGCTAATCCGACGTATACATAAAAAATCGTGCCGATTCTCGAAATCGGCACGATTCTGAAACAGGGTCCTGACTTTATTATCTTTTAACACGCATTATCGAAAGGAAGGGAGGAACGAGATGGTGGCAAAGAACAAAATCCGTTTTGATGGTCGTGTGGCCATCGTGACCGGAGCCGGCGGAGGCCTGGGTCGGGTGTACGCCCTGGAACTGGGCAAGCGCGGTGCGAAGGTCGTCGTCAACGACTTCGGCGGTGCCCGGGACGGCTCCGGGACCGGCGCGGCCGGTCCCGCGGACAAGGTCGTTGATGAGATCAAGGCCGCTGGAGGCGAGGCCGTGGCGAACTACGACAACGTCGCAACGCCCGAGGGCGGCGCGGGCATCACGAAAACCGCCGTGGATGCCTTCGGCAAGGTGGACATCCTGATCAACAACGCCGGGATCCTTCGCGACAAGGGGCTTCTGAAGATGGAGCCCGAAAACTGGCAGGCGGTCCTCGACGTCCACCTGACCGGGGCCTACAACGTCACGAAGCCGGCCTTCCAAGTCATGCGGGACAACGGCTTCGGCCGGATCATCATGACGACCTCGGCGGCGGGCCTGTACGGCAACTTCGGCCAGACGAACTACAGCTCGGCGAAGCTGGGTCTCGTCGGGTTCATGAACACCCTCAAGCTCGAAGGCGGCAAATACAACATCAAGGTGAACACCGTGGCGCCGATCGCGGCCTCCCGCCTGACCGAAGACGTCCTGCCGCCCGACCTGCTGGGGAAAATGAAGCCGGAATACGTCTCGCCGATCGTCCTTTACCTCTGCTCGGAAGAATGCCAGGAGACGGGCAAGATATACAATGCCGGCGCGGGCTTCTACAACCGGGCCGCCATCATGACGAGCCCCGGTGTCGTGGTGGGCGACGGCAAGAAGATCACCTCCGTCGAAGACGTTTCGGTCGCCTGGCCGAACATCATGGATCTGAAGGGCGCCAAGGAATACGCGCAGCTCAATGACCTCGTCCTGGGCGACCTGCTCTCCGCCCTCGAAGGCAAGAAGGCGCCAGCCGCGGGTGGCGGCGGCTTCACGTCGGTCAAAGAAGTCTTCGATAAAATGCCCTCCGCCTTCCAGGCCGGCGCCGCCTCGGGCGTGGATGTGGTGTTCCAGTACTGCGTCGCCGGCGAAGGCGACTGGTATGCCGAGATCAAGGGCGGGGCCTGCACGGTCGCCGCGGGCGTTCATGCCAAACCGATCTGTACGCTGAAGATCGCGGCGGCCGACTATCTGGATCTGATGAACGGGAAGATGAACGCCATGAAGGCCTATACCTCCGGAAAGCTGAAGATCGAGGGCGACCTGATGAAATCCCAGCTTCTGGAAAAACTCTTCAAGTTCTGAGGGTGAGCCGCTTGACGGAGGTGTGCTTCTCAAAAATCTGAATGCAAACTACGCAATGAATGAGGAGGTAAGAACATGATCGGAATCACTTCATACGGCGCCTACATTCCCCGTCTGAGATTAGACCGGATGGCGATTTTCCAGGCCATGGGCTGGTTCGCCCCGGCGATCATCAGCGTGGCCCAGGGCGAACGTTCCATGTGCAACCATGACGAAGACAGCCTGACGATGGCGGTGGCCGCGGCCCAGGACTGTTTGATCGGTTTGGACAAGAAAAAGATCGATGCGGGCTACCTGTGCTCCACCACCCTGCCCTTCGCCGATCGTCTGAACGCCGGTATCCTGGCCACGGCCCTGAACCTGCGCAGCGACATCAACACGGCGGATTTCACGGCTTCCCAGCGCGCGGGCACCACCGGCCTGCTGACCGCCCTGGATGTGGTCAAATCGGGGAGCAGGAAGAACATCCTCGTGACGGCGTCGGACCAGCGCATGACGCGTCCGGCCAACTTCTACGAGATGTGGTTCGGCGACGGCGCGGCCGCCCTGGCCGTCGGCGACAAGGACGTGGTGGCGGAATTCCTCGGATCCTACAGTCTCACCTACGACTTCGCAGACCATTTCCGTGGGTCCTGGTGTAAGTTCGACTACACGTGGGAAGAGCGGTGGCTCCGGGAAGAGGGTTACTCCAAGTTCATCCCCGAGGCCGTCAATGGTCTGTTCAAGAAGCTCAAGATCACCATGGACGACGTCCAGAAATTCGTCTTCCCCTGCATCTTCAAGGCCGAGCACCGCAGCATCGCAAAGAAGCTGGGCGCCACGGGCGACAAGCTCGTCGACACGATGCACGAGGTTTGCGGTGAGACCGGCGTGGCCCATCCCCTCCTGATGCTGGTCTCCGCCCTCGAGACGGCCAAGCCCGGCGACGGGATCCTCTTGGCCGGCTTCGGCCAGGGCTGCGACGCCCTCTACTTCAAGGTCACGGAAAACATCGCGAAGCTCGCCGAACGTCTGGGCGTCAAGGGCACGCTCGCAAAGAAGAAGAGCACGGACAACTACATGAAGTTCCTGAAGTTCCGTGAACTGATCGATCCCGAGATGGGCATCCGGAACGAGGGCCCGATCCAGACGGCCATGACGGCCCTGTGGCGAAATCGAAAACTGGTCCTCGGTTTGGTCGGTGGGAAGTGTACCGTCTGCGGGACGGCCCAGCTTCCGGCGGCGGATATCTGCGTGAACCCATCGTGCGGTCATGTGGGTCCGATGGACGATTACGAGTTTGCCGGCATTCCCGCGAAGGTCATGACCTTTACGGGCGACCTGCTGGCCGTTTCCGTCGATCCTCCGGCCATTTACGGAACGGTGGATTTTGCGGGCGGCGGTCGAATGCTGGCCGACTTTACGGATTGCGAACGCGATGAAATCAAGGTCGGCATGCCGGTCACCATGTCCTTCCGGAAACGGGTGAAGGACGTGAATCGCGGCTTTACCCAGTATTTCTGGAAGGCCGTTCCCCAGACCGACTGGATTCCCGAGATCCGCTTCGACGGCCGCGTAGCGATCGTGACGGGTGCGGGCGCGGGCCTGGGCCGGGCGTACGCCCTGGAGTTGGGCAAGCGCGGGGCGAAGGTCGTCGTCAACGATTTCGGCGGCGCCCGGGACGGCTCCGGGGCCGGCGCGGCCGGTCCAGCGGACAAGGTCGTCGATGAGATCAAGGCTTTGGGCGGCGAGGCCGTAGCGAACTATGACAACGTCGCGACGCCCGAGGGCGGCGCGGGCATCGTGAAGACCGCCGTGGACGCCTTCGGCAAGGTGGACATCCTCATCAACAACGCGGGCATCCTCCGCGACAAGGGTCTTCTGAAGATGGAACTGGAGAACTGGGCCGCGGTCCTGGCCGTGCATCTGAACGGCGCGTACAACGTGACGCGTCCCGCCTTCCAGGTGATGCGGGACCAGGGATTCGGTCGGATCGTCATGACGACCTCGGCGGCGGGCCTGTACGGCAACTTCGGGCAGACGAATTACAGCTCGGCGAAGCTGGGGCTCGTGGGCTTCATGAACACGCTCAGACTCGAGGGCGCGAAATACAACATCAAGGTGAACACCATCGCCCCGGTGGCCGCCTCCCGGCTCACGGAAGACGTCATGCCGCCGGAGATGTTCGCGAAGCTGAGTCCCGAGTACATCGCCGGGATCGTCCTGTACCTCTGCTCCGAGGAGTGCCAGGACACGGGTGCGATCTTCAACGCCGCCGCGGGTTACTTCAGCCGGGCCGCGATGATGACGGGTCCCGGGATCCACCTGGGCGCGGACAAGGTGCCGACCCCGGAAGACATCCGCGACAATTGGGAAAAGATCAACAGCATGGCCGGCGCCAAGCACTACACCGAGTTGAACGCCGCGATCATGGACTTCCTGATGCCCCCGGCGGCGGCCGGCGCGGAAGCGCCGAAGGGCGGTGGCGGGGATCTCGATGTGAAGGGGATTTTCGAAAAAATGCCCTCCGCCTTCAACGCGGCGGCGGCGGCCGGGAAGGATGTGACCTTCCAATTCAACATCTCCGGTCCGACCGGGGGGGATTGGGCGGTTGTGATCAAGGACGGCGCCTGCCAAGTGACCGCGGGGACCGTGGATAAACCGACGACGACCATCGGCATGGCCGATACGGACTTCATCGACCTGATCGCCGGTCGCCTCGACGGCATGAAGGCCTTCAGCGCCGGCAAATTGAAGGTCGGTGGCGACATGATGAAATCCCAGCTCATCGGCAAGCTGTTCAAATTCAATTAATGGGGAGGTATGACCATGGCTTCTGGAATCAGAGATAAAGTCGCAATCATCGGTATGGGTTGCAGCAAGTTTGGCGAGCGATGGGACGTCGGAGCCGAGGGGCTCATCGTCGAGGCCTTTCAGGAAGCGATCGCCGACGCGGGCATCGAGAAAAAGGACATTCAGGCCGCCTGGTTCGGCGTGTGTTTTGAAGAGATCAACGTGGGCAAGGGGGCGGTGACCCTCGGGGTGACCCTTCGTCTTCCCCATCTTCCCGTCTCCCGGGTAGAGAATTTCTGCGCCACGGGCACGGAGGCCTTCCGGGCGGCGTGCTACGCCGTCGCCTCGGGCGCCTATGACATCTGCCTGGCCCAAGGCGTGGAGAAACTGAAGGACACGGGGTATGGCGGACTCCCCAATTGGGGAGCTTCGGCGGGAACGTTAACCTGGCAGGTGTTTGCCAATGCGACCGCTCCGGGGCTTTTTGCCACGCTGGCCTCGGGTTATGGCGCCAAATACAAGGTCAAGAACGACGACATCAAAAAGGCCATCGCCCATGTTTCGTGGAAAAGCCATCAGAACGGGGCGCTGAACCCGAAGGCCCATTTAAGAAAAGCGGTGTCGATGGATGCGATCCTGGCGGCGCCGATCATTGCCTGGCCGCTCGGTCTGTTCGACTGCTGCGGTGTTTCCGACGGGTCCGCATGCGCCATTGTCACGACCCCGGAGATCGCCAAGAAACTGGGCAAGAAGGAAAAAGACATCATCACCATAAAGGCTTCCCAGCTTTCCGTCAGCAACGGGTATGAAGGCGCGTTCAACGAGTGGCAAGGCGATCACTTCGTCACGGCGGATAAGTGCAGCACGGCTTGCTACAAAGAAGCCGGCATCACGAATCCGAAGGAAGAGATCAGCATGATCGAGGTTCATGACTGCTTCTCGATCACGGAGCTCGTCACGTACGAAGACCTCCACCTCTCTGATCGGGGCCAGGCCTGGAAGGACGTTTTGGACGGGATGTATGACCGGGACGGCAAGATACCGTCCCAGATTGACGGCGGATTGAAGTGCTTCGGCCACCCGATCGGGGCCTCGGGCTTGCGGATGCTTTACGAGATGTATTTGCAGCTTCAGGGGAAGGCCGGAGATCGTCAGTTGAAGGATCCCAAGCTTGGCCTGACGCACAACCTGGGCGGGTTCCCCCACCATAATGTGTGCGCCATTACCATCATCGGTAAGTACAAGAAATAAATTTCCAACGCGGTCAACCTGGCCGGGGCGTAGGGAAACTCCCTTCCGCCCCGGCGGGCGCCGCGGGGGGACGGGCGTTTCCCTGCCGGTGCCGTTTCCGGCCGTCAATTTGTGTTTATCCGCATGCCGTGAAGGAGACACACCATGGATATTATCAAATATACCGACGAACACAAGATGTTCCGCGATACCGTGCGGAAGTTCGTGGAAAAGGAATTGGTGCCCCACATCGAGGAATGGGAAGAGGCGGGGATCGTCCCCAAGAGCGTCTGGAAAAAGATGGGCGATCAGGGGTTTCTGGGAACCTGCGTTCCCGAAGAATATGGCGGGCCAGGTGCGGATTTCCTCTATTCGGTGATCATTCTCGAAGAGATGTCCCGTGCGAATTTCTCGGGACTTACCGCGTCGCTCCACAGTGACATCATCGTTCCCTACATCATTTCCTTCGGTTCCGAGGAGCACAAGCAGAAATATCTCCCCGGCTGCGTCACCGGCGACATCATTACGGCGGTCGCCATGACGGAGCCCAACGCGGGCAGCGATCTCGCGGCGATGAAGACGACGGCCGTCGAGGACGGCGATTCGGTCATCCTGAACGGCCAGAAGACCTTCATCAGTAATGGGATCAATTGCGATCTCTGTGTTGTGGCGGCGAGGGATCCGTCCGTGGACAACCCCCATAAGGCCGTGGATCTTTATCTGGTCGAGGCCGGAACGCCGGGATTTGAAAAAGGCAAGCAAATCAAGAAGATCGGCTGGCACAGCCAGGACACTTCGGAACTGTACTTCACGGACTGCCGGATTCCCAAGAGCAACCGGTTGGGCGAGAAGGGAACGGGATTCATCAAACTGATGCAGAAACTCCAGCAGGAACGCCTCGTCTGTGCCATCGGTGCACAGACTGCCGCGGAATTCATGCTGGAGGTCACAATCAAATACTGTCAGGAGCGGACGGTATTCGGCAAACCCATCTCCAAATTTCAGCATTCGCAGTTCGAAATCGTGGAAATGGCGACGGAGATCAAACTTGGCCGGACCTTCATCGACAAACTGATCATGGATCACATGGAGGGTCAGCACATTGTCGTTGAGACGTCCATGGCCAAGTACTGGATTACGGACATGGCCTACCGGGTGGCCGACCGCTGCCTGCAGCTCCACGGCGGTTACGGTTACTGCGACGAGTACCCGATCTCGCGCGCCTGGCGGGACATCCGGGTGACCCGGATCTTTGCCGGGACGAATGAGATCATGAAGGTCATCGTGGCCCGATTCATGGGGCTTTAGGCACCGTTCACCGAGGGGGGGCGGTGCCCCCCCCCCTCTCACGCACCGCGTTCACGAAGGAGGAGACATGGCCGGCCCGTTGACGGGATTGAAGGTCCTGGACTTCACGACGCTCCTGCCTGGTCCTTACGCCACGATGACCCTGGCCGACCTTGGCGCGGAGGTTCTTGCGGTCATCTCGGGCAGCCGTCCGGACCTCGCGGCGATCCTGCCGCCCTACCTCCCCGGAACGACCCAGTCCGTCGCGGGGGCGTTCCTGGGACGGGGGAAGCGATCCCTCACCCTGAACCTCAAGGATCCCCGGGCGGCGGATATCGTCGACCGCCTGCTAGGCACCCACGACATCCTCGTCGAACAGTTCCGGCCCGGTGTCATGGCGAAGCTCGGATTCGGCTACGAGGCGCTCCGAAAGAAGCACCCGTCGCTCATCTACTGCTCGATCACGGGCTACGGGCAGACGGGGCCCTTCAAGGACCGGGCCGGTCACGACATCAACTACCTGGCCCGTTCGGGCCTCATGGGCTATCAGGGCCGGCGGGATACGGGACCGACCCTGATGTCGATGCAGATTGCGGACGTGGCGTCCGGATCGAACCATTCCATCATCGCCATTCTGGCCGCCGTCATCCACCGGCAGCGGACGGGCGAGGGGCAGCACCTCGACGTGTCCATGACCGACGGGGCGATCGCCTTCAACGCCATGATGGGGGCGGCGTATCTGGTCACGGGAAATGCGGACGGGCGCGAAGAATTTCTCCTCAACGGCGGCTGCCTCTACGACTTTTATGAA
>JALNWL010000021.1 GCA_023230905.1 Syntrophales bacterium
CCGTATTGACGAGGCAAGCCCCCGGCTTCATCCGCTCCAGGGCGGCCGCGTCCAGAAGGCCGCGCGTCGCGTCGCTCAACGGCACGTGCAGGCTGACGAAGTCGCTCTCGGCGAGCAGTTCTTCCAGGCCCGTCCGGACGGCGCTAAAGAGGGCGCCGTCCGCGACGAAGGGATCGTAATACAGGACACGGGCCCCGAACGGCCGGAGCCGCGCGGCGACCCCGGCGCCCACCTGGCCCAACCCCACCAGCCCCACGGTCTTTCCCCAGAGTTCCCGCCCCTGGTAGTTCAGGTAGGCCTCGGCCATCCGGTTGAGGTCGCCGGCCTTCCCACCCGGCAGCTTCAGGAAGGCGCTCGCCTCGGGCAGCCTGCGCGCCATCATCAGCATGAACGCGATCACCAGGTCCGCCACGGCGTCGGCATTGCGGCCGGGGGTGTAGACCACGGGAATCCCGAACGCCCGGCAGGCCTCGACGTCCACGTTCACCGGATTGCCCCGGCACGTGGCGATGAACCGGAGATCCGGAAGCTCACGGACGGCGTCCAGCGCCACCACGTCCATCTCGGTGATGAAGGCATGAAATCCCTTCAGCAGGCCGATCACGTCTTCGCCGCTGTAGACCTTTGCCGTCTCCCGCCAGTTGGCGTAGTCGACTTCGCCGTACTGCCGGAGCCGGTCCAGAACCATGTCGTCGAGCGAGGCGGTGACCTTGATCCGGGGCCGGAAGCCGGGCGCGGGTTTTGCCCGGGAAACCGGGCGCTCCATCATCGCCGTCGTCAGCAGATTGGCCATGTGGCTGTCGGCCGCCGCGCGCAGGCCGTGGGCCTCCTTCCAGCCGGCATAGAGCTTTCGGTAGGATTCGGCATCCCCGCCGGGCGCCTGCTCGCGCGCGATCGAAACCATCCGGGCGGCTGCCGCACCGAACGACGCAAAGGCGCCAACACCGACCGCGGCGCAAACGGCCGCCCCCAATGAGGAAGACTCGTGGGTCGCGGGCACCTGAACCGCCCGGCCGGTCACGTCGCTCACGATCTCCGTCCAGAGCGGGCTGCGGGACAGGCCGCCGGTGATCTTCAGGGTTGGGACCGCCTGACCGGTCACGGCCTCGATCTGCTTCAGATTGGCCGCGACGGAAAAGGCCAGGCCCTCAAGGACCGCCCGGCCCAGTTCCCGCCGACTGCTCCCGGGGCTCGCCATATGTGACAGGGTCAGGTTCCCAACGGGGATTCCGATGGTCCGGCCGTCGAAGATATGGGCCCCCAGGGTCGAGGAGACCCCCTCCGCCCCCGGCGTCGACCGGGCCGCGTCGGCAAGCAGGGCCTCCATCGGGCGGGCGCAATCGGGATAGATCATGGCGGCGACCCACGCCAGCACCTCGCCCGTCGCCATACCGTTGCTCTCCGTCACATACAGTCCGGGGATGACGTGCTGCCCGTTCCAGAGCCGGCCCTCCGGATCGAACACCGGTCGGGCAGTCACGATCTGCAGCGGCGTGCTGGTGCCGGCGATGACGCCCAGATCGCCGGCCCGCACGGCGCCGGCGCCGAGGAGGCCGCACTGGGTGTCCGCACCGCCCGCGACCACCGGCGTGCCTTCCGCAAGTCCCAGGTGCAGGGCCGCCGCCGCCGTCAGACCGCCCAGACGGGTCCCGGCGTCCACGAGCGCGGGGAAGACCTCCGCCGGCAGCCCGAGGTCGTGGATCAGGTCCTCCGCCCATTCGCGCCGGACCTGGTCGAACAGCAGGGTTTCCCCGGCCTGGGAGCGCTCGGCGGCCACCACGCCGCTCAGGCGGTACGCCAGCCAGTCGCTGAGGGTGAGGACGCGGGCCGCCCGGCCGAAGGCCTCCGGCGCGGCGGCTTTCATCCAGAGGAGGCGCGCCCCGGTGAAGATCGGACTCGGCCAGTGCCCCCCGATGCCGTGAACGCGGCCGCCGTGTTCCGCGCCCAGGATAAGACCCTCACCCAGGGCACGGGCGTCGTGATTGGGAGCGGCCAGCAGGACATCCCCCGCGGCATCCAGCACCACCGTCGTGTGACGCATGCTGGTCGCGGAGATCGCCAGCACGTCCTCCGGCGTCGCGCCCGAGCGGGAGAGGACCTCACGGACCGCCCGGCCCAGCTTCGCCCAGACGTCGTCCAGGTCGAGATTGAATCCAAGACCGGCCGTCCCCGGCGCGACCGGATGGGACCAGCCCGCGCTCGCACTAAACACCCTCCCGCTCCCGACCTCCCACAGCAGACAGCGGCCGCCGGAGCCCCCCGCATCCAAACCCATCACGTACGTCATCGTCACACCTCTTTAATGCATGCATTTGCCCTTCCCGCACATCGGGCATCGCTCCCGGGCAAACCGTCACGCTGCACCCCCGCCCGGCCCGGGAATCCGCTCCCGGAGGCGCATCGCGCGGCAAACCCCTCAGGACCGGACCGTGCGCGTGTAGGCAACCAGGTCGAGCTTCCGAAGACGAATGCTATGCGGCGTCACCTCCACCAGCTCGTCCTCGGCGATGAATTCGATGGACTGGTCCAGGGACAGGAGGCGCGGCGGACGCAGAGTCACGGTCGCCTCGGAGGTGGAGCTGCGCATATTCGTCA
This sequence comes from Syntrophales bacterium, assembly GCA_023230905.1. Taxonomy (GTDB): domain Bacteria; phylum Desulfobacterota; class Syntrophia; order Syntrophales; family UBA2251; genus UBA2251. The sequence continues at coordinate 2,596 of JALNWL010000021.1, forward strand.
GTTTCTTCTCTTTGACGATGTTGACGTTGAGATCGCCCGTGCGGTTGCGCTCCCCGACGATCATCCCGCCGTAAACCTCGGTCCCCACGGGCACGAACATCTCGCCGCGATCCGCCATGGCGAGACTGGCATACGTATTCACCCGGCCGACGCGGTCCGCCACGAGGGCGCCGCTCACCCGCTGCGGTATGGGTCCCGCCCAGGGCTCGTACCCCTCGAAGAGGGTGTTCATCACCCCGGAGCCCTTGGTGTCCGTCATGAAATGGCTTCGGAACCCGATGAGCCCCCGGGAGGGGATGATGAACTCCAGGTTCACCCGGCCGCTGCCCCGGTTCACGAGCAGGGTCATCCGCCCCTTTCGCGCGGCCAGCTTCTCCGTCAGAATGCCGATGTACACCTCGGGAACGTCGATGAACAAACGCTCCACGGGCTCCAGGGTCTTGCCATTCTCTTCCCGGGTGATGACCCGGGGACGGGACACCATGCATTCATAGCCTTCCCGGCGCATCGTTTCGATGAGTACCGCCATCTGCAGTTCTCCGCGGCCGCAGATCTCGAAGGCGTCCTTGCGCTCCAGGGGCTGGAAGCGGAGTGCCACGTTTTTCAACGTCTCCCTCTCCAGCCGGTCCCGCAGGTGGCGCGAGGTGAGATACTTCCCCTCCTTGCCGGCGAACGGACCATTGTTCACATAGAAGATCATCGATACGGTCGGCTCATCGACACGGATGCGCGGCAGCGGCCGCGGGGTCACGAGGGCCGCCACCGTATCGCCGATGTTGACGCCCTCCACGCCGGCAAAGGCGGCGATGTCCCCGGCTTCGACCCGCTCCACGGCTTTGCGCTGCAGGCCGTGGAAGGTATAGAGGGCGGAGAAGCGGACCCCTGGCGTGTCTTCGTGCTCGCCGCAGAGGGTATAGCCCTGGTTGATCTCCAGCGTCCCGTTCATGAGTCGCCCGATCGCCAGTTGCCCCACATAGGGGTCGTAGTCCAGATTGGTGACAAGGAACTGCGGGGCGGCCCCGTCGTCGCCTTCCGGACCGGGGATGCGCTTGAGGATCGTCTCGAACAGGGGCTTGAAATCGGCGGAACCATCCCCCTGCACCTCATGGGCGACACCGGCCTTGGCGTTGGTGTACAGGACGGCAAATTCGATCTGCGCCTCGTCGGCGTCCAGGTCGATGAAGAGATCGTAGACCTCGTTCAAGACCGCTTCGATCCGCGCGTCCGACCGGTCGATCTTGTTGATGACGAGGATGATGGGGAGTTTCGCGGCCAGGGCCTTCTTCACGACGAAGCGGGTCTGGGGCAGCGGCCCTTCGCTGGCATCGACCAGGAGGATCGCCCCGTCGACCATGTTGAGGCTCCGCTCCACCTCGCCGCCGAAATCGGCGTGTCCGGGGGTATCGACGATATTGATCTTCACCTCCCCGTACCGGATGGCCGTGTTCTTCGCGGTAATGGTGATGCCGCGCTCCTTCTCCAAATCCAGGGAATCCATCACCCGCTCCTCCACGACCTGATGGATCCGGAAGGTGCCGGTCTGCCGGAGCATGGCATCGACCAGCGTGGTCTTGCCGTGATCGACATGGGAAATGATGGCGATATTTCGAATCTGTTTCTTGCGTGGGCTCGACATTGCGTCCTTTCCGTACTCGACCGGCGAACCGGTCCGCGTCCTTGCTCCCCCGGCATCGGCCTTCCCGTGTAATCCGTCGTCTGCGTTCCGGGTGGCGGCCGTTCCGAATTATCGTGTCCGGCTACGGCGTACCAGCGTTCGGATGTCAAGGAAAAGCGGCCCGAGGCCGCTTCTGGGCCTTCATTGTCGTCAAGCGGGCCATTTCATGCGTGACCAATCGTTCATTCGAAAGAAACTCAACGGGTTATGACTTTACCTTAAAATACCGCGAAGTCAAGAAAAATGGGGTTAGCGGCCTTTCCCCTGGATTTCTCTTGACATCCTGGCAATCTTCCCGTATTTGGCACCTGGTAATACCATCTGCTTTAGTACCAGGTTGGGGCGCTTGTTGCTCCGCTGGCTCTCCCGGCAGAGCCGGATGCCTCCGGGAGAGTGGGTTTCAAAGCGGGTGGAATAATCGACAGGAGGCGATTCCATGACAGATTACGACGTCATCGTCATCGGCGCGGGCTGCGGCGGCCTCAGCGTGGGCGCCCTGCTCGCCAAGCAGGGCCGCAAGGTGCTCGTCCTGGAACAGAGCGACCGGATCGGCGGGTGCTGCTCCACCTTCCAAAAGGAGGGGTACACGTTCGATCTGGGCGCATCCCTGATCGAGGACGCGGAGGTGATCGACTGGTGCTTCCAGCGTCTCGGCACGACCCTTGACCGCGAGGTGGATCTGGTCAGTTGCGATCCCGTCTACGACGTGATCATGAAGGACGGCACCCGACTCAAATATCCCCTGTCGGCCGAGGCTTCGGCCCGGAACATCGGCGCCCTCGCGCCCGAGGACGTCAAGGGCTGGCACGCCTACGCCGATTACATGCAGGGATTCCTCGACGCCGCCCTGAAAGGCTTCTTCCTCGCGCCGGCGAACACCCAGGGCGACCTCGTGAACCTTTTCGCCAAGACCCCGAAACTGCTCAAGTACGGCCCCATGTTCGCGAGCAGCTACCAGGGCGTGATGGAGAAGTATTTCCAGGATACGAGGATCCGCGAATCCATCGCCTTTCAGAGCTTTTACGGCGGCCTGCCCCCGGACAGCTGCCCGGGCTACATCGCCATGATCCCCTGGTCCGAGCACGCCGGCATCTATTACAGCAAGGGGGGGATGATCGGCATCCCGCGCGCCCTCGAACGCCTCGGGCAGAATTTCGGCCTGACCGTCCGGCTGAAGACCCGGGTGAGCCGCGTGATCGTCCGGAACCGGCGCGCCCTCGGCGTGGCCCTTGCCGACGGCACGGAGATCACATCCGACCTGGTCGTCTCGGACATCAACGCGAAGCTCCTGTACCTGAAGATGATCGGAGAGGAACACCTGCCCTGGCTTGCACGCGTGGGCATCAAGAGCTACGAATATTCCATGGCGACGCCGATGCTCTATCTCGGCGTTGACTACACCCCGCCCCTCGAGGGACATCACACCCTCATCAGCCGTCCGATGGATGAGCTGAACGACTACTGGTGGAACGTCTACAAGAAGGATCGCTATGCCGAAGAGCATTTCGGCATCGTCAGTTGGACCTCGCACTCCGACCCCGGCCTGGCCCCGCAGGAGGGCCACCACGTCCTCGTCCTGACCCTCGAACCCGGCCCGTACCGTCTCCACGGCACCACATGGGACGACTTCAAGGCCGCCCTGACGGAACAGATCCTCGACTACATGTCGAAGCGGTACATTCCCGGCCTGGCGGAGCACGTCCGGGTCGCCGAACTGTCGACGCCGGTGGACTTCGAGCGCCGGCTCCTCTCACCCGAGGGGGCCATCTACGCCCTGCGCCAGGACCTGACGAGCGGCGTCACGTTCCGCCCCGCCGCCAAATCCAAAAGCATCGCCGGACTCTACCTCGTCGGCGCCTCGACGCATCCGGGCGGCGGCGTCCCCACGACCATCGCCTCGGGCATGATCGCGGCCGACCTCATCCAACGCTACGAGTAGGAGGAGACCCATGAACATCAAGAAGATTCTGCTGTTGGCGGGTGCGGCTGTCGCCGTGTACGTCTACGTGAAGCAGCCGGAGCGCAAGAAGCGCTTCCTCAGGGAGATCCTGCGTCAAGTGCCGTACCTCATCCCGCGGTACTTTGCATAGGCCCGGGCGTCCGCCGCCCGCGACCCCTTCGGATCGCCGGAGCGTGGTTCGCCGGAAGCGGCCGGACGATCACGAACAGCGCACGGGCAAAGATCCGTGCAAGATCGCATCGGAAAGGAGAGCAGACTTATGGCAGACTATGACGTTATCGTGATCGGGGCGGGACTGGGCGGCCTCTCGTCGGGGGCGCTGCTGGCCCATCGGGGGCTCAAGGTTCTGGTCCTGGAGCAGAGCGGCCGCATCGGCGGTTGCTGTTCCACGTTCGAGCGGGACGGGTACCGGCATGACGTCGGGGCGTCCATCGTGGAAATCACGCAGCCCATCGAACTGGTTTTCAAGGCCCTCGGAACCAGCTTCGGCGAAGAGGTCGATCTGATTCCCTGCGATCCGATCTTTTCGGTGATGTATCGCAACGGCGAGCGCATCACGGTGGAAAAATCCATCGAAGCAACCGGAAAACTGATCGCCTCCCTGGACCCGGCAGACGGAAGGCGCTGGTTCGACTTCTGCGATTACTGCAGCGACATGATGGACGTACTGCTGGACAGCATCCTGGTGGAGCCAGCCGACACCCTGGGCGACATGGCTCGGGTGGTCAAGAAGAACCCGGCCCTGCTCCGCTATCTTCCGAACTTCATGTCCACCTATCAGGACCTGATCCAGAAGTACTTCAAGAGCGACCAGGTCCAGCGGACCATGGCCTACCAGTCGCTCTACATGGGCATGCCGCCGGCCCTTTGCCCCGGACCGTTCGCCATGATCCCCTACAGCGAGCACCGCGGCATCTGGTATCCGCGAGGCGGCATGATCCGCATTCCCGAGGCCCTCGTCCGTTGCGGGCAGAAGGACGGGATGGAACTCCGGCTGAACACGCCCGTGACGAGCGTGATCGTCCGCAACGGCCGCGCGAAGGGCGTCGTCCTGGAAGACGGCAGGGAGATCAGCTCCCGGATGGTCGTCTCCAACGTGAACCCCAGGATGCTCTACCTGGACCTCATCGGCGAACAGCACCTGCCGTGGCTGACGCGGACCGGCGTCAAGAGCCTCAAGTACGGCAAGTCCCTGTGCATGGTTTACGTCGGCGTGGACTGCAAGCCGCCGCTGGACGCGCACCACAGCTACATCGCCGTCTCTATGCAGGAGGTGAACGACTTCTGGGCAAAGCATGTGGAGACGGGGGTCATGCTGCCGGCGAATGCAAATTACGGCCTCGTCTGCTGGCCGTCGCACTCGGACGACTCGCTGGCCCCGGAAGGCCATCACGTCCTGAACGTGATCCCGGAATCCTTCTACCATCTGAAGGGGACGAACTGGGACGCCTTCAAGGACCGGTTCATCGACGAATACATCGACTACCTCTCCGAAAAACTGGTCCCGGACCTGAGGGGACACATCACCCATGCCATCGGGTCCTCCCCGGTGGATTTCGAACGCCACCTGCGCCTTCCCGAGGGGTCCATCTACTGCTTCCACCAGGACGCCTCACACCAGGCAGTCTTTCGACCCTCGTCCAAATCGAAATGCATCGATGGCCTCTACCTCACGGGGTCGGGGACCCACCCCGGCGGCGGCGTTCCCACGACCATGTCTTCCGGTTACATCGCCTACAGCCAGATCCTGAAACACGAACGATGCTAAACCCCCAAGAAAGGAGAGCACCCATGACCAAGAAAAAGAAATTCTTCCTGTCCGTGATCGTCGTCGCCATACTGGGGATCGTATTCTACCGCTTCCTTCCCCCGCACCGGAAACAGCAGCTGCGCTTCCTCCTGAAGCAGGCCCCGTCCCTGCCGGGTCGGTACATGGTCTAGGATCGATCGAACAGGCACCCGGGGGGGCCGCCGCGGCGTCCCGCCTCACGGCGGCCCCCTCTCTCATCAGAAGGGAGGAGAACGTTATGGCCGAACAGATTTTGCCGTTCTTATGGATCGGGGTGGCGTTGATGTCGATCGTCGTTCTGGTATTGCTTTCCATGACGCTTTGGGAGCTTCGCAAAACGGTCAAATCCGTGGCGATCATCTCCGAGCGCGTCGCGTACCTGACGGACGTCAAGGCCTGGTGGGGGTTCCTGACAACACTGGTCCGGCGCAAGGGATGAGCGTGCGCCGCCGCCCGGTGGACGAGGAGGCCGTCCGCCGGGCGATGCTTTTCAGAGGGAAATCATCGCGGACTTGTGATATGAGAACGTGCACGGGAGGCGACAATGGCCTTCCGGATCGACGGTTTCGTGACGTGCAGGGTCGTCCATGGATCAGATGCTGGCCCCGATTCGGGCCAAGAGCTTAAAAGAGGTCTTCATCGAGCGCTTCGAGGCGCTCATCCTGTCCGGCAAGCTGGAGGTGGGCCAGAAACTGCCTTCGGAGCGTGAACTCGCCGAAGCCTTGGGCGTGAGCCGTCCCGTCGTCCACGAAGGACTGCGGGACCTGGAGGTCCGAGGGATGGTGACGATGAAGCCCCGCGTCGGGACCGTGGTCAACGATTACCGGCTCGACGGATCTCTGGCGATCCTCTCCAGCCTGCTGAGTCATTATTCGGGAGAGCTGGAAACGAAGCTTTTGGACAGTATGTTCGAGATGCGCATCCTCTTCGAGACGGAGACCGTCCGTCTGGCCGCCCTGAACCGCACGGAAGAGCAGCGCCAGGTCTTTCACCGTCTCATCGGCGAGTGGGACACCGTCGACATGAAGGACCTCGACGCCACGGCGGACCTCTATTTCCGCTTCCACCACCATGTGGCCATGGCGTCGAACAACCTCTTCTACCCGTTGCTCCTGAATTCCTTCAAGAACGTCTATCTCAGCATGGCCCGGCAGTCCTTCATCGACGCCCCGGTCGTGCCCCGAGTCTCCTCCTGCCACCGGCGGATCGCCACGGCCGTGGACGCAAAGGACCCCGAGGCCGCGGTCGCCGCCATGCGGGACCTGATCCTCTTCGGAGAAACGCACCTGAAGGGCCTGATCGAGGCATCAGGGCGGAACCGGGGGACATTGCCCCCGGCGCCCTGATCCCGCCCGCTACGCGTAAAACTTCTTCCCGAAGAGTTTCTCGCTCAGCCCCGTCAGGTCGCCCCACTTCATGGGGCCGCCCTTGTCCGGCGGGAAGCCGGTCCCCCAGATCATCCCGACATCGATCATGGCGGGCGACATCACGATCTGTCGGTCCAGGAGGTCCTTGCCGACCTTCAGCATGGATTCGATGAACCCGGTCTGCATCTCCTCGACCGAGACCTCCCTCGGCGCGTCCTTCGCGATCAGGGGCAGGACCTCGGGATCGACGCTGCCGTCCTTGAGAAAGAAGCCCTTGCCGGACTTCTTCAGGCCGCAGCGCCCCGCCTCCACGACGTTCTTGAGCGTCGGCTGAACGAATCCCATGCCCTTCATGGCCTTGTAGGGCACGTCGATCCCGACCTCGTCCGTCAGACGGATCGGCCCCACCGGCATGCCGAAGGCCGTTACGGCCCCGTCCACCTTCTCGATGGGATTGCCCGCCTCGATGTACTCCAGCGCCAGCTTGAGGTAGGGGAAGAGCAGCGCGTTGACGACGAAGCCCGGATTGTCGCGGCAGACGATCGGCCGCTTCCGGATGAGCCCGGTGAAGTTCAGCAGGTTGTCGATCGTGTCCTGGGCGGTCTGTTCGCCGCGGATGACCTCGACGAGCTGCATCATCCAGACGGGAGAGAAGAAGTGAATACCGCCGAACCGCGCCGGATTCACGACGAACGGCGCCATGGAGGTGATGGGAATCGAGGAGGTGTTGCTCGCCACGATGCAGTCCTCTCGGATCACCTTGCCCAGTTCTTCGTACACCTGCTTCTTGACGCCGATCTCCTCGAAGACGGCCTCGATGACGATGTCCACCTCGCGGAAGGCGTCGATATAGTCCGACGTCGCCGTCAGGCGAGCCATCAGGTCCTCCACGGATTCCTTCAGGCGCTTCTTCTCGGCCATGCCGCCCAGAATCTTCCGGAGGAAGGCCTTGCCCGGTTCCAGGGCCTCGGGGACGTCCTTCACGATGACGGGAATTTTGGTATTGCGCAGGATATCGATGACGATCCCGCGGCCCATCGTGCCGAATCCGAGGACGGCGGCCTTGTTGATCGCCTTGGGAACGAAGCCCTTTGTCATCATGCTCTTGGGCTTGTCCGTCATCCCCTTGATGAAGAAGGTGTTGATGCTGCCCTTGGCCTGGTTGCTCAGGATGACCTTGACGAAGTTTTCCTTCTCCAGTTCTAGCCCCTCCTCCAGCGAGAGCTTGACGCCCCGGTGCATGGAGTCGAGGGCCAGCATCGGGCCGGGGATCTCGCGGCCCTTGGTGGCCTTCAGGATCCCCTGTTTGGCCATCTCCGCGATCGCATCCACCTGGGAGAAATCCTGCTCCAGACGCTTGAGTTCCGCCTTCCCGGCATTGATCTCGGTGAGGAACGCCTTGGCCGCCGCCAGGAGGTCCTGGTCGGCGGGGATGATCCGGTCGATGATCCCCAGTTCGAGGGCCTTGACCGCGGGGAGCATCTTCCCCTTGAGGATCAGTTCAAAGGCCGGGTAGCCGATCAGCCGGGGCAGCCGCTGCGTCCCGCCGCCGCCGGGGAAAAGGCCGACGTTGCACTCGGGCAGGCCGATGATCGTGGTCTTTCCTTCCTTGGCGATCCGCGCCGTGCACGCCAGGGCGAATTCCAGGCCGCCGCCCAGGCAGTGGCCGTGGATCGCCGCGATGACCGGATAGCCCAGCCGGCCCATGCGGGTGAAGCAGCCGTGAAACGTGTTCAGGATCGTCCGGGCCACGTCGGCGGACTCCACCTGGGCCATCGTCTTCAAGTTCGCTCCGGACAGGAAATTCTCCGGCTTTCCGGAGATGAAGATGAGCCCCTTGAGGCCCTTCTCCTTCTCCACGTCGCCCATCAGCCGGTCGAAATCCTCGAAGGCCGCGTCCGTCCAGGTGTTCATTGCATCGCCGACGATATCGAACGTAACGATGCCGATCCCTTCCTCCGCGCGCAAATTGAAAATCTGACTCATGCCGCACCTCCTTTGTGTTCGGGAATCCGTCGGATGACGGAACGCCCGTCGATTGAACCCCTTTTTTCACACCATGGCGAAGAGGGACAACGCCCCCTCGCTCCGTCACGCGGGCGCTTGAAGACGTCCTCCGCGCTCGGCGCGTCCTAGCGTATTAAGAGTGATCGGCCCTTCCAGATAGAGGGCCGCTCGGCCCGAAATTTTCACGCGCTCGCCAGGGTCGCATGGCCGCAGAGCGCCACCTCCGCTCCGTGGTCGGCGTGAACCAGCGCAGATCGAACCCGTCCGAATTAGGCACCAGGAACGCCGTTTCGGAGAGGTTGTTATCGGCCGCCACGGCCTGGAGCGGGGCGTCTTCGAGCCAGTCCTCCAGCAGGCACACGGCGGCGGGATTTCCGGAGAAGACCTCCGCGGTGGAGGCTTCGACCTGGTAGAAGGGCCGGTTCATGTTCTCTCGACCTTCTCCGGCAGGCCGGTTGCTTCGCATCAGCCGAAGCGTTTTCTCAGTTCGCCCTTGACGACCTTGCCGGCGGCGTTGCGGGGGATGTCGTTTACGATGTGGATCTGGCGGGGGCACTTGTAGGCGGCAAGGTTCTCGCGGCACCAGGCGAGGAGGGCGTCCGGCGTCGTCTCCTGACGGAGGGAAACGATCGCCACGACCCGCTCCCCCCATTTCTCGTCCGCCACGCCGATCACGGCGGATTCCTTGATGCGGGGGTTGGCCTGCAGGACCTCCTCCACCTCGCGGGAATACACCTGTTCGCCCCCCGTGGTGATCACGTCCCGCTTGCGGTCCACGAGGGTGATGAATCCGTCTTCATCCCGTTTGCCCAGGTCCCCGGTGCGGAAGAATCCGCCCTTGACGGCCTGCCCGGTTTCCTCAGGCATTTTGTAATACCCGTCGAGGGCGTTCCCCCGGACGGCGATCTCGCCGACCTCCCCGACGGCGGCCTCCCGGCCGCGCCAGTCGAAAATCCGGACGTCCGTCAGGGTCATGGGCGTGCCGACGGAGAGCGGCTTCGCCAGCGCCGCCTCCGGCCGGAGCAGCGTTGCCGCGGGCGAGAGCTCCGTCATGCCGTAGATGTCCATCATCGCGGCGCACGGGAAATGGGCGAGCAGCTTCTCGCGCATCTCGCCCGGCATCGCCATCCCGCCGTTCCCCAGCAGACGCACGGACCGGACGTCGTACTTCGCGAAGTCGGGATAAGCCAAAAGTGTCCGCCAGAGGATCGCCGGACCCCAGGTCACCGTCACGGCCTCCTGCTGGATCGTCCGGAGCATGTCCTCCGGGTCGAAGCGCAGGTGGATCGCAATCGTGCATCCCAGGACCAGGCCGGGCAGGAGCATGCAGTTGACGGCCGCGGCATGGAACAGGGGTGGGACGATCTGGAGCACGTCGTCACATGTGAAGCGGTAGTCGAGACAGCAGGTGAAGGCGTTGAAGAGGCTGTTGCGGTGGGTCAGGACGGCCCCCTTGGGCACGCCCGTTGTCCCGGCCGTATAGAGGATCAGGTTGGCGTCATACAGGGAGACGTCCACCTCCGGCTCATCGGGCGGGTAGCCGGCGGACAGGGTTTCGAAATCCAGGGTGCCGTTCTCGCCGTTGCAGAGATAGGTACGGACCTGGGGCAGGTCGTCCCGGATCGCCGCGACCCGCTCCATGAAGAGCGGGGAAAAGACGATCGCCACGGCGTCGGCCTGGCCGATCTGATATTTGAGTTCACGGGGAACGAGGCCGTAGTTCAGGGGAACGCCGACGGCCCCGGCCTTGGCGACGGCGAGCCATGTGACGACGAACTCCGGGCTGTTCATGAAGAGGAACGCCACCTTGTCTCCCTTGCGAACGCCCGCGGCCGTCAGGGCCCGGGCGAGGCGGTTCACCCGGGCGTTCAATTCGCCGTAGGTGAAGCGCTCGTCCTGAAAGACGAGGGCCGTCTTGTCCGGATATTTCGCCGCCGTCAGGGCGAACATGTCGCCCACGCTATCGATATTCCCCCGCATGGATCTCCTTCCCGCCCATGGATGCCGGGCGGCCCGTCGGGGCACCGCCCGGCGTCTTCACGCCGCTTACGCGGTCTTCATCTTCTGTTTGATGTCCTCCCGGAGGACCTTCTTCATGATCTTTCCCACGGGATTGCGCGGGATGGCGTCGATGATCTCCAGGCGCTCCGGAATCTTGTAGACGGCCAGACCCTTCTCCTTCATGAAGGCCACAATTTCCTCGAGGGTGATCGTCTCGCCCGGTTTCGGCACGACGTAGATGCAGGTCCGCTCGCCCAGGATCTCGTCCGGCATGGCCACGGCCGCCGCGTCCGTTACCTTGGGATAGCCCAGCACCAGGTTCTCCACCTCCTGGGCGCTCACGTTGAAGCCGCCCCGGATGATGATGTCCTTGGACCGTTCGAAGAAGCCGACGCAGTTGTTGTCCTTCATCTGGAAGAGGTCGCCCGTGTTGAAGAAGCCGTCCTTGTCGAAGGACTTCTCCGTCAGGTCCGGCCGCTTGAAGTAGCCGGGAATGACGTTGGGCCCACGGTACCACAGCTCTCCCACCTTCCCCTCTTCCGTGACTTCCTGCTTCGTCACCGGGTCGATCAGCTTCATGGTGACAAAGGCGAGTTGGCCCTCGTACCAGGGCGTGCCCGGTGTTCCCAGCAGCGGGAAGTGATCGATGCGCATCTCCATGTCGGTGATGTGCTTGGCGCCGGCGATGTTGCCCGTCCCTTCGTTCTGACCCCAGATGTTGCCGAACTCGATCCCCCAGCGGCGCTTCAGCTCCTGGACGGACCACAGCGAGGGCGGCGCCGCCCCGATGGTGATGGACCGGACCTTGGAGAAGTCGAACTGGTCCACCTTGGGATGCTTAAGGAGCGCATTGACGATGGCCGGGACGAGCAGCGTGTAGTTGATCTCCTCCAGGATCATCTGCATCACGAAGGTCGCCCCGTCGAAGGGGTGATGGAGGACGAACTTCCCGCCGCCCCTCAGCCACTCGACGAAGACCGTTCCGATGGAGGCCATGTTCACGAGCGGCCCGGCGGTGATCAAGTTGTCGCCCGGCAGGATCGGGGCGCTGTCGTAACACAGGGTGGTCTGGAAGAGCCAGTTGTTGTGGCTGAGCGGGCAGCCCTTGGGCTGGGCCTCCGTGCCCGACGACCAGCAGAGGGTGAACACGTCGTTGGGATCGATGTGGATCTGATCGAGTTTTCCGGTAACCTCGCCCTGCGTCATCTCCCGGATCTGGGGCAGGGTCAGGATGTGCTTGATCGAGCGGCGCTTCGCCTGGATCTTCTCGACCATCTCCTTGTGCTTGAAGCCGCCGAATTCCTCGACCGTGATGACGGCCGCGGCCTCGGTCATTTCGGCGATGAAGTCATGCTCGGACGCCCGCCACTGCATGGGCATGGGTGAAATCAGGGCGCCGGCCCGGGTGATCGCCAGGTACAGCATGGCGAGTTCCCAGCAGTTCGGGAGCTGCACCATGATGATGTCGTCCTTCTTGATGCCCAGGTTAACGAAGGCCTCGGCGGTCGCGTCCACGGCCCGGTCGAGTTCCTTGTAGGTCAGCCGTTCCGGTTTGAGGCCGACTAGGGCCTCCTTGTTCATGGGATCCACGAGGCAGACCTTGTCCGGCTGGGTACGGACGTGCTCCTTGAAGTAATCAATGAATGTCTTGTCCCCCCACGCGCCCGCTTCCGTCCACTTCTTGATCATTTCCTGTGACGCCAAAATCATTGTCATTCCCTCCTTGAGAATTGATTGAACAACGAATTTTTTCGACACGCATGACGCCGACGCAGATGAACGCCCCGGTCCTCTTCGGGAACACAAACCTTACGCTGTCAATCCCCGGCACGGGAAGGCTCAGGGACGAGAAACACTTCCGTCCTCCTTTCTCACAAAATTTCTGTCGGCCCGCGAGGCCCGGCCCTGCGCCTTGAGGATGATCGCCTCGCCCCGGGCGAGGCCGCAGCCACCACCCCGCCGCCGCGGGGGCCTGAGCGTCACTTCGCCTGCATCCGGAGGGCGCCGTCCAGACGGATGCACTCGCCGTTCAGCATCGTGTTCTCGATGATGTGCTGCGCGAGCCAGGCGTACTCCTCAGGCCGGCCCAGACGATGTGGAAAAGGAATCGTACTGGCGAGGATATCCCGGACCGGATCCGGCAGACCGGCCAGCATCGGCGTGTCGAAGAGCCCCGGGGCGATCGTGACGACGCGGACGCCGTATTCGGCGCATTCCCGTGCAATGGGCAGGGTCATGCCGACAACGCCCGCCTTCGAAGCGGCATAGGCGGCCTGGCCGATCTGACCGTCAAACGCGGCGATCGAGGCCGTATTGATGATGACGCCCTTCTCCCCGTCGGCGTTGGGTTCATTTTTCACCATCTGTTCGACGGCGAGGCGAATGATGTTCAGGGTTCCGACCAGATTGATCTGGACGACGCGGTTGAAGGCCGCCAGGGAAAGGGGGCCCCTTTTCGATAGAACCTTTCCGGGATCGCCGACACCGGCGCAGTTGATGGCGACGTTGATCCCGCCGAAGGCGTCCACGACCTTTCCGACCGCGGCCTGGGCGCTCTCGTCGCTCGTGATGTTCGCCTGGGCGAAGATCACGTTCGGACCCAGCTCGGCGGCCAGTTTCTCGCTCCGCTCGACGGCCACGTCGAAGATGGCGGCCTTCGCCCCGGCGGCCGCCAGGCGCCGGACACAGGCCTCCCCGAGGCCCGAGGCCCCTCCCGTGACGATGGCCCTGCAACTCTTGAATTCCATGCTGATGCTCCTCCTTCCTTGCTGTCTTCCGATCTTCAGATGACGGGCAGTCCCCTGCCGCGCAGATAGTCCTTGACCTCCCGGATGCGGAAGGTCCGGAAATGGAACACGGACGCCGCCAGGAGGATTTGCGCCCCGCCCGTAACGACGCCCTCGTAGAAATGTTCCAGGGTTCCCGCCCCGCCGGAGGCAACGACGGGAACGGTCACGCGGTCGGCGATCGCGCGGGTGAATTCGAGGTCGTACCCGGCCAGGGTCCCGTCGCCGTCCATGCTCGTGGGGAGGATGACCCCGGCGCCCAGGTCTTCACACCGGCCCGCCCAGGCGACGGCGTCCTGTCCCACGGGTGTCGTTCCCCCGGCCACGACCAATTCGAATCCGGACGGCATCGCGGCATTGCGCCTGGCGTCGACGGCGATCGTGATCCGGTCGGTCCCGAAACGCCGCGCGGCCTCCGCGACCAGCTCCGGATTCTTGACGGCGGCGCTGTTCATGGAGACCTTGCCCGCCCCGGCCGCCAGCACCATTTCGATATCCTCGACGCTGTTGATGCCGCCCCCGACCGTCAGCGGGATGCCGATCACCGCCGCCACCTGCCGGACCCATTCCAGGCGCGTGGGGCGGTTCTCCAGGGTCGCGGCGATATCCAGCATCGCCAGCTCGTCCGCCCCTTCCCTCTCGTAGAAGGCGGCGTTTCCCACCGGATCGCCCGCATCCTTGATGTCCACAAAGTGCACGCCCTTCACCACCCGTCCATTCTTCATGTCCAGACAGGGCATGATCTTGATCGTTTTCATGGCTGCTCCCCTTGCCTCTGGAATTTGACGCACACGACCGGAACCGGCCGAAAAAGTGAATGCAAGAACATCAACGGCTTCAAGGGTTTCTCCGGCGACGCGCATCGATAGGGGGAAATGGATTTGCCGCCACCCCGTGGGGCTCCAAGTCCCGGTCCGGGGACGACACCGACGGGAAGCGCGGCAAAGACCGCCCCCGCCTGGCCGGACCGGTGATGCCTCCCGGTTGGCGCGTTACTTTTATCCATCCCGATTCAAAAGTCAAGGCAAAGATCGAGCGACCGGGACGGGGTTCGTGGCGACGGGACTTCGGGATTTCTCGTTGACTTTGTAGGTGATTTGCTTATGATAAACATCACCTTCATTCATGGAAAGGAGCACGTATGCCGATTCGTCAGGTTTCCTACGTCTTCGAGTTTCCGACCGGAGAAATCTTCCAGTACGATCTGCGTATCGATGCCACGACCCTCTCTCTCATTCCGGAAACGGAGGAGGCGGACGGGACGGAGGTGACGTATCCGGCGTGGACCCGCCTGGGCCACTGTCAGTGCCGGCACTGCCCCCTTTCCGAAAACGACCAGCCCCACTGTCCCATTGCCGTTAACGTCGCACAGCTTGTGGATGCCTTCCGGGAGGTCGATTCCGCCCTGCCCGTCAAGATCTCCGTCCATACCGACGAGCGGACGTACCTCAAGGAAGGGCCGGCCCAGCGCGGCATGGCTTCCATCCTCGGCCTCATCATGGCCACCAGCGGCTGCCCCCACATGAATTTTCTCAAACCGATGGCCCGGTTCCACCTCCCCTTTGCCACCTCAGAGGAGACGATCGTCCGCTCCACCTCCATGTACCTGCTGGCCCAGTACTTCATCGCCCGCAAGGGCGAGGCGCCGGATATGAAGCTGACCAAGCTGGATGAGGCCTATACACGGGTGCAAAAAGTGAACTTCGGGGTCAGCGCGCGGATCCGCTCCGCGGCCGAAACCAGCCGTGGAGACGCCTCCAGCAATGCCGTGGTGATCCTGTTCACGGTCGCTCAACTGCTGAGCACGGCCATCGAGGAGAAACTCGACACCATCGAAGACCTGTTCAAAGGCATCGTTTTCCCCTGACGCCCCGCTCAATCCATGAAAAGGTTGCTGGTGGAAAAGTTGGGGTCGGTGGTGAGGTTGACGCCGAGCCGCCGGAGCCCGGCCTCGTCCCCCGGCGTGGGAATGTGGGTCATATGCACCTCGCACCCCCTCAGTTCCTTCAGCTTTTCCACGGCCAGCTGCGCGGCGGGGTTGGTCGTGGCGCTGATGCTGAGCGCGATGAGGGTCTCTTCGAGGTCGAGGCTGACCGAGGTCTCGTTCAGGATCTCCGTCTTCATGTTCCGGACGGAGTCGGTGATCGTGGCGGGGAGCAATTTGATCTTCGGCGGAATCTCGGCCAGCCGCTTGACCGCGTGGAGGACAAGGCTGGAGGCGGCGTGCATGAGCGGTGAATTGTTTCCCGTGACGATCTGTCCCCGGGCGAGTTCGATCGCCGCCCCGCAGTAAATGCCCTCGTTGCCCTTGTCCTTCTCCTGGGCCTCCCGGGCCGCCTCGCGGGCCGGCACGACCACTCGCCGATACTCCGGCGTCAGCCCGAAATTCCGGACGAAAAGCTCCACCCGCTGGACCGTCTCCTTGTCCGTCAGCCCCATCACGTATTCGCAACGGTAACGGAAATACCGGCGGATGACCTCCTGCCGTGACGCCTCACCGACGACTTCGTCGTCCGTGACGGCGAACCCCGCCCGGTTGACGCCCATGTCCGTCGGCGACCGGTAGAAAGACTCCCCGCCGGTGATTTTTTCCAGAATCCGGCGCAAGACCGGAAAGACCTCAGCGTCCCGGTTGTAATTGACCACCGTTTCGCCGTACGCCTCCAGATGGAAGGGGTCGATCAGGTTGAAGTCCCGGATGTCCGCCGTGGCCGCCTCGTAGGCGATGTTCACCGGGTGCTTCAGGGGAAGGTTCCAGATGGGGAAGGTCTCGAACTTGGCGTAGCCGGATTTCAAACCCCGCTGGTGGTCGTGGTAGAGCTGGGACAGGCAGGTGGCGAGCTTCCCGCTCCCGGGTCCCGGTCCCGTGACGATGACCAGGGGTTTTCCCGTTTCGATGTACTCGTTGGCGCCGTAGCCGGACTCGCTGACGATCAGCTCCACGTCCGTGGGATAGCCGCGCGTGAACGGGTGGGTGAAGACCCGTATCCCGCGGCGCTCGAGCTTGTTCTTGAAGAGTTGGGCCGCTGGCTGGCGGTCGAAGCGGGTGATCACGACGCCGAGGACGTTGACCCCCCACTGCCGGAGGTTGTCGATCAGCTTGAGAGCATCGGAATCGTAGGTGATGCCGAAATCGGCCCGGATCTTCTTGCGTTCGATGTCGCCGGCGTAGATGCAGAGCAGCAGGTCCGCTTTGTCCTTGAGGGCCTGCAGGAGCCGCATCTTGGCGTTGGGGTCGTAGCCGGGCAGGACGCGCGCCGCATGGAAATCGTACATCAGCTTGCCGCCGAATTCCAGGTAGAGCTTGTTGTTGAACCGCTCCACCCGCCCCAGGATCGCCGCCGTCTGCTCCCGGATATACCGCTCGTTGTCGAACCCCGTCTTGGTCATCGTCACCCCGCCCTCGCTTGAAAGTTGTTCTTCCCTACCACATCCGCCCCCATTTGTCAGCGGGCAAAGATGACGATCTCCCCGGCCCGATTCCGGTTTGTGCGGGGTCGTCAGAAAGGGCCGGCGGCATCGGGAGCGGAGGGCGCGACGCGGACGAGATCGATGACGGTCACCTCCGGCGGCGCGCCCAGGCGGATGGGAGGCCCCCAGGTCCCCGTCCCACGGCTGACGTAGAGGATTCCCCCACCGGGCAGGTCGTAGGCGCCCGCGTGGAAGGGGAAAAACAGGCGGGTGATCAGGCTGAACGGAAAGAGCTGGCCCCGGTGCGTGTGCCCCGACAACTGCAGGTCGAACCGGCCCAAGCTCTCCTTTTCGACAACGGGCTTGTGCTTGAGTAGAAGGGTGAAACGGTCGGGCGCAAGCCCCCGGAGCAGCGTCTGCTCGGGACTCACGGTCGGGGATGCCA